>NZ_QHKO01000004.1:0-300000 GCF_003260125.1 Lujinxingia litoralis
GAGAACGAGAACGAGAACGAGGTCGAGCACCAGCACGAGTACGAGCACGAGGTCGAGGTCGAGCACGAGGTCGAGGTCGAGGTCGAGGTCGAGACCGAGGTCGAGCACGAGCACGAGCACGAGCACCAGGTCGAGCACGAGCACGAGCACGAGCACGAGCACGAGATCGAGCACGAGGTCGAGGTCGAGGTCGAGGTCGAGACCGAGGTCGAGCACGAGCCCGAGCACGAGCACGAGGTCGAGAACGAGCACGAGCACGAGCACGAGCCCGAGCCCGAGCCCGAGCCCAAGCCCCGAACAAAAAAAAAGCGCCCCGGGCTATCTCCCAGGGCACTCTTTCCCTTCCCCCCCCAACGCCAACCGCCCCCCTCAGGGCGGCCGATGGCAAGGAGGCAGGGATGAAGCCGTGCGAATCCCGGACGACGCCGCCAGCGTCGTCCTGAGGGGGGCGAAGCGCCTCAGAACGCTTCTTCCCGGGTAATCTTGCGGATGATCAGCGACTGCTTCTCCGCGCTGATACCGAAGGACTGCACCATCTGCTGCAGGAGCACGCGCTCATCCTCGTGGACCTCCTGATCGGAGAGGGCGACCAGCGAGGAGAGGTAATAGGCTTCTTCGCGCAGCCAGTCGTCGCCGAGCCGGGCGCCCAGCGCCCCGAAGAGCTCCGCGAGCACCGCCGGGGTGGGCTCAAGGCTGCGGGCACCGGCCACCGCGTTTTGCACGAAGGTATCGGCCTCAAAGGCGCCCTGCCATTTCAACATCCCGATCGCCTCGACGAGCTCGCGCTCCTCTTCGGGCATGATTTTGCCGTCGATCACCTTGGTGGCGACCAGGGTCTCGATCAGCGCCTCGTTCTGCTCCTGGGTCAGTTTGCCGAAGCGGCGCTCGGTGAGTTTGTTGGCGATCATTTGAAAAATAGGCATGGGTCCCTCCGGGGAGTCAGAAGTCACACATCAAAGAGAGTTTTACGAGAACGAGCCGGCAACCTAACACGGCCAGAGCCCGGGCTCCAGCGGCCCACTCAACGGCTGAGGATGCGCAAGAGGTCCACCAGCCCGTGGCGCCTCAAGAGCTCCTGTCGGCGCCTGGCCCAGAGGTGCTCGCGGCGAGCCCGGGGGCTCATGGCGTCGAGGGCGTTGGAGGTCTGGAGGGCGATGGCGTCTTCGAGTTCGAGGCGTTCCTGCTCACCCAGCGCGTCGAGGTAGGCCTCGATCAGGGCCACGTCGGTGGCCTCCAGCTCCTCAAAGCCAAAGGCCCCCTGCTCGTCGAGCAGGCGCCGCGCGGCGCGCCAGCCCTGGCGGTAGGCCTCTCGCCAGCGCTCTTCGTCGGCCTGCCGGCCGGCGGCCTCGATCGCCGCCAGGGCCTCGCGCAGAAGCTCCGGGGTCGCCGGCGCCTCGGCCACCGAGGCCTCAGGGGCCTCAGACGGCGCCGGGGCGGTGTCCCGGGGCGTCGCGGCGCCGGGGCTCTCATACGCGTCGGTGCGGGCGTGAGTGCCCAGGCTGCGCTCCCCGAGCGCCCGGGCCTCGGCCTCGATAAAGGGGCCGCACTGGCGCACCGAGCGCGGCTTATCGCGCTCGCCATAGGCCCGAAACGCCTCGTCGATCCCCCGACAGACGGCCCGGGCCGCCACCCCGGCCTCCTGCAACTCCTGGAGGTAGGCCAGATCGCGGGGCCCCAGCAAAAAGGTGCGCCCGCTGAGCTCGGTAAAAAAGAACTGGACCTGTTCCAGAAACCCGACCTGTCCCGGCGGCAAATGACTCATCACATCCCCGACTCATCCCTTCCTGATGCCTCGCCAGGCCCCTGGCGAGGGCTCACAGCGCGGCGTCTGGCGCCGGCCCATCCTGGGCGGCGGTGTCCTCTTGCGGGGCCTCGCGCTTCTCCTTCTCGCGGGCGCGGTGCTCGTCGCGGGGCAGGCGCTCGCGCATCCACCACCGCCCCTCCTCGGAGACCCAGCGCTCCACAAAACGCTCCTGACGCACGGTGGTCTCGGGCAGCTCGTACCACTCTTGCTCCACCTCGATCAGGGCCTCAAACCCGTCGTCGGAGAACTCCACCTTGCGCAGGGCCAGATCCACCACCCGAAAATCCTCCCCGAGCTCTTCGTAGCGGCCCAGAAAGGCCTCCCGCGCGGCCTCGTGCACGGCCTGAGAGGCCTCTTCGTAGCGGGCCCAGCGCAGGTTTTTATGAAAGTTGCGCGCGCTCATCTCCAGCGCGACCGGGTCACCGGGCTTCTCCCGGGTCTGGGCGGCCGAGCACCCGGTGACCAGGGGCAGCCCCCCGGCCAGAAGCATCACCAGCGCCAGCGCCCACATCCACACCCGCACTCCGGCCCCCGCCTTAGCCGGGGCCGCCCACCTGCCGCTCACCTTGCTCATGCTTTCCCCTTCTTTTTGCTGATCACGGCCTTGAGCCGCGCCATATCCGTCGCCGTGAACTCCCGGGTGAAAAAGAGCGTGGCCAGCAGCGCCACCCCCATCGAAGCCATCTTGCCCACGACCATGGCCAGGTACACGACCTTGCCCTGCTCGGCGACCAGGCTCACCGGCAGGGGCATCACCAGATCGATGCCCCAGAGCACCCCGGCGGCCAGCACCAGACGTCCCAGCGTGGCCCAGGGCGGCGCCGCCCCGAAGGTCCGCCAGAGCCAGCCCACCGAGAGCAGGCATCCGAGCACCATCGCGATCGTGGTGGCGATGGCCGCCGACTGCATGTAGTCGGGCGCCCGCAGCAAAAAGGGCGCCGCAAAATTCGCCGAAGCCTCGGCCTGGGCGGCGGCCGCCGAGACCACCGAGAGCGCATCGCCGGTGGGCGCCACCGGTACCACCGGGCTCATAGCGGCCATGACCTCGGCGTGGGTGCGCGTCAGAAACACGTAGTTGAGCACCGCGCTCAGCGCCAGCGAGGCCCCCATGATCACCACCGCCGCCAGCGGGTGCCCCGAGCCGATGATCATCGTCGTGGCCACATAAAAGAGCGCAAAGAAGATGATCGACACGCTCAGGATCGAGAGCGCCACCGACGCCGCCTGATAGTCCGAGGAGTAGAGCGCCCCGATGATCGAGTCGGCGTTAAACGCCAGCACCATCGCCACCGCCGCGATCAACATCGAGCAGTAGCGCAGCGTGCTGCGCACATAGGCCCGGGTCTGCCCGGTGTCCTCGCTGAAGGTCGCCTGGCTGATCATCGGGAAAATCACAAAGGTCACCGCGATCACGCCCTGATAGGGGATGCGCGCCACGTTGAGCACCGCGCCGTAGAACCCGGCGAACTTGTTGCTCATCAGCGAGAAGAGCGACTCCATCCCGCTTAAGTGCTCGGGCACCCCGGAGGCGATGGCCTTGAGCACAAAGAAGTCCGCGCGCATCAACCCGTTGAGCGCGAAGGTGTAGAGCATGATCAGGACCAGATAATTGAGCAGGCGCTTAAAGGCCTGGCGCGTCTGGGCCTTATCCAGGGTCGGGCTGGCCAGGCCCTGCGCCCGCCGGACGCGCTCGCGGCGAAAGAGCCAGATCCCGGCCACCGTGCAGATGATGCCGGCCGCCCCCACAAACCCGGCCACCGCCCCGGCCACCCCGAAGCCCAGGAGCACCAGGCCCACGATCCCGAGCATCTTCAGCGTGGAGAACCCGAAATCCAGGCTGGCCTGACGGGCGAACTCCTTGAGCCCGTTAAAGTAGCCCACGAAGATCGCGTAGAAGGCGTAGAACAAGATGATCAACGCCGACAGACGCAGCAGGGGCGTCAGACTCGCGTCATTAAAACTGGCGGCGATCCAGGGGGCCCCCAGCGCGTAGAGCGCGGCCACCGGCACCCCGAGCATCAGCTGCATGCGCACGGCCATGTTGACCAGGCGCCCGGCCTGATCGGGCTGCTCGCTCACCAGCTTGCTCACCGCGTTGAGCGTCCCGGTGATCATCACCATGTTAATGAGCCCGATCGACTCGGTGATGATCTTAAAGACCCCAAAGGCCTCGGCGCTGCCCAGCATGATCGGCAGCCCCAGCTGAATCACCGCGCTGGTCACCAGGAACCAGACCTTGGCTGCGGTAATGATCAAAAAGCCCCGTCCGGCCTGCTTCACCGACGCTTCATCCATCGGCTTTGCCGCCTCGGTTGCTCTCTCTTGCGCGCTCATCTCGCCTCTTATCTCGGGTCGATCGACAGGGGTGGTTGTGGCATAACCCCGGCTTGTGTCAACAATCCCAGCCTCATCACCCATGCCGCTCTGCATCAGGACAAACGCGATGCGACCTTCGATCTGGGCCACGGGCCTGCTCTTTGCTCTCTTTATCTTGCTCCCTTTCAGCGCGCGGGCCCAGCAGACCAGCGCGCCAGACGCCGAGGGCGACGCGGTGCCGGTAGCGGCCCAGCTCGCCGCGGGAGAGGCCGCCGAGCCCGGCGCCCCGGAGCCGGCCGCGGCCGCAGACGCCCCACGCTCGACCTTTTTTAATGCCGACCACCGCCGACGTATCTACGAGGAGAGCAAGCTCAGCCACACCCGCGCCGCGCTCTACACGCTGCTTTTGCCCGGGCTGGGGAACTTTTATGTGGAGCAGTACGCCCTGGGCACCGTGGCCCTCTCCCTGATGGTCTTTGGCGGGCTCTTTATCGGCTACGGGCTCCTGCTCGATCGCGGCGATCTGATCGGCCTGGGGGCCGGGGTGGCCGGCGTGGCCTACGGGGGCGGGCTGCTCACCAGCTACCAGGGCGTGCGCCGCTACAACCTTCAACTCCAGCAGAGCCTGCAGCTGGAGCGCGCCGCGGGGCCGGGGCCCTGGCCGGCTCAGCCCCGGAGTCTGGGGCTGAGCCTGCGCCTGCACTTCTGACGCCGGAACCTCATTCATCAAAGAGCTTCACACTCACCCGCACATCCGAGGCCCCGAAGAGCGACTGGGCCTGAGCCACCACCGGGTCGGTGCGCACGTCTTCGACCAGCGCGGCGCGCCGGCGGCGGATATCCTCTTCGCGCTCCTCGGCCAGGTTCGTGACCCCGGCGGTCGCCTCGGCCTCGATCCTCTCGATGATCACCTTCCAGCTCGCCCCGAAGATGCGCGCCACCGCCGTCTCGATCGCCGCCTTGCGGGCGTCTTCCTGGGCGATGTCGACAAACTTCTGGGTAAAGCTCAGATGGACCTGCCCCTCGTCAAAGCGCTGCACATAGGCGTATTCGCAGGCCGCGGCCACCGGGGCGTTGCCCTTGCGCAGAAACTCCACCACCGCCTTCCAGCGATCCCGGGCCGACTCCAGCCCGGAGACATCGGGCACCGCGATCTCCGAGAGGTCGACCCGGGCCAGGGGCACGGGAACCCGGGACTTCGGCGGCCGGGGCGCCTCGGCCACAGCGGTGTCCGCGTCCGAAGGCTCCGGCGCCGCCAGCTCGGGAGCAGGTGCAGGCTCGGGAGAAGGTGCAGGCTCGGGAGCAGGTGCAGGCTCGGGAGAAGGTGCAGGCTCGGGAGAAGGTGCAGGCTCGGGAGGCGCGGCTAGCTCGGGAGAAGGTGCGGGCTCGGGAGGCGCGGCTAGCTCGGGAGTAGGTGCGGGCTCGGGAGGCGCGGCTAGCTCGGGAGAAGGTGCGGGCTCGGGAGAAGGTGCGGGCTCCTCAAACGACGCCTCATCCTCGGGACGCATCAGCGCTTCGTAGCCGTCCACCGACCAGCCCTCGGCGTCCGTCGTCGGCGCCGATGCCCGCGCCGCCTCTTGGGCCTTTCGCGCCTCCTCGGCCTTACGAGCCTCTTCAGCCTTACGGGCTTCTTCAGCCTTACGAGCCTCTTCAGCCTTTCGCGCTTCTTCCGCCTTACGCGCTTCTTCGGCCTTTCGCTCTTCCTCGGCCTTTCGCGCTTCTTCCGCCTTACGGGCTTCTTCAGCCTTACGGGCTTCTTCCGCCTTGCGGGCTTCCTCGGCCTTACGGGCTTCTTCGGCCTTACGGGCTTCTTCGGCCTTTCGCGCTTCCTCGGCCTTACGGGCTTCTTCGGCCTTACGGGCGTCCTCGGCCGGGTCGCCGGGCTCGGATTCAGCCGGGCTCAGAGTTTTTTTTTCTGCCGCTCCCGGTGCCGAAAGCGCGGGCGCCGCGGGCGCCGCGGGCCGCTCCGGCCAGGCGATCTCCCCGCCGATATCCTCCGAGAGCGCCTCTTCGAGCAGACTCAACCGGTCGATCAAGAGATCCAGCCCCACCATCGGCTCCAGCGCCGCCAGACGCACCAGGGTCATCTCAAAGATGAGCCGGGGGTAGGGAGAGCGGTGCATCTTCTGCGCGCCCTCCACCATCACGCTGAAGCAGCGGTGCAAGAGCTCCTGGGCCTTGCCCTCAATCTGGCGCCGGGCGATCGCCAGCTCACTCTCGGTGAGCTCGGTGACCTTCTCCGGGTCCTGCACCACCGCGGTCACCATCAGATCGCGGAAATGCGTGACCAGCTCCGAGGCAAATTGCTGCAGATCGTAGCCGTAGCGGTTCACCTCATCGACCACCACCAGCGCGCGCTCGGCGTCGCCGGCCAGCACCGCCTCCGAGAGGTCGAAGAGATGGCGACGGTTGGCCACGCCGAGCACCTCGGCGATCTCGGCCTCCCGAATCGTCTTCCCCGAAAAACTGATGATCTGATCGAGCAGGCTCAGCGCGTCGCGCATCCCGCCGGCGGCCTGACGTGCCACGATCTGCAGCGCGGCCCGCTCGGCGTCGATCCCCTCATGGCGGCACAGATGCTCCAGGTGCTCGACGATATCGTTCTGCCCGATGCGCTTGAAATCAAAACGCTGGCAACGACTCAAAATCGTCACCGGAATCTTCTGCGGCTCGGTCGTCGCAAAGATAAAGCGCGCGTGGGGCGGGGGCTCCTCAAGAGTCTTCAACAGCGCGTTGAAGGCCTCGGTGGTAAGCATGTGCACTTCGTCGATGATGTAGATCTTGTTGCGGTCGCGGCTCGGGGCGTAGCGCACCCCCTCGCGCAGCTCGCGGATCTCGTTGATGCCCCGGTTCGACGCGCCGTCGATCTCAAAGACATCCACCGACTGCCCCCTGGAGATCTCCAGGCACGATGGGCACTGATAACAGGGCGTGGCCGTGGGCCCCTGGTGGCAGTTGAGCGCCTTGGCCAGAATGCGGGCCGTGGAGGTCTTGCCCACCCCGCGCGCGCCGCAGAAGAGGTACGCATGGTGCACCCGGTCCTGCTCGATCGCGTTCTTGAGCGTGCGGGCCACATGCCCCTGGCCCACGACCTCTTCGAAATGCTCGGGGCGCCACTTTCTGGCCAACACCACGTACGACATCGACATCCCTACGCCTGAAGTTCCTGCTCTTGCCCGGACAGACCGCCCGTCCGGCACATCGTGCTGTGTTCTACTTCACTCGGGGACCAAAAAAAAGGGAGGCCCGCGCTACAGGCGCGGGCCTCCCTTTTAACGATCCAGATCCATGCATCTCGACCAGTCCAGCATGGTGGGCATTTCAGCCTGCATCCATCACTTAGCAAGCCATGCTCGGGGGCCGGATAGCCCCCACACACCATCCATCAATCCCACACAAATCAGGGAGAGTTGGCCTCACCAGGGGTGGCGAAGATGAAGCTGCGGAACGCTTCATTGACGTTGACACCACCTTCGGTGGCCGAGCACTGCTTCCAGCTGCCTCGCTGATCGCCGGCGCCCACCGAACCATTGCTGTCGATGATGCGCTCCATCGAGTAGTTGGTATCGCCCTGGCGCCCGCCGAAGTACGCCGGGCTGCCATCGCCGGCGCGGTCCACGACCACCTGCCGCGTATTGCGCAGCTCCAGCTGCATCGACGCGGCCTTGAGGTTCAGACGACGGAAACGCGGGTCGTTGGCCGTGTTGAGCACGAAGTCCGGGTTGGTAAAGGCGTGCTCGCCACGCTGGGGATCGCGCTCGGAGAGGGGCACCGTGTTGTGGTCGAGCACCAGGAAGTACTCCCCGGGATCGATCACGGTGCCGGGCGTAAAGCCCATGGTGACATCCTGACCGTTGCTCAACGTCCACATCGAGAGGTTAATCGGCTTATCGGTGGTGTTGTAGAGCTCGATAAACTGGTCGTTGGTCACCCGACGACGGCAGTCTAGATCGCTTCCGCCGCCGCAGTTGTGGTCGGAGGGATCGCGCTCCCCGTTCCAGCCGTCGAAGTGCACCTCACTGAAGACCACATCACCGGGCTGAACCTCATCATCGCAGCGCAGCTCATCGTTGTTGACCATCAGGTTGCACATGGCCGTGGAGATGTCTTTGCCGTTGCGCCAGATGTTGTGGAACTCCTCCAGGTACTGGTTGGTGATGCGCTCGCCACGCAGCACGATCAGGATCTCATCGTTGGAGATCGTGGCGGCCGAGGACCAGTTAAAGCTCCCGGTGATCACCCGGGCGTTGGGGGTGCCGGCATCCAGAATCATCGTCTTGGCGTGCAGACGGCCACCGCCGGCCTGGTAGTCGCCGGGGAGACGGGAGTTCTCGTTGCCATCCAGCCGCATCGGGATGCCGTTGGCGGCCAGGCGGTAGCCCTGGTGGTACTGCCCGTTACCGTGCAGCTGCGAGCGGTCCAGCACGCCTACCACGCCCTTGGGGCGCTCCAGCGGGGAGAGATCATCGAAGCCATTTTCGGCGTTGAAACGCTCAAACTCTTTATGACGGGCGATGAACTCGCTGGCGACCTGGTCTTTGGTGAACGCAAAGATCGTGAAGTAGATCGAGCTCTCCACATTCTTGAGTTCTTCCAGGATCTTGCCCATCGCGTCGTCCTGTGGCGAGAAGAGCACTTCGACCTCGGTATCCCCGATCTGGAAGACGTTGGGGAGCGTGGTCGGGTGCTTGGCCGCCGAGAAGCGTCCGTCAAACATTTGCTCGAACTCCGCGGTATAGAGTTCGGCATGCTCGACGTTATCGAACCACACCCAGTTGTTGTTGTTGCGGGTGAACTCGGAGTTGGAGATGTTCCCGGTCCCGACAAACACAAAGCGGTTGTCCACCACGAAGAACTTGTCGTGCATGATATGGAACTGGTTGCCGGTCTGAATCGGCACCTTGTGCTGCTCCATAATGTCGTAGCCGTAGGACCCGCGGCTGTACTCGCCAGCGTCGGCCACCAGGCGCACGCGCACCCCGCGGTAGTGGGCTCGCACCAGGGCATCGACGATGTTCTGCTTGTTAAAGCCGTACACCGCCGCATCCACCGAGACCCGCGCCGCGTCGATGCGCTCGGTGATGAATTCGCTGGGCTTGCGGTTGAACTCACTCCCCCGGGTATATCCCGGCGAGTTGAAGAAGACCTCGACGCTGGGGGTCTCCAGAGTTTCGAGATCGCCCGGATCGTCGAGTCCGCAGGCCGCGGCGGCCAGCGCCAGCGCCGCCAGCACCAGAGTCCGCGCCACGCTTGCCATACCTCGGGTCATCATCGTGTGCTCCCGGCCAGATTGCTCAAAAACGTTGGTCGTCGTTTCCATCACTGAGCCTCACTCCAGAGCTGCTGCCAGGCGTCCACAAAGCTCTCCACCGCGTCGTAGCGATCGGAGCCGAACTCCACGATTTCCCACATCGCCCCGTCGACGAAGGTGTCCGACTTGTAGACGAGCACCCGGTCGTTGGGCACGCGGCTGATCACGTTGAGGGGGGCACCTTCCCACAGGTTATGGCTGAGCATCTGCACCAGCCGCGGGTGGTTGCGCCCGTCCCTGCCGCGACCGGCGTCGTTGATAATGAAGGTCGGCAGCTGTCCCATCGACGCCGGCGCACGCACCGCCCCGATGGCGTCCAGCTCGGCGTCCACCGAAGTGCCCTGGGTCGAACCCACCAGCACCCGCACATCGAACCCGTTGTCGCGCTTGTAACGCAACGCTTTGAGCAGGTCGCCGTTTTGCAGGTCGTTGGTCATCAACCACACCGAGCCTTTGGCGCGGTAGACTTCGTCGATGATGTTCTTAACCAGGCGTTCCTGGGGGTTAAAGGTCACCCGCATCTGACCGCGGTTGGTCTGGCGCAGGGTCACGTTCTGGGTGATCGACTTGAGCGGGCCGTTGTACACGCTGAGCGTGGTCGAGAAGACCCCGCCGTGCATCTGATTGAACTCCCGGCGGAAGCTGCGCGCCAGGTCTTCGCTCATCGCCCGAAACGCCAGCCACATCGGCTGCGCGTCGTTGATCGGCGCGCTGACGTTCCACACCGTCGTGGTGTCGACCACCACGAAGCTGTGACTCATCACGTTATAGGCGCCAGGCCGATTGACCATGTTGTCGTTATTGCTGGGCACGCCACTGGCCGCGGTGCACCAGATGTAATCGCCCGAGCCATGCTCGTCGCAATAGCCCAGCACCGTGGTCAGCGTGGGGTCGGGCAGATAGGAGATCGGCCCATCGCCCAGCACCGTGTCGATGTCCGGATTGCTCAAAAGGGCCTGAATACCGCTGACCGAGCTGCTCTCGTTGTCGCTGACCACGCGCACCGCGACCCCGCGGGCCGCCGCGGCTTCCAGGGCGTCGACGATGGCCGGCTTCTCCAGCATGCCGAAGGCCGCCTCCACCTGCTCGGTGGCCTGGTCGATGTCCCGGACCATCCCGGCGATGACGTCAGCCTGCACGTCGTCGCCCACGTAGTAGTCCACGTAGGTGAACCAGCCCTCGTAGTCCTCGCTCTGAGCCTGAGCCGGCTCCACCCAGTCGGTGGTCGTGGTGGGCGCCGCCAGCGCCAGCACACCGGCCAGCGCCAGGGGCGTAAGATAGGGGATTGTGCGTCGCATCTTCGCTCTCATCACTCAAAGCCCCCGCTGGTGTTGCTGCCGGTGTAGTCGGCGCTGTTGGCCTGCCCCGGACTGGCCATCGTGTAGGTGCGCCAACCCTGGGCGATCTTGCGCTCGCCGCCGGTGCCCATCACATCATCGATGTTCGAGGTCCAGGCCCGGTCCTGGTTGCCGCGGTTGCCAAAGAGCACCTGGGTGCGCTCCATCGAGCGCGTCGTCACCAGGTCGTAGCTCCCGGCAAAGATGTACTCCTCGCGGGAGCCACCCGAATCCATCAGGCGGCGGTCAGCGTCGCGCAGGTTCACGTACACCGCGCGCTTACCCAGCTTCAGCCCTTCGAGGATCACATCCGCCTCGGCCCCAAAGGCGCCGTCGGCTTTGGCCGCGATCACAAAGAAATCGTTAGGCTGAATCGGCTCTTCCATCTGCGGCAGACGGAAGCTGCGCGAGTAATCGCCGCCGATCTCCAGGTTCCAGCCCGAGACATTGACCGGCCGGGGGTTCTTGTTGAGCAGCTCAATAAAGACGTCGTCCGGGTCGTAGGACTTATCGTCGGAGACGCTCCCGGCCCAGTTGATCTCGTTGACCAACATGTTGCCGCGCTCACCGGTGGTCGGCTCGCCATCGGTCTCCCAGCGGTAGAGCACCTGCTCGGAGGAGGCCCCCGGGTCGGAGGTGTCTACACACCCTGCGGCGGCTGCCACCAGCAGCCCCGCTGTTAACCATCGCGCTCTCATCTTCTCTCCCTGGCGCCAGAAGGCGCCGCTCCAAATCTCAACCCACACCTATCGTCGACGCGGTCTCAGAAGACCAGAGTCGCACCGGCCGAGACAGCCCAGAACTGCTGGAGGTTGTCCACGCTACCGCGGGCGCTACCGGCGTTGCGGGTGATCTCGATCTCGTAGAACTCACCCGGCAGGAAGATGCCGCCGACACCGTAGAGCGAGAGCGCGTCGTTGGCCTGGTAGCTCAGGCTCGCGTTGAGTTCGGTTCCCAGCGACTTGCCCAGGCGCTGCTGCGCTTCGAGCTGGTCACGCGAGTAGCCCGAGGGAAGACGGTCGCCGGCGGCGTCCAGACGGTCAAAATCAAGGTTGGTCGAGCCGGTGTCCTGGTACATCCAGGCGCCCAGGTCCAGGCGAAGGCCCTGCTCCAGGGTCGCGCCCAGGCCGGCGTGCAGGATCTGGGTGCCGCCTTCGCGGCGGATGTCATGCTCGCCATGAGCGATGCCGTCGCGGCTGACGTACGCCGAGGGGCGCCAGCCGTTGTACCGGCCCATGTTCAGGCCGCCGGCGTAGGAGCCGCCCATCGAGACAAAGCCGTGGTTGTACTGCAGGCCGTCGGCGCCGTACTGCGCGCCGTCGGCGCGGAAGTACTGCAGCGCCAGCGAGAGGCCGGCCGGACCCAGGTCCATGTCGCCGCTCAAGCCGGCGCCAAAGGCCTGACCGTCGATGGCCACGTCGTGCACGCCGATGTTGACCTCTTTGCGGTCGATGCCACCCGAGTAGGCGTACTCGCCATAGACGCCCAGACGCGCGGTATCGAGTTCCAGGAAGTAGCTCGCGCGGGCACCGGCCAGCCACGAGAAGTCGTTATCCGAGAAGTTCCCCAGCGTCCCCTCGTGGGTGCGGTCGGCGCCGGTTCCCGCGCCGCCGATCGAGGCGAAGTAACCAAAGGCGCGCGCCTCCAGGCCCTCGACCAGGTCGGTGTTCTCGTAGACCCCGCCGTAGCGGAAGGTGTTGGTCTCACCGCGCATGTTGTAGACGAGGTCGCGACCGGAGTGCCACTGCAGGAAGCTCACCGTATCCGGGCGTCCCTGGGAGGCGTAGAGGTCAAAGGCCAGGATGCGAACCCGACCGGCCTCTTCCATGTCCAGGGTCAGCGTCAGACCGTCGACGTTGTCGCGCAAGAAGTAGTCACGCGGGGTGCCACCGATGGTGTGGGCCTGGCGACCGAACTTCGCGCTGAGCTCAAAGCCGTCCACGTCCACCGCGGTCCAGTCCACGTTGAGGTCGTAGACGTAGAAGAACCCGCCGTACTCGTTGGTGCCACCGATCTGGTCGCTGCCCCAGAGCCCGGAGTGGCTCGCGCTGAAGTTGAGGCGAGTATCGTCGAGCACCCGGTAGTTCGCGCCGAGCGCGATCGAGGTGTAGGCGAAGGTGTGGCGATCGTCGGTCTCGATGCGCTCCTGGTTGCCGTTTTCTTCGTCCAGCTGACGGAACCCGGCGTTATCCGAGGAGTGCACTTCGCTGGTCAGACGGAAATCCCACTCCAGGCGCTCATCCTCTTCTTCTTCCACCTCAACCGGGGCGATTTCGGGAGCCTGCACCTTACCGGTGCTGACCGCCTCTTCCGGAGAGAGTTCCTGAGCCAGCGCCGTCGACGGCACCACCATTGCACCCAACAACATCCACGCACCCGCGCGACCTGCATTGATCTTCATCTTCTTCTCGTCTTTTGCTCGGACTTTACTGCGCCAGACCTTCGCATCGCGGGCGAGGGTCTCCGGCGAGACAATTTCTAAGGATTCGGTGTAGGAGAGCGCCTGTTTACTCTTCGATGCGCTCCAGCTGGCCCAGGGCCGTAATCAGGAGGCGTACCCCGAAGCTGTTGATCACCGGGGCCGTCACCTGCACGACTTCCCCGAGTTTCGGGCCCACGCCGCGGCGACCCAGCTCGGCGTCGAGGCTGACCAGCCATTCCACGCTCGGATCCTCCAACGACTGCAGCCGCATCTCGTTGAAGTTCTGATTCGTCGGCTCCAGCACCACGCGGCCGGTCACCCGGCGCACCTGGTAGACATCTTCGCTGGCGCTAAAGTGGCGTTCCACCTCCTCAAAGTGCACCGGAATGCGCTCGTCGGGGCGGTTGATCACCTCTTCCTCGCTGTAGGAGAGGACCGCCAGGGAATCGAAGTTTTTCATGATGCCGCGGACTTTGATGCGGACCCGATCGCCGATATCAAACTCGGCCAGACGCGAGTCTTTGAGCACCAGGATCCCGCCGCTGGCGTCCTCAAGGGTGTAGCTGCCGTAGTAGCGCTGCTCGATCCCGCACACCGTGACCTTCTGGAAATAACGGGGGTGCGTGGTCACCACGCCTTCGATCACCGCCGGGAGCTCGTTGAGCGTGGCCGGAACGGTCTGATCCCAATCCCGCTCCGGATCGCAGTCTCCCGAGACCGGGTAGGGCTCGCCGGGGCTGAACCCGAACCACACCACCTCGTCGGGGTAGAGGGCTTTGACATCTTCGATCGGCACTTCGCCGGTGAAATCGTAGGGCGTCGTCGAGAAAGCGATCGGGTCCTGGACCTGCCCGTACTCGCCATCGGAGAAGTAGTCGGCCGGATCTTCACCCAGCTGAGGCTCCACACACGCAGTGGCGCCCACCAGCGTCAGCGCGACAAGCGCACCCACCGGCAGCTGGCGAGAGCCCGTACTTCGGCTTCGCGTCATCATCGTATCTCGGGAAGAAAAGAAGAGTCTTTCGGTTCGCGTTGGCCCCCAGAACAGGAGCCAAAAGACGACGAGCCGGCCTCCCCCTTAAGGGGGCGGCCGGCTCGTCGAAGGCGATCAGTCTTCGAAGCTCGGCGGATTGAAGTGCCAACCGTAGTTGATCGTATCAAGCTGCGCCGAGGGCTGCGGGGTAGCCGCCGGATCTTCCACGTAGCGCGCATCGTAGGGATGCGGGTGTGCGAAAGCCGGTCCCATGAAGGTCACGCAATCGCCCTCGGCCAGGAAGTTCGAGGCGGAACGCAGGGTCAAGGAGAACTCATCGTTCTCACCGTAGACCATGGTGTAGCACTTGCTGGAACCACCGCACTCGGTGGGGGCACCGACCAGCTCACCACCCACGCGCACCAGCTTCTGGTAGTGATCCATGGTCAGTTCGCCGTCCAGGTCGACGAAGGGCACTTCGTTATCCGTGCTGACGATCTCAAAGCCGCTTACCGACTTAATCTGCTCCTGACCGCCGTAGTACTGATACGACTCGAGGGTAAAGTTGACCTTCTGCCCCACCAGAATCGGCTCGGCGATGGGTTCATTCAGGAAGAACTGCGCCACGCCATTGGCGTCCTGCACCCAGAAGCGCTTCTGACCGTAGTCAGCATGGGTGGTGGCGATGACGGTCGCGCCGGTGACGACCACAGGGGGATCCAGCGTGATCAATGCCGACTCGGGGCTTTCCGGCTCGGTCGCCGTCGGCTCGAGCAGGTCGAGGTAGGCTCCCAGGCCGGCATCCTCAAGCTGAACCGTGGTCGAGGGCACGCCACCGCTGTGGACGTCGTTTTCGAAGTCACCGACCTGCCCGACGAAGAGGGAGTTCTTGACGCAGGAGCCCGGCTGCACGTCGGTGTCGGGGGTGCCGGTATCCTCATCGGGGCCGGTGTCCTCGTCGGGGGTCCCGGTGTCCTCGTCGGGGGTCCCGGTGTCCTCATCGGGGGTCCCGGTATCCTCAACCTTGTCATCGCCGCTCGGGTCTTCCGCCCCGCCGCAGGCAGTAAGAGGCGCAATAGCCAGCGCCATCGCACAGAACATCACCGTCAACAGATTTCGCTTCGACATCGTCGTTTCCTGCATTGTGTGGTCACTTTTTCCGCACCCGGAACGGGTACGGCTCCCAACGAGCGCCAGACCTCTTGTACTCACACATGGCCTAAACTCCCGATTCTCTGGAGTTTCCCGAGGTCTCACGACACCGGACCCTCCGTTGGGAGCGCTACCTACCATGAGGTTTGAGGTGTTTCAACAGCTCAAGTGGATTCATCGAATTTTCGCGGAATATCGGGGCTTCGCCGCCCCGATAGCCGCCCAACACCACGCCACGAGGCGATCGCCCTGATCGCCTCGTCAGGCGTTTTCGGCCTCTAGCAGCGCGCGGCCGGCCTCCTGGGCTGCCAGGTACACCCGGTGCACCGAGACCCCGTGCTGCTCGGCCAGGGCCCGACACTCTTCGTACTCGGGAGTCGCCTTGATCGCCTCGTTGCCGAGCCAGCCCACCTTCACGTGCACCTCACCAAAAGCGGTGGAGACCTCGCAGCGAGTGCGGCGCAGCTTGACCCGGGCCATCGGCAGCACCCGCACCCCGAAGGTCGTGGTGTGCACGAAGATCGCCTTCAGGAGCGCCTCCTGGCGCCCGGCCTCGCACAGCACCGAGAGGCGCTCGCCATGACGGCCCTTCTTCATCAGCACCGGCTCCCGCACCACGTCGAGCGCGCCGGCCTCAAAGAGCGTGGCCTCCACCGACGCCATCAGCTCGGGCTGAAGGTCGTCGATCTCGCAGACCAGCTGCACGACCTCGTCGCGCTCCCAGGGCTCACCGGCCGGCGACGCGCCCTGCTCCAGGACCACCAGGCGCACCACGTTGGAGTGCGAGCCGAAATCGCGGGTGCCACAGCCAAACCCGCTGGCTTTAAGCCGCCCCTGCCGCGTGCCGGGCCGCGAGGCCACCGTCGCCAGAATCGCCGCTCCGGTCGGGGTCACAAACTCGGTGGCCACGTCCCGGTGGGTGATCTCAAACCCCTCCAGAAGTTTGGCCGTCGCCGGCGCCGGCACCGGGATCGTGCCGTGAGCGGTCTCGATGGTGCCGCTGCCCGCCGGGATCGCCCCAAAAGAGTAAGTCGCGTCGACCTCCTCCATCACCCAGGCGGCCGCCACAAAATCGAGGATCGAGTCAACCGCCCCCACTTCATGGAAGTGCACCCGCTCCAGCTCGATGCCGTGCACCGTGGCCTCGGCGCGCCCGAGCGTGCGAAACATCTCGGTGGCGCGCGCCTTCACCCCGGCGCTCAGGCCGCTCTCGGCGATCATCGCCTCGATGGTGCTTAAGTGGCGGTGATCGCTCTCCATCGCCGGGTCCCAGCCCTCAAAGCGCACGTGCACGCCCTCGATGGCGCCGCGCACCACGCGCTCCTGATGCACGCGCACCGCGCCCAGCCCCAGGGTGCCCAGCGCCGCCTCCAGGCGAGCGACATCCACGAGGCCCGCGTCGATGGCGGCCGCCAGAAACATATCGCCGGCCAACCCGCCCAAAAGGTCCAGGTGAAGATGCGTCGTCATGACTGCTCCCTCATGCTCTGGATGCGTCGCATCCCGAATTGATTGATCTTGGTGGCCAGCACCGCGGCCCCGAATCCATTGTCGATGTTCATCACGCCGGTCCCCGGCGAACACGCGTTGAGCATGGTCAGAAGCGCGGCCACCCCCTTAAAACTAGCCCCGTATCCCACGCTGGTGGGCACCGCGATCACCGGCTGGGAGGCCAGCCCCCCGATCACGCTGGGCAGCGCGCCGTCCATGCCGGCGACCACCACCAGAATGCCGCTCTTCTCAATGGTCTGAAGCTCGCCCATCAGGCGATTGAGCCCGGCCACGCCCACATCAAAGATCTCCCGGGTGGGGTTGCCCAGCAGGCGACTGGTCACGGCGACCTCTTCGGCCACCGGTCGATCCAGCGCCCCGGCGCTGATCACGCAGACCTCGGCGCGGGCCTCCTCGATCTGCGCCGGCAGGGTCGAGACGATGCGCGCTACCTTATAATGCTGCAATCCTCCCAGCTGCGGCTCCAGCGCGCGCAACACCGGTTCGGTCACGCGCGTGGCGATCAGCTGACGGCCCTCCCGGGCGTAGCGTTCCACGATCGCGGCCACGGCCACCGGATCTTTACCCTCGGCTAAAATCGCCTCCGGAATCCCGGTGCGTGCCTCGCGCATGTGATCAAAACGCCCGATGAGGTGCTCCTCGAAAGGATGTTGCACCAGTCGATCGACCACCTCGTCTTCAGCGACCTCACCATCGCGGTAGGCTCGCAGAAGCTCTCGTACCACCTCGCTCATCTGTTGCGCTCCTTCACAGGGTTGAGACTCCCGGATCGGAAGCCCATCAAATCCAGGGTTACCTCTTCAAAGCCGGCCTGACGCACCCCGGTGGCGATGCGCTGCAAGGCCCCGGGCTCCAGCGCGCGCGCCAGCTCGTCGGCGGCGATCTCCACCCGGGCCAGCTCCCCGTGCGCCCGCACCCGAAACTGCCGAAACTCCAGCGCGTGCAACACCTCCTCGGCCCGCTCCACGCGGCGTAGACGCTCGCGGGTCACCTCCAGGCCGTGCGGAATCCGCGACGAGAGGCAGGCCTTGGCCGGCTTATCCCACACGCTCAATCCGAGCGCCCGGGCCAGCTCGCGCACCTCGTCCTTATGCACCCCGTGGGCGAGCAAGGGCTGGTAGACCTTGCGCGCGGCCATCGCCTTGAGCCCGGGGCGATGATCCCCCAGGTCGGAGGCGTTGGTCCCCGAGGCCAGCATCTCACAATCGAGCGAGGCGGCGATCTTGGCGATCTCATCAAAGCGCATCGACTGACAGAAGAAGCAGCGCGAGGGCGTGTTCTCCCGAAAACGCTCGTCGTCGAGCTCGCTGAACTCGATCAGCTCGTGGCGAATCCCGATCTCGGCGGCAAGCTCCCGGGCCTCCTCCAGCTCGCGACCGGCCAGCGTCTCGCTGACCGCCGTCACCGCCATCGCCCGCTCACCAAGCACCCCGGTGGCCAGCGCGGCGACCACCGCCGAGTCCACCCCGCCGCTAAACGCCACCACCAGCTGCCCGAGCTCGGCCATCTCAGCCTCGATCGCCGCGCGCCGGGCGGCCAGCTCTGGCGAGAGCCGGTAGGTCGATTCCTGCTCACGCATCGCGTACCTCCCGGGTTTCAAAACCGGCCAGGTCCAGGGTCACATAGCGGTAGCCCTGCTCCGAAAGCGCCCGGGCGATCGCCCCCAGACGCTCGGCGTCCGGGAGACTCCCGCCCTCGGCCGGCTCCAGCACCAACACGGCTCCCCGGCGGCGTACACCGCCAATGGCCAGCCCCATCTCCTGGCACATCGTCGCGATGGCCTTCTCTTGTTGCTCGTCCACTTCGCCTCCTGACCGCCCTTCAAGGGCAGCGCTCCATCTCAGCGCTGTGGCTTCTACCCCTGTTAGCGCGAGAGATTCAAGCGCACCGGCCACTGGCGCTGGGCAAACATCCTGCTACACTGCCGCCGTTCATTTTACCGAACGCGCCTGGTTTAGCGCGCGCCACGCCCTCCCCCAACCCCGGAGCCCCCCTGATGCGGCCTCTTCTCCTCCTGCTGATCCTCTTGCTCGCCAGCCCCCTGGCCTGCGACTCCTCCGAACCCACCGCCACCGAAGGCCAACCCGAGGCCAGCGCCGAAGCGGCCGAGGAAGGCGAAGGCGCCACCGCCGAAGCCGCGCCCGAAGTCACCGATGGCCCGGCCGACGATCAGGCCCAGGCCAAACAAGAGCTCCCCGGCGATCTGGAGCCCGGAGAGACGCGCCACTTTGGCGCCCCCTTCACCCTGGAGAGCGAGCCCCTGCCCCTGGACCAGGCCCTGACCTCGGCCCCGGAAGGCCCGATCAAGGTCAGCGCCAAGATCGAGCAGGTCTGCAAGAAAAAGGGCTGCTGGTTCACCCTGACCACCGACCAGGTCGAGGAGCCGGTGCGCGTGCGCATGAAGGACTACGGCTTCTTTGTCTCGCGTAACTCCGACGGCGCCGACGTCATCGTCGAAGGCACCCTCCAGGCCACCGTCATCAGCGAAGAGATGGCCCAGCACTACGCCGAAGATCAGGCCGAAGCCACTGGCGAGCCGGCCGAGAAGGTCGAGGGCGAACAGAAGAACTACGAGTTCACCGCCACCGGCATTGAGATCAGCCAGCCGAAGGCCTGAACTCCCCGCCTCCCTTCCCAAAGCCTGCGGGCCGGCGATGCCTTCGCCAGCCCGGGCAGCCAAGAGCGCCCCGGAGCCGAGCTCCGGGGCGCTCTTGGCGCTCTGGCGGCGAGCCGGGGGCGACCCCCCCCGCGTTTTCGAAGAATCGCCTCTCCCCCTTATGCCATGCGCTTAAGCGCCTCTATTTTAAAATGAACTTTGGCTTCCGAAGCCTTATCCGCCCCCTTCGTCAGCCAGAGACCGGCCGGCGAAGCCTCAAGCGCCCCCTCGTCCACCTGAAACGTGCTGGCGAAGCCTTAAGCGACCTCCTCGCCGGCAAAGCACGACCTCTTTACCCTTTGGAGCCCGGCCTGGCGTTTGAAACACCCTCGATTCACGCTTCGCCGAGCCTTTAACAGGCCCCAAGCACTCCCCGGAGCCTTCGCAACCCCTTTTGAGGCGCCCGGACACTCAACTGAGGCTTCGCAGCGCGTTTTGAGCCGCCCCAACGCGCCCCGGAGCCTTCGCAGCCTGTACCGCGCAACTTTTGCGCGACCGGGAGGCCCCGAAGTTCGCGCTCTACTCCTGCCCTTCCCTCCTCCCGCCGCCCCCCGTCTCCGGCCCCCGGGTCCGACAACGCCCTCCCCGCCAGCCCCCCCCCTCGAATATCAATCATCGACCTCCACGTGCACAACCCCCGTAGTTTCTACTGCCTGAAAGGCCAGAGGAAAATTAATAACACAAATACCGCCTTCGGGTTCATCAAAACGCATTTCCGAGAGCACCTCCCCCATACACTGAAACATCTCCTCACCAAACGCCTCTTCACCAAAAGCGCGACCATGGGAAGTCGACCCATCCAACCGCACTCGAAAAGTCACATCCACGTAACCATAGGGAAAAGGTGGCAACACATCACCAACTCTCTTGTCGTAACAATCCAGAAAACCGTCGCGACTCCTGATAACCACCTCATAAACATGATAAACCTGACAAAAAGCCTCCGCATCTTTCTCTTTGTCTTTAATACGACTCAACTGATCTTCCAACCAGCTATCCGATCGGGACAAATACGTATCGTCACCAATCTTGCGCTTCGAAAAATGAAGCGTCACCGGCAGAAATTGATCGACCTGGGCCCCTGCTGCAGTAACCCAGACCTCACTCAGCCTGTCGCTAACACAGCGGTGCAGGTCACGATAACGCTCGGTGTGATACACCGGCTCCAGCGCGATCACTCGTCCGACGCGCGTGATATTCACCCGATAATAAAGCACAACCCCGTATCGCGGACGGTCCTCTTCATTTAGAGCCGCCACCCAGGCCTCATAACATTGCCTTAACGCAGGCGTATGATACTTCAGGCTCGCATTAAGCAACACCTCTCGCCCCGTCGTTGTATTAACCACCTGTGCCTCCCCGGCGTCCGGGGACGTATCATCTTCCGTTGAGGGCTCTGAGGCTACCGTGGCACACGACACCCAAAACACACCTACAAAAAAACAACATAACAACCGAAACATGAACATCTCACAATCTATAAAGTCATAAAATCTTTAGAGCGAACAATCCCCTGTACACAATGTAGGCAGTTAAGCGCGAGCCGGCTACCACGGCACCTACGCGGCTGTCTATCACGCAACTTCCCGACGGCCCGCCGGTCACTCCGCCTGCCCCCCCGGTCACTCCGCCTACCCCTCGGTCACCCGGACCACCGCCTTGACACTGATTCGAGCCCTTTGGTAGTGCAATAGCGTCCGTTTACTTGATCGCGCACCCGCATTTGCGCCGGCTCCCGCCACTTCATTCGGGGCCTGTCTGCGGCGCGCCTTAGCAACTGTCTGAGCTATGATCCCACTTCGATCTGATGCGCTCATCGCCTGCCTGCGGCGAGCACGCCCTCTGGTTCTGATGGCCGGCGCGGCCGCGCTGCTTGTGGGTTGTGGACCTGTCCAGGCGACCAGCCGCATCAGCCAGGCGGAAGTTGCCCTGGAACGCGCGCGGGTGGCCGACGCCAACATTCACGCGCCCTACGAGTACACCAGCGCTTCCCACTACCTCTACAAAGCCAAAGAAGAGTGGGGTTACTCGCAATTTGAGGCCGCCTACGACTACGCCACCCAGGCGCGGCGAGCGGCGGAAACGGCGCTGATCAACGCGCGCGAGGCGCCCTGGCCCGGACATCCGGTGCTGGGTCGCGAAAAAACGCCTCCACCGGCGGCAGAAGCGCCGGCCGAAGTAACTGACGCTGAATAAGAGCTCTTAATGTGTGCGGGCGTCGCCTCCTTTCTGGCGAGCGCCCGGCTGTTGTTTTTAGGCCGTTTCGCTCTTTGTCCCTCCGGTGCTCACCCACCTTTTAAGGGACATGCATCATGCGGGGCGCCGGTCCAACGAGGTCGTGCTCGATGAACCCCCAGAAGTCGACGATGCGTTTCGCCCTGCTCCTTGGTAGCTGCGTGATGATGCTGGCCTCCTCCACTGGCTGCACCACCGGCGCCAAGCTGCGTGGTCAGGCCAAAGAGATCCAGGCCATCAACGAGTCGATCTACCCGCGCGCCTACAACTGCGCGCCCGAGGAGATCGCGATTGCCCAGGCCCAGGTAGAGTTCGGCCTCTACGAGCTTAGCCGCGGGGACTTCACCCGCGCCGATCGCCACCTCAAGCTCGCCGAAGAGAACTCCCGCAAGGCCGACAAGCTCTCCGATTACGAGGAGTGCCTGCCCGAAGACCTGGCCCTGGACATCGACGTCGCCGAGACCATCGACGTGGTCGAAGCCCCGGTCGACTTCACCACCGACGCCGACGGCGACGGCATCCCCGACGCCCGCGATCGCTGTGCCTTCCAGGCCGAAGACTACGATGGCTTCGAAGACGAAGACGGCTGCCCCGATAACGATAACGACCAGGACGGCGTGGCCGACCTCAACGACCTCTGCCCGGACATCGCCGGCGACGTCGATGGCTTCTCCGGCCAGCAGGGCTGCCCGATGCTCGACCTCGATGGCGACGGCATCCTCAACATCAACGACCAGTGCCCCACGCAACCCGTGGAGTTCATCGGCTTCCAGGATGAGACGGGCTGCCCGGTCGAAGACGTCGACAACGACGGCATCCCCAACATCCTGGACGAGTGTCCCTTTGAGCCCGGTCCGATCGAAAACGCCGGCTGCCCGGTCGACGAACCCGAAGAGCCCAAGCTCGCCGAGGTCGAAGGCGACCAGATCCGCCTCAACCAGCGCGTGTACTTCGCCACGGCCAAGGCCGACATTCTGCCGCAGAGCTACCCGCTGCTGAACCAGGTCGCCCAGATCCTGCGCGACAACCCGAACATCACCATCCGGGTGGAAGGCCACACCGACAGCCGCGGCCGCGCCAGCTACAACATGCAGCTGAGCCAGGATCGTGCCGCCAGCGTACGCACCTTCCTCATCGAGCGCGGAATCGACGCGATGCGCATGGAAGCTGTGGGCTTTGGCCTCACTCGCCCCATCGACGACAACTCGACGGAAGAAGGACGGGCTAATAACCGTCGCGTCGAGATCCACATCACCAGCCGCTGAATCACTCCCGGCGGTCGGCTCCTCAGGAGCGGGCCGCCGGGTCGCGCCACACCCGGTACACTCCCATGGTTTATCCCGCCTTCACTGCCCGCCTCGGTGCATTCCTGACCTGTGGCCTGCTGGCCACCGCCACCGTGGGCGCCATCAGCCTGAGCGCTGCGGCCCCGGCTCACGCGCAGGACGCGGCCGACTCGCAGGTCTCCGCCCTGCTGGACCAGGCCATGGAAGACTACGACATGCTCATGATCGAGGAGGCCGAGCAGGCCCTCGAAGAAGCCGTCGTCGTGGCCGCCCGCAACAACCTGCGCACCCCGGCGGTCGCCCGCGCCTACGTGATGCTGGGCATCGTGCGTTTTGCCGCCACCCGCGACGAAGCCATGACCGAGGAGGCCTTTGTTGCCGCGCTGGAAACCGACCCCAACTCGGTGCTCTTCCCGGTGTATGAGACCCCCGAACTCGGCCAGATTTTTGAACGTGCGCGCCGGCGAGCAAAGCCCCCCGAGCCCGCCCCGACGCAGCATGACCAGAACGCCCAGCCCGACGCCGACCAGCCCATGGAGCACCGCCCCATCGCGCGAGCCAACGCCGGCCAGGCCGTGCTCTTTGAGGCCTTCGTCGACGAGACTCTGCCGGTCTTTCGCGTCTTTGTGCATCACCGCCGCTTCGGTGAAGACGACTTCACCCGCTCGGAGATGACCCCCTCCAGCAACACCCGCTTTGCTTTCTCGCTGGACGCCAGCCACGTGCGCACCAGCCAGATCGAATACTACATCGAAGCCGTCGACCGCACCGGCGACGTCGTCGCTAGCAGCGGGCGCACCACCAACCCTCACCGCATCTCGGTGATGGGCAGTGGCACCGAGGCCCCGGCGCCCTCCCCGGCCCCGGTCGCGCAGGTGACGCCCGCTGATGAGGAGCCCCTGGAACTTTCCGACGACGAGAACGCACTGGGAAGCGGCTTCTACGCCACGCTGCTCGGCGGCACCGACGTGGGCTTTCTGACCAGCGGCACCACTCCCACCGCTCAGATCGATCGCGAGGTCACCCCAGGCTTTGTCGCCGCCTTTGCCCACGCCAAACTCGACCTGGGCTGGCGCCTCACCGAACGCAACAGCGTGGGGGCCTACTGGCGCTGGCAGTTCTCGCCGGCCCAGGATTTCTCCACCCTGGTCGAGGGCAGCATCGACACCGACGCGCCCTTCTGGGAGCACGAAGAAGAGTGTTTCGGGCTGGGCCTGCCCGGCGACTGCCTGCTGGGCATCAAATACCAGCGCGACATCTCGCTGGGAGCTCCCCGCTTCTACTCCTCGGTGGGCCTGGGGATCGGGCGCGTGCGCAACTGGTTGCGCCTTAAGCACAACGCGATGCGCTCCGATGGCGTCTGCGACAATCGCGACATCTTCCAGGATGAGTCCACCGGCGTGCCCTTCTGCTACATCCGCGACACCGTACGCACCGGCTGGGCCCACTTCGGGTTTGGCGGGGGCTTCTACGTGCCTCTCTCCGGGCATCTGGACTTTGTGACCGACACCTACGTGATGGTCCTCTTCCCCGACACCTCGATTAACGTCGACGTGAACCTGGGGCTGCGCCTGCGGATCTGAGGCGAACACACCCGCGGCATACGACGTACGACTCCCCGGCGGGAGTGAGGCGGCCCTTGAAAGTGGGCCGCCTTTTTTTTGCGCTCTGTGCACAGACTGTTACGCTGCCCTGCACGAAACTCGGAACCACGGACGGTGACGTTTTCAGGGAGCATGCACGTGAACCTTAAGATCTCCAGCATTGTCGGCGCGCTGGCCTGTGGGCTGGCGCTTGTACTCGGTGCCCAGCCTGCCGCCGCACACCCCGGCTCGCTCTGGGGCATCGATCTCTCCAGCGTTGTCGCGCTGCGCGATCAGGCCCGCCTGGCCGCCCATCGCACCACCCCGCCGCCGCAACAGGCCGAGCTGGAGCGCGTGCGCACCATCGTGCTCGACCCGGGACACGGCGGGGAGAACCACGGGGCCATCGGCGTGGCCGGCATCCGCGAAAAGCACCTGACCCTGGAGCTGGCCTACCACCTGCGGGAGGCCATTCAAGCCCGCTACCCCGAGGTGCGCGTGGTGATGACCCGCTACTGGGATACCTCGATGGGACTCTCGGAGCGCGTGCACCTGGCCAACCTGGCCGAGGCCGACCTCTTCCTCTCGCTGCACTACAACGCCGCGGTTCATAACCGCGCGCTGGGCTACGAGACCTTCTTCTTAACCCCCGAAGAAGTCACCCCAGGAGAGCAGCAGGAGCAGAGCCCGATGCTCGCCAGCGCCGAGGGCGGCGCGGTGGAATCCCCGGTGGAAGGTGCCCGCCTGGTGGGCCAGCACGGCGACGACCTGATCTTCATTCAGCGCGATCTGATGCGAGCCCACCAGCACCAGCTCAGCGGGCACCTGGCTCACTGCGTGCAAAATGGCTTTCGCACCCACCTGGACTCCATCGATCGCGGCGTCAAACAGGCCAACTTCGGCGTGCTGCGCGGCGCGCATATGCCGGCAGTGGTGGTGGAAGCCGGCTTTCTCACCCACCCCGGCGAAGGCCAGGAGCTGGTGCAGCGCGCCCACCGTCAGCGGGTGGTCAACGCGTTGGTCGACGCCATTGATGCCTTCGACGACGAAATGGCCCGGGTGCTCGACCAGCCCTAAGAGCTGTGCTAGCTCCCTGAACCTGCCAGCTGCCGATGCCCGCCACGCGCGGGCACTTTTTTATCCCTTCCACGCTCTGCGCAGAGGAGCTCCCCATGACCGCCCGCTCTGACGGCCGCGCCGTCGATGAACTTCGTCCGGTATCGATCCAGCCCCATTTCACCGAGATGCCCGCGGCCTCGGTGCTCGTGCGTTTTGGGCGCACCACCGTGATGTGCACCGCCAGCGTCGACGAGCGCGTACCGCGCTGGATGGACCGCCCGGGCAACACCCGCGGCTGGGTCACCGGCGAGTACTCCATGCTGCCCGGGGCCACCTCGCCGCGCTTTCGGCGAGAGGTGAGCCGGGGAGGTTTGAGCGGCCGCACCCAGGAGATTCAGCGCCTGATCGGTCGCAGCCTGCGCGCGGTCACCGACCTGGAAAAGCTCGGCCCGCGCACCGTCTACCTGGACTGTGACGTGCTTCAGGCCGACGGCGGCACGCGCACCGCCAGCATCACCGGCGCCTACGTCGCGCTGGCGCTGGCCTGTGACACGCTGCTCGAAGAGGGCGTCATCGCCGCCCTTCCCCTGACCGACTCGGTCGCCGCGATCAGCTGCGGGATGCTCGAAGGCCGCGCCCTGCTCGATCTTCCCTACGTCGAAGACGCCGCCGCCGATGTCGATCTCAACGTGGTGATGACCGGCTCCGGTCGTCTCATCGAGGTTCAGGGCACCGGCGAAGAAGCCACCTTCACCCGCGCCGAACTCAACGCGCTGCTGGACCTGGCCGAAAAGGGTATTGGCGAACTCAGCACGCTTCAGCAAGAAGCCCTGCCCGACCGCTTGCACTTTAAATAAGGCCCGGGCTTCGCTATGGCATTGGGGCCTGCTGTGCCCAGATTAGGTGGCACCGTGGACCAGCAGCGGCGCTTTTAAGGCGTCTGGTAAGCCCCCCTGGCGACCCCAACTTTGAGGATGACTCCTATGACTCCTATGGATGATCGCAACCTCGCGCTGGAACTTGTGCGCGTCACCGAAGCCGCCGCCATCGCCTCGGCCCGTTCCATGGGTCAGGGCGATCCGACCTACTCTGATCAGATGGCCGTCAGCGCCATGCGCGCGGCGTTTGACACGATGCATATCAACGGCACCGTGGTCATTGGAGAGGGCGAGCGCGACGAAGCGCCCATGCTCTACATCGGCGAAGAGGTGGGGCGGCGCGCAGAACGCGATCCGAAGATGGACATCGCCCTGGATCCGCTGGAGGGCACCAACCTCTGCGCCTACGGCCGTCCGGGGGCGCTGGCGGTCATCGCGATGGCACCGCATGGCTGCTTCTTAAACGCGCCCGACATCTACATGAAGAAGATCGCCGCAGGGCCGGAGGCCCGCGGCGTCATTGAGCTCGACGCCTCCCCACAGGAGAACCTCCACCGCCTGGCCGAGGTTCGCGGAGTGCGGGTTGAAGATCTCACCGCCATGGTCCTGGACCGCCCGCGCCACGAAGCCCTGATCGCCGCCATTCGGCAGGCCGGAGCCCGCATTCGCCTGATCGAAGATGGCGATGTCGACGCGGCCATCGCCACCTGCCGCGCCGAGAGTGGCATCGACATCATGTTTGGCATCGGCGGCGCCCCCGAGGGCGTGCTGGCCGCGGCCGCCCTACAATGCCTGGGTGGCGAGATCCAGGGCCGTCTGATGTTCTACAAAGATGAGGAGCGCCAGCGCGCTCGCCGCATCATGGGCGATCGCGACATCGAGGCCCTCATGGGCATCCACGATCTGGCCCATGGCGAGATCGTGTACGCCGCCACCGGGGTGACCTCGGGCAGCATCCTGCGCGGCGTGCGCTTCTTCGCCGGCGGCTGCGAAACCCACTCCCTGGTGATGCGCTCTAAATCCGGGACCGTACGCGCCATTGAGGCCACGCACGACTTCCGTCGCAAGCCGGCCTACACGCTGGAAGGCCTGCACGAGAACATGGCCGACTGCGGCAAGCCCATCTGCTAGGGCTCGCGGTAGCCGCAGCTCACAAAGAAAGCGTGCATCTGACGGCGACGGGCCGCCCAATCTCCGGGCGGCTCGTCGCCTTTTTCGTCTGCACGACGCTGAAGACGGGTCATCACCTGCGCCAAGGGCTCCAGCCCCACCCGGGCGCGCCGAGCCTCCACCCCTTCGGGATCCTCCAGCGGGCCCGGCCCCAGGCGCCCCTGGTCATCCCAGTCGATGATCGCGCCGTAGCGCTGAGGGCGCCCCTGATTAAAACGGATGCGGTCACCCAACATGGCAACCTCCCGCGGGCGCGCCTGCTCCGCAGGCAGCGCTTCCATCAACGCCAGCGCTCGCTGCTGCACCTCGGGGCAGCTGATGGCGTTGCTGGCCACCAGAAAGGCCGCTGACGCGGCCTCCTCGCCAACCTCATCGACCCGTGGCCAGCCGTCGGCATCCAGGATCGCCATCAGCGCGCGGGCGTTGGCTTCATGCACCGCGCGCATCTCGGGATGATAGCCGTCAAAAAGTTCACCACGCGCCAGCAAATCCTGGCGCGTGGTGTGATCGGCTGCCGCCAGCTCCCGAAGCCTGGCGGCGAGTTCAGCGGTGTGGGAAGGCGTCACGCGTTGTGGCGAATGTGCAGAATGTCGCCATCGGCGACCACGTACTCTTTGCCTTCCAGGCGCAGTTTGCCCGCAGCGCGAATCCCCGCCTCATCTCCGTAGGTCTCCAGGTCGTTGACCGTGTACACCTCGGCGCGAATGAAGCGCTTTTCAAAGTCGGTATGGATCACGCCCGCGGCCTGCGGCGCAGTCGCTCCCACCGGGATGGTCCAGGCACGGATCTCTTGCTCGCCAGCCGTAAAGAAGGCCTGCAGTCCGAGCAGACTGTAGGTCGCCCGAATCAGCACATTGAGCGCGGGCTCATCAATGCCCAGCCCCTGGAGCATCTCCATCTGCTCTTCTTCTTCCAGCTCTACCAGCTCGGCCTCAATCGCACCGCAGACCACGACCACGCCGCTCCCCTGCGACGCAGCGAGTTCGCGCAGGCGACCCACGTGAGGGTTGTTGCCCTCCAGGTCATCATCGCTGACGTTGGCCACATAGAGCACCGGCTTGTCGGTGAGCAGGTGGCTGTCGCGAGTGAGCTTGAGCTCTTCCTCGCTCAGCTCGATGGCACGCGCGCTGGTGCCCTCGTTGAGCTCGGCCAGGACCTTCTCCAGGACCTCCACGCGCGCGCGCTCGGTCTTGTCATTGGCCTTGGCCGCGCGACGGGCCTTCTCCAGGCGACGCTCCACCGTCTGCATATCGGCCAGAATCAGCTCGGTCTCAATGATCTCGACATCACGCACCGGATCGACACCACCCTCCACGTGGGTAATGTTCTCATCGTCGAAGCAGCGCACGACGTGCAGGATCGCGTTGACCTCTCGAATGTTGGCTAAAAACTTGTTTCCCAGCCCCTCGCCCTGAGAGGCGCCGCGCACCAGCCCGGCGATGTCGACGATCTCCACCACCGCCGGGATGATTTTGTTGGCCGGCACATACTTCTCAATGGTCTTGAGCCGGGCGTCGGGCACGGGCACGATGCCCACGTTGGGATCAATCGTGCAGAAGGGGTAGTTGGCCGACTGCGCCTCGGCGCGGGTCAGCGCATTAAAAATGGTCGACTTGCCCACGTTCGGGAGTCCGACAATGCCTGCGGAGACGCTCATGATAGTTTCTTCGGTGCGAGGGACGTGTTTTACTCAGGATTCTCATACGCTAAACGCCCGCGGACATCGCCGGCGTGCGCGCCGGACCTTTTAGTCAATGTGCCCCCCCACCGCAAGCCGGCGCGGTGTTTACTTTCTGGCAATACGCTCGCCAGGCTGCGAGACAAGGGAGAGCTTATGGATGCGTCGTACCACCCCGAGATGGCCTACCTGATTCGCGAAGAGAAGCGCGTGGAGGCCGAACTCGAACAACTGCGTGACGAGTTCGCCACCTGGAAGCGCCGCGTCGTTCTGGCCCAAGAGAAGGGACACGCCGAGCTGGCCGCCCAGGCCACCGAACGCGTCGATGCCCTGCGCGCCCGGGGCCACGCGACCCGCGAAGAGCTGGAACTTCTTCAGGCCAAGAAACGTTTGCTTATCCGTCAGGCCCGTCGCCCCGATGGCGCCGAGGTCGAGCGCGCTGAGGCCTTGCTCGAACAGGTTCGCCAGGGCGGCCTGATCGACCCCGATGAGGCCTCGCTCGAAGAGGAGTTCGAGCGCCTGGCCCGCGGACAGGATTCAGCTGCCCCGGGGCCGCTCGAAGAAGACGACAACCCCTGATAAAGTGCCTCTCATGCTCCGGTCGGCAGACGTGTTCGCCGGCCCTCACTCCCACCAGCCAGGAGTCGCGCTGTGGGCGATGGACCCATTCAAATCCCGACCATCCGCGGCAGAATCGCCGAGCGGCTGGCACGGGCGTCAGCCCGAAATAACGAAGACGATCCGCTCACCTTCCCCGAAGCCCCCGGCGACGTGCTCTTGCGCACCGCCGAGGAGCGCGGCGCGGTGGCCCTGGCCTGCCTGCTCCTGGAGAACCTGCGCGAGCATGGCGCCAGCCGAGTCAACTCCCGGGCCCTGGACCAGGTGTTGCGCAAGGTGCTCGCCACCTTCGGCGCCAAAGAGGTCATGGACATCGAGGTCGAAGCCTACGAGATCCTCCTGTGGATCGGCAGCGCCATCGACCCCGACTGGAGCCCCGATCGCGCGGAGAACCCCGGCGAGCTCAACCCGGCGGCCAGCCGCACCGACCTGATTCGGTGGGCCATTCACGGCGGCGTCGACCTGGAGATGCATTACTACAGCCGGGGGCGCGGCGAACTAACTCAGCGACGCATCACCCCCATTAGCCTGGAGGCCGAAACCTACCTCCACGCCTACTGCCATTTGCGCCGCGATGAGCGGGTCTTTCGCCTCAGTCGCATCGGCGACCTGCATCCGGTGGGCGGCTGGCCCAACAAAGCGCGACCTAAACCTGCCAAAAGTTCCGGGGAGAGCGCCGGTAAAAAAGAGGCACCGCCGGGCCAGATGAGCTTACTCGACGAATAATTCGACCTGATTTTAGGCTTTTGAAGGCGTTTTCGACGTGAAAAAAATCCTCAATTTCATCGACGGCCAGTACGTCGAACCTCTCCAGGGCTCCTACTTCCCCAACATCAACCCGGCCACCGGCAAGGTTATTGGCCAGGTCGCCGAAGGCTCCCCGGAGGATATCGACCGCGCGGTCGAAGCCGCTCGCCGCGCGTTCAAGGGCCCCTGGGGCCAGATGAGCCTCAACGCCCGCCTCGACGCGCTGGAGCGCGTCGCCAGCGGCATTCTCGCACGCTTCGACGAGTTTCTGCGGGCCGAGATGCTCGACACCGGAAAGCCCGCCAGCTTTGCCTCTCGGATCGACATCCCCCGCGGCGCCGCAAACTTTCGCTTCTTTGCCAACCTCATGCGCGGCCAGCACAGCGCGGCCTTTGAGACCGATACTCCCGACGGCCGCGGCGCCCTCAATTACACCATCCGGCGCCCCCTGGGGGTGGTCGGCGTGATCTCACCGTGGAACCTGCCCCTGCTGCTACTCACCTGGAAGGTGGCACCGGCGCTGGCGGCCGGAAACTGCGTCGTGGCAAAACCCAGCGAAGAAACCCCCTCGACCGCAGCCCTCCTTGGCGAGGTGTTCAACGAAGCCGGGATTCCCCCCGGAGTCTTCAACGTGGTGCAGGGCGCCGGACCGGGCTCGGCCGGCGAAGCGCTCACCCGCCACCCTGATATCGACGCGATCACCTTCACCGGAGAGTCGCGCACCGGCAGCGCCATCATGGAAGCCTGCGCCCCGCATGTGCGCAACATCTCCTTTGAGCTCGGTGGAAAAAACGCCGCGATCGTGTTTGCCGACGCCAACCTCCAGGAGGCCATCGACGGCACCGCGCGCTCCACCTTCTCCAACACCGGCCAGGTCTGCCTGTGCTCGGAGCGCGTCTACGTGCAACGCCCCATCTTCGAGGAGTTCGTGGCCGGACTCGCCGCCCGGGCCCGCGGTCTGCGTGTGGGTGACCCCTTCGATGAAGCCACCCAGATGGGTCCTCTCATCAGTCAGGCCCACCGCGACAAAGTCTTAAGCTACTTTGAGCTCGCCAGAAGCGAAGGCGCCGAGGTCATCACCGGCGGTGGCATCCCAGAGCTGGGCGGCGCCCTCAAAGAGGGCGCCTTCGTCGAACCCACCATCTGGACCGGTCTCGCTCCCGACGCCCGCACGGTCCGCGAAGAAGTCTTTGGCCCGGTCTGCCACATCCACCCCTTCGACACCGAAGAGGAGGCCGTGGCGCTGGCCAATGACTCCGACTACGGGCTCTGCGCGGCCATCTGGACCCACGATCTTCGCCGGGCTCACCGCGTCGCCGCCCGAATGGATGTGGGACTGGTGTGGGTGAATACCTGGTTTTTGCGCGATCTGCGCACACCCTTTGGCGGCGTTAAACTCAGCGGCATCGGCCGCGAAGGCGGCACCCACTCGCTGGACTTCTACACCGAGACCCGAAACATCTGCATCAAGCTCTGATTTCTCCTAAAAGGCCTCCCATGAGCTCCACTCCCTACATTCTCAATGACCGCGCTCAGGCCCTGGCCCACTACCCGCACGCGCGCCGTGTGGGCGATCTGATCTTTGTCTCCGGGGTCTCCTGCCGACGCCCCGACAACACACATGTCGGGGTAACCCGGGCCGCCGATGGCACCATCCTTCGCGACATCGCCACCCAGACCGAAGCCGTCATTCAGAACATCGCCCGCATCCTGGAAGAAGCCGGCGCCGGGCTGGAACACCTGGTCGACATCACGACCTTCCTCATCGATATGAACGATTTTGAGGGCTACAACCAGGCCTACAACCGCTTCTTCGACGCCGACACCGGCCCCACCCGCACCACCGTGGCGGTACATCAGCTGCCCCACCCGAACCTGGCCATCGAAATGAAAGCGGTAGCTTACCTGCCCCTTTCTCAGACCGCTCGTTAAGCCGCGGCCCTTCCAGCGCTCGCCTAAAGTGCAAAGTATCCCTGGCGATCGTCTGGCAAACTCCTTCACTCAACGCCCTCCCCTGCGGGAGGGCTTTTTTATGCGACCTGTGGAAACGCTGTGGAAAGATCCTTTCGGGCAAAAAACTTTGATCCCGAACAAAATCGATCTATACTTACACTCCGCTGGTAATTTTCCAGCCGAGTTGTAATCCACTCCTAGTTCGCAGGCCGTTAGACGAGCTAGACCGAAAGCCCTGAGGTCCGGTCTTTATCAGGTGGGCTTTCCCAGGTGGGACGTTCAGTCAGCCCTTGGGAGGTCTTCATGAATCGTTCTTGGCTCCACTTCTTTGCCCCGGCCGTCCACGCTTCGGACAGCCACTCGGTCCGCGTGCCCCGGCACGCCCTGCAACTCAACGGCGCCTACCTTATCCGGGTAGGCCTGCTCGCGGCTGCACTCATCGGGCTTCTGGCCCTGTACTTCGGTGCGCTGATTCTCTGCGTGGCCGCCAGCGTGGTCGTGGTCAAGCACGCCTTAAGCGGCCCTATTCACCTCGACGACTGGCTCTTAGGCGCGCTGACCCTGACGGTCTTTCTGCCCCTGGCCCTGGTGCTGATCAAAGGGCTCTTTCACCGCCAGACCGTCGATCGCTCGCAGTTCATCGAACTCAACGCCGAACACGAGCCCGAGCTCTTTCGCTTTCTCACCGATCTGAGCCGACGTGCTGGCGCGCCCCTGCCACACAAGGTCTACGCCTGCCCCCAGGTCAACGCCGGGGTGTTCTATGACACCTCCTTGCTCAACCTGATCTTCCCGGTGCGCAAAAATCTGCTCATCGGACTGGGGCTGATCAACACCCTGAATCGAACCGAGCTGGAGGCGGTGCTGGCCCACGAACTGGGGCACTTCTCCCAGCGCTCCATGCGCCTGAGCCACTACGTCTACGTGGTCGCCCAGGTGCTGCGCCAACTGGTCGAGGGCCACGACCCGATCGACCGGGCCCTGGCACGCGCACGCACCCGCTGGCACCGCGGCCTGGGCATCCCCTTTGGCCTGGAGCTGGCCACGCGCCTGGTGCGTGCCATCGCTCGCCGCGCACTCGCTGCGCTGGAGCGCCTGGACGCCTCGGTGAGCCGTCAGATGGAACTTCATGCCGACCGCGTGGCCGTGCGCCTGACCGGGAGCGATGCCCTGATCCACGCGCTCAAACGCGCCGACTGGGCAGACCGCTGCTACTCTCAGACCCGCTACGACCTGGAACAGGCCGCCGACCAGGGCATGCGCACCAACGACTTTTTTGTGCATCACAGCGCCTTGATGGACGCCATGCGCGAGCGCCTCGGCGACCCGACACTCGGGCAACCTCCCACACTTCCCACCGACCCGACACGCTTTGAATGGGTCTTCGATCCGCAGCATACCGAGGAGCGCGCTGACCTCTTCGACTCGCACCCGCCCCACCACGTGCGTGAGGCCCACGCCCGTATGCGCTACGAACGCACCTCCTTTGACGAGCGCTCCGCCTGGACCCTCTTCGAGACGCCCGAGAACCTGCGCCAGGCGCTGACCCGCACCTACAACGCCGCCGAGTTCGGCGACCCTGCTCCCACGCACTCCGCCGACTCTCTGCAGCGCCACCTGGCCGGGGAGCACGACGAGATCCTGCTCAGCCCCCGCGAGAGCGTGGTCTTTGGACATCGCTACGTGGAGTTCGGCAACCTCGACGAGGTCTTTGCCGCCGCCGAGCACGAAGAGAGCAGCGACGCAGAGATCGCGCAGTGGCTCCACGAGCTCATCGGCCCCACGCTCGATCAGGCCAGCGCCCGCCTGGAGCGCCAGCTCCCTCACCTGATCCGCCAGCCCGTCGCCGCCCAGGGACACGCTCGCCCCCTGCGCAGCCCGGCCACCACCCAGCCCTGCCCTCCCGGAGTCGATTGCGAGCGTGACCCGGAGAAGGAGCGCCGCTGGTTCGCTCAGCTCGATGCCGACCTGATGCACGCCCACCTGGTCATCGCCAGCCGTCTGGACCCGGCACTCGCCACGGAACTCCGCCAGCGCTACCTCTTTCACGATCACCTCCAGCAGCTTGCCCGCTGGATGCGTCACCAGTCGCCTGCGTTGGCCCGGGTCACCCACCTGGTCTCCGAAACTCAACTTGACGACGACGCCCTACAATGGATCTTCGAGACCCTGGTCGGCACCCACGCCACCTTTTACCAGGCCCTGCACCCGGAGCTACCCCTGCCCGAGATGCACGGCGTGGACGCCCACGAGAACCTGCGCCAACGCGTACTCGCCGAACCTCTGATCGACCTCACTCCGGTCATGGAAGGACGACTCGAGCACACCTGGCTCAACGCATTTGTGGCGCAGTGGCAACAGGCCAGCGAGCGCGTCGACCACCTGCGCCGAAAGAGTCTGGGCGCGATGTTGGTTTACCAGCGTGAGCTCGTGGCCCGCTGGGATGCCCGCTGAGCCTCTGACCGCCCCTTCTAACCCGACGTCTTCATGCCTGTACGCATCAAAGCCAGCTGGATCTGGACCGCCTGCGCCATCCTCATTCTCCTCTCCCTCGTGCTTCCCCGGGTCGACATGTCGATCCAGCACGAAAGCCCCCGGGCCCAGGCGACCTTCGATCCCTTCGACCCGGCCATCATTGAGCTTGAGGAGCACCTGACCCGCGGCGATCTGGGAGACTGGGAGGTCGCCGAAGCTCGTCGGCAATTGCCCCTCTTAAAGGCGCGTGCGCTCGCCAGGGTCGGTCCGATGACCCCGGTGGAGATGAAGCGCACCGCCGAAATGTTGGCGGACTACGCGCCCCAGATCGCCTCCCAGAGCGAGGGCTCTGCGCAGGCGCTACGCGCCCACCGCGATACCCTGCTCGCCAGTGAGCTGCCTCGCCTCCAACCCGAACGCATCACCCGGGCCCTCGAAGCGACGCGCCAGAGCTTCGAGAGCGCCGCCTCCACACAGGAAGCGGCGCTCTCCAACACCTCAAACTAAGCTATCAAGCCCGGGGGGGCTTAGCCCTTCAGCGAGGGCGCTGCTTTGAGAATCGCCTCCCCGGCCTGATCGGCGTACTGCTCAAAGTTCGTCTCAAAGAGCCCCACCAACTTGCGCGCAGTGGCATCAAAGGCCTCGCCATCGGCCCAGGTCTGTTTAGGGACCAGCACCTCGGAGGGCACCCCTTCCACCTGCGTGACGACGTCGAGCTTAAAGTAGGGATCGAGCACCGTCGGCGCCTCGGCCAGCGCGCCGGTGTTGATGGCATCAATGATGGCACGGGTGTACTTCAGCTTCATGCGCTTGCCCGTCCCGTAGGCCCCGCCGGTCCAGCCGGTGTTGACCAGCCAGGCGTTGGCGCCGTGCTGACGCATCTTCTCGGCCAGAAGCTCGGCGTAGCGCATCGGGTGCCACACCAAAAACGCCGCGCCAAAGCATGCCGAGAAGGTCGCGATGGGCTCGGTCACGCCCACCTCCGTGCCGGCAACCTTGGCGGTGTACCCGCTGATGAAGTGGTACATGGCCGCTTCCGGCGTCAACCGGCTCACCGGCGGCAGCACCCCATACGCATCGCAGGTCAGGAAAATGATGTTCTTGGGATGCCCACCCACGCAGGGAATCTGGGCGCCGGGCACGTACTCGATCGGGTACGACGTGCGGGTGTTCTCGGTGATCGATTTGTCGGAGTAGTCAACTTCGCGGGTTTCCTGATCGTAGCCCACGTTCTCCAGCACCGAGCCGTAGCGGATCGCATCGTAGATGATCGGCTCCTGCTCCTGCGAGAGATCGATCGTCTTGGCGTAACACCCGCCCTCAATGTTGAAGACACCCGTGTCGGTCCAGCAATGCTCGTCGTCGCCGATCAGCGCGCGCGCCGGATCGGTGGAGAGCGTCGTCTTCCCGGTGCCCGAAAGCCCGAAGAAAAGCGAAACATCGCCGCGCTCGTTGCCCTGGTTGGCCGAGCAATGCATCGAGAGCACGCCTCGTTTGGGCATCAGGTAATGCATGATGGTGAAGACGCCCTTCTTCATCTCACCGGCGTAGTCGGTTCCCAGAATCACAAACTCGCCACGCTCAAAGTTCAGCGCCACGCTGGTTTTGGAGGTCACCGACTTGACCCGCGCCGGGTCGGCAGCGCTGCTTCCGGCATTGAAGATCACATAATCCGGCTCGCCAAAGCTCTCCAGCTCCTCGGCGCTCGGGCGAATCAGCATATTGTGCATAAAGAGCGCGTGATAGGCACGCGCGCACACAATACGCACCTTGAGCTGGTGCTCTTTATCCCAGCCGGCGTAGCCGTCGATCACGTAGAGCACCGGACGATCGTTGAGGTACTCAATGGCGGACTTGCGGTTCTGTGCAAACTCCTCGGGGCTCATCTCGATGTTGACGTCGCCCCACCAGATGTCGTTCTGGCTGGTGGCCTCGCGCACCAGGCGCTTGTCCTTGGGGCTACGTCCGGTCTTCTCACCGGAGAAGGCCATCAACGCTCCACTTGAGGCGATCGCCGCCCCCGGATCGTTCTGAATCGCCATCTCGTAGAGGCGAGCTACGCTGGGGTTTCGCAACACCTGGGGACCGTCGATGCCGTACCCTTTCAAGTCGACCTTGCTCATGAAGTCACCTTTGCGTTCTGCATACCTTTTGAGAATTCTCACCCACACCCAATGGCCGCCGGCGGCGGCTGGCCGCACACTAATCACCGGTCCCGGGGCCGGTCAAGTACGCCTCTTTATCCGTGCGAAGACTCCTCGTCGGCCGACTCCACCCCGTATTTTTCCAATTTGTAGTAGAGCGCGCTGGACTTAATCCCCAACAAGCGTGCCGTCTCCGCCTTCACGCCGCCGGCTTTTTCCAGGGCCGCGACAATCAAGGCACGCTCCAACTCCTCCAGCACCTCGGGAAGACTGGAGGCCTCAACCGCCGCCAGATCCACACCACTGGCCGCCCCCCGACTCCCGCCCAGCACCGGTGGAAGGTCCCCCACGCCGATCGTCTCGCCACGGGCAAAGACCAGCGCGTGCTCAATCACATTCTCCAACTCCCGCACGTTGCCCGGCCACTCATAACGCTTGAGCAACGCCATGGCCTCCGCCCCAATGCGCGTGGCCGAGGAGCGGGTACGCCGGGCCAACTTCTCCACAAAATGCGCCGCCAGATCGGGCACATCCTCGCGTCGCGCGCGCAGCGGGGGAAGCTCCACCGGAATAATATGCAGCCGGTAGAAAAGATCCTCGCGAAACCGCCCCTGAGCCACCTCCGCCCGCAGATCCCGGTGCGTGGCCGTCACCACCCGAACATCGGCTTTTAGCGTCGCCTCGCCACCGACCCGCTCGAACTCGCGCTCCTGCAGAACCCGCAACAACTTCAGCTGCGTGGCCGGCTGAATATCGCCGATTTCATCCAGAAAGATCGTCCCCCCTTCGGCCAATTCAAATCGACCCAGCCGACGTTTATGCGCTCCGGTAAAGGCCCCCTTCTCGTGACCAAAGAGCTCACTCTCCAGCAGGTTCTCGGCCAACGCCGAACAGTTGACCTTCACAAAGGGCCCCGCCGCCCGGGCACTGGCCTTATGAATGGCCCGCGCGACCAGCTCCTTACCCGTACCCGATTCGCCGTGGATGTAGACCGTGGAGTCGCTGCCGGCCACGCGCCGGACCCGCTCCAATATGGTCGCCATCGCCGCGGAGTCACCCACAATGGCCTCATCAAATCCGCGCGCGGCGTCTTCCCGAAGCATCGCGTTCTCTTCGACCAGGCGCTCGGCCCGGGCCCGCTCCGCCCCCACCTCCAGCGCCCGGCTGACCTTGGCCCGCAATAAGTCCGGCGGAAAAGGCTTGGGCAAAAAATCAAACGCTCCGGCCTGCATCGCCGCCACCGCGGTCTCAATGCTGCCAAACGCCGTGATCATGATCACCAGCGCCTCCGGCCTGGCCTCGCGCACCCCGGCCAGGACCTGCATCCCGTCGACGCCCTCCATCTTCAGGTCGGTGATGACCAGCTCCGGGTGCTCCTGCCTGAAGATCTCAAGCCCCTTCACCCCACCGGAGGCCGCCAGCGCCGTGTGCCCCATACGCTCAAGCACCTGCACCACGCCCTCGCGCAGCGTGTCGTTATCTTCGACCACCAACACCTTTGCCATACTCATTCTCCCGGGCGCTCCCGCGCCAAGTTCAACCCAACCACCCCTCGGGCACCTTCGGATGCGGAGACGTCTGCGCAAGGCTCTCATCAAAGGGCCAACTCAACCCCACCCGGGTGCCCCGGCCTACCTGGCTCTCAATGCGCAACTCTCCGCCGTGCTTCTCAATGATCTGACGCGTCAACGCGAGTCCCAATCCGCTGCCTTTTTCCCGGGTGGTAAAAAAAGGAGTGCTCAGCTCTGCCAACTTCTCCGGTTCAATACCAGGCCCCTCATCGATCACACTCACCACGCAGCGTTGCACCTGGTCGCCCTGGACAACCACTCGCACCGACGCGCCGCTCCCGCTGGCCTGATACGCATTGCGCACCACGTTGAGCACCGCCCGACGCAGCCGGCTTTTATCACCGGTCCACACCACCTGGTCGGCCCCTTCAATGTGGAGCGTGCACCCCACCTGCAGACATTCCCCCGCGAGCAACTCGGAAATCTCCTGGAGCATCTCGGCAGCCTCAAAACGCTCCGGTCGAATCTCACTCGGCCGCGCAAAGGCCAAAAAGTCCGTAACCACACGCTCCAGATAATCGAGTTCCCGCACGATCTTCTCGAGCATCTTTAACTTCTCGTCCTCACCCTCGTGGTCGAGCTCCTCGCGCAGCAGACCGCAGAAGAGCTTCATGCCTCCCAGCGGATTGCGGACCTCGTGCGCGATGCCGGCGAGCATCATCCGCATGTGCGCATCCCGGGCCACCACCGACTGGCGCATGTCTTCGAAGGCCCCCATTAAAAAGGCGATCTCCCGGGGCCCCGACGCCGGATGCTCCACGCTGACCAGGGGGCGCGTCAGCTCCCCCTGAGCCACCCGCTCCACCCCGCTGACCAGACGGCGCACCGGCCGCAAAAGCCCGGCCGAAAAGAAGATCGCGACCACCACCACAATCCCCACACCGAACACCCCCAACCCGGCGAGCGACGCCCCGAAGTCTCCCAGGAGCTCAAAATGGGTGGCGCTGGCCACGACCACGATCATCGCCACCGCCCGGCCCTCCAAGAGCACCGGCACAAAGGCCCTTTTATGACGCTCCCCATCCCGACTCCGAAACATCGGGCTGGTGCGCGCCTGACCGTCCTCAAAACTGCGTTCAATCTCCAGGCGGTCGGTCTCCAGCTCAAACATCGACTGGCCAAAGCCCACCCGGGGCTCAGTATCTACCAGGCTCTCCAACTCGGCGTTGACGAGCAGCAGACGACGCGCCCCGGTGGCCGCCCGGGTCGCTTCCAGGCGCTGACTCATACGCGCTCGCACCCGCTCCATCGTGCCATCCAACCGCTCAAGTTGTGCGGCGTCGATTCCTTCGCTGAGTTCGGCCGAGACGCCCTGGCCAATGGCCATCAGCCGACGACCGACCTCTTCTTCCAGGCCGCGCTCCGCGCTGACCCAGGCCAGGGCGATCATCGCGCCGATGATCAACACCGTGGGCACCACAAAGGCCGCGATCATCTGCGTACGCAGTGAACCTCGTTGTTTCACACTTCAACTCCCGTGATTGCTCCCTTAAAAGGGGCACCGGATTGACACCTTTCTTGCGCCAACGCTATCCTTCCCGAGGCCTTGAGATCAATTGCTGGCATGTTTCTGAGGACCCATGACTGACGCGGAGAACAAGCCTGTGGAGGGCGACACGCCGTCCGAGGACGCTCCCGCGGCACAGGAGCACGAAGCATCTTCCTCGCAGGCCTCTCCCCGACACACCCTCCCGGGCCTGGGCGCGCTACGCCCCAAGAGCCCGCCGGGCTCGCTCTCGGAGCGCCTACGCGGGCTCAGTGCAAAGCGAACTCCCCCACGACATTCCGCGGCCAAAGAAGAACCCGAGGTCCCCGCCGCGCCCCCCCTCCCTGACGTCGCCCCCCTCAGCGACACCCCCCTTCCTCCCACCATCGAAGTGCCACGAGAAACCAACCCCGAAGCGAGTGAGGCCGATAAAGCCCCGCTCGACGAGCATTCACGCGCTGTCGACACGCAGCGAAAAACGATGCTCAGCCACGCATTCGACTCCGAACTCGCCACCCCGACCTCCGAGGCGTCACAAGACGAGGCGGTGGAGACGTCGGCCCCCTCACTCGACCAGGTCGCTCCGGTGGAGCAGGATCCCGGCGAACCCGAGGAGTCCGCAGACGCCGAGAACTCCGCAGACGCCGAGGGCGACGCGCCCGAAGACCCGCCTGTTGTCGGCGAAGCCACCGAGATCGCGGACTCGCCACTCGAGAGCCTCGAACCGACAGCTCGGGAGGACGATGATCCTCCCTTTGTCGGCGAAGCCACCGAGATCGCGGACTCCCCGCTCGAGAGCCTTGAACCGACAGCTCGGGAGGACGATGATCCTCCCTTTGTCGGCGAAGCCACCGAGATCGCGGACTCCCCGCTCGAGAGCCTCGAACCGACAGCTCGGGAGGACGATGATCCTCCTTTTGTCGGCGAAGCTACCGAAATCGCAGACTCGCCGCTCGATCTTCATAGCGCCGCCGACCAGGAGGACGAAGACTCGCCCTTTGTCGGCGAGGCCACCGAGATCGCGGACTCGCCACTCGAGAGCCTCGAACCGACCGACGATCTCGACGATGAACACACTGAGATCGCCGAGAGCATCTTCGCGACAGGCGACGCGCCACCTTCCGCCGCTCGCAGCGATGCATCGATCACGGTTGCCACGCACGACTCCGAACCCTTTGCGTCCACCCAGCTCTCCTCGGTCGAAGAACTCGCCCGCGGCGACCGCCAGCGCAACGCCTCCCGCCAGGCTAAGACGAGCGACCCCTCCGATGACTTCGCCGCCCAGGCCACCGAAGTCTTCTCCAGTCCTTTTGAATCGGACCCGGTCTGCCCCCGCATCTCCACATTGAGTGGGCCCACCGCCGGTCAGGAGTTTTTGGTTAACCGTCTGCGCTCCACCGTGGGACGCGGCACCGACAACTCCATCGTGGTGCCCGACCTCTCCATGAGCCGTAAGCACTTCGAGATCATTCAGCAGCATGATGACACGTTCATGGTGCGCGATCTGATGTCGGTGAACGGTACCGCGGTCAACGGCGTCAAGGTTCGCGAAGCCGACCTCTTTCACGGCGATCGCATTGAGACCGGCCAGAGCATCTTCCAATTTGTCATCCCCGGCGGACAACCCACCGAAAGTCGCCAGCGAAGGCTTCTCCCGGCGGCGTCGACACGCACCGCCAATGGCGTCCCCGCCTCGGCTCCCTCACCGGTCGCAGGCCGGGCCCCCCGCCGCCTCGACAAGGTATTGGTGGGAGTAACCGTCGGCGCGGCCCTGCTCTGCCTGCCCCTGGTCGGGCTTATCGCACACCTGGCACTCTCCGAAGACGAGCCCGCCGCGGTCACCGCACCACAGCACGTCGATAGTGGCGCACGCGCCCTCTACCTGGAGGGCGTCGACGCCATCAAACACCGCCAGTGGGACGACGCCCGCGCACTCTTCGAAAAGGCCGCCCAGGCAGATCCGGAGTTTGGCCAGGTGGATGCCCAACTTGAGCGCATCAACGTTGAGAAACGCGCGCAGGCCACGGTGGAGCGCGCCCGCGAAAAGGTCGATGCCCTCGACGATGCGCTGCTCGCCGAGGTTCAGGCCATCCCACGCGAGAGCGTCTACCACAGCGAAGCACAATCGCTGATTCGCCTGGCCCGTCAGGGCGAGGTGCACGGCACCTTTGAACGCGCCCGACGCGCTTTTGAAGCCGAAGACTGGGTCACAAGTCGTCAGGAAACCCTGGAGCTTCTCTCGATCTCACCCCAGCACGAAGGTGGGCGCCAGCTTCTCAAAGATCTCGACGCCACCGAAGCCCGACTCAAAGCCGAAGCCGAAGCTCAAGCCCAGGCCCAGGCGCAAGCCCAGGCCCAGGCGCAAGCTCGCGCGCAATCCCGCAGCAACGCCGCCTCGTCGACACGCCGCCCCACCTCAAAGCCCGCGCGGCCCGAGCTCGACAACCCATTCGCCGACATGCCCGCGGCAGGCAGCACCTCCAAAGCGGCTGCCTCCAATGCCAACTTCACCGCCGGCCTCAACCTCTACCGCCAGGGCAAGTTCGCTCAAGCCGCAGCCCATTTCGAATCCCTGGCCCGGAGTGCGGGCGGCGCTACCGGAGAGCGCGCCGAACGTACGGCCAACGATATTCGCACTTTCGAGCGCTCCATCAATCGCGGCGAAGACGCACTGGCTCAAAGCAACTTCGGACAGGCCCTGGAGCACTTCCAGCAAGCCCGCCGAGCGGACCGAAACGTGGCCAGCGGTCATTACGACGAGCGCACCTCCAAACTCATCGCCGCCGCGCTTGCCGGACAGGGGAACCAGGCCCTGGCCGCCGACAATTACGCCCGCGCCTACTCCCTGCTCACCCGCGCCCGCGCGCTCTCCACCACCGAGCCCACCACCCGCCGGCTCGCCCTGGCGCTGGAGGAGGAAGCCAACAGCCTCTACATTCTCGCCGCCGGACAGCGCGCCAGCGATCCTCAAGCCGCCGCCGCGCTTTGTCGCACGATCCTGACAATGGTCCCCCCCTCCAGCGATAATCACCGGCGCGCCCGCACCATGCTCGACGAACTCCCCTGAGCCCCAAACCACAAAAAGCCCCTCCGAGTATCGGAGGGGCTTTTATTTGAACGTCACCCTGAAACTGCGTCGCCTCAGTGCAGCGGCGGAGACTGACGCTGCTCAAGCACACGGGCGCTTTTCTCTTGAAGCTCCGTGAAGTCAAAGGGCTTATCGATGTAGTCATCCGCCCCGAAGAGCGGGCTGGTCAGCTCGTTGTTGGTCGGCCCAATACCGGTAAGCATGATGATACCGGTATGCTCGTACACCTCGTGCTGCCGTACGTACTTGGCAACCTCCCAACCGGTGAGCTCGGGCATCATCACATCGAGGATGACCAGGTTGGGCCGGTGCGAGATGATCTGCTCCAGCGCCTCACCACCATCCATGCTCTCCAAAAGATCGCAATCTCGGCGGCTGAAATGCGCTTTGAGCATCGCCCGAAGCTCGCTGTCGTCATCGGCCAGCAAGATGAGCGGGCGCTCCCGGGTCGTCGGCGCGCCGTAGGGCAGATCCTCATCGGCGATCAAATCGATCGACTCGCCGGCACTCTTCTCAGTGGGGTCCATGCATCTACCTCAAATTCGGGAACTCGGTGGGTCTAGTCGGGGCGCAAGGGCAATCCTACACACATCCAACGCCGCTGCCACCGAAATCTCCCGCTCCCATCACTCGCCACTGGCTTCGGCTTCAAACGCTTCCACGCGCTCCCGCGCTTTCGGAGTCTCCTCCAAAAACTCGTCGAAGAGCACCCGGGCCAACTCGCGCTTATCGATCCCCTCGGGAGCCACCTTCATATCGAGGTGACAGAGCGAGATATCAAAGCGCGAACGCTTGACCGTCTCTTTATCGAGCCCAAAGTCGCGCAGCGCCTGCTCCATCTCCGGGACCGGCTTATTGAAGCGCCGGGCCACCTCACGCAGCGACTGCTGGCGGTAATTGTTGTTATCGGTGATCCCGCAGTGGTACGCGCAGAAGAGCTCAAAAGGCGTCAGCTCCACCGGACCGCGCTGCTGAGGCGCGGCGCTCAGATCGACCAGCGGCTCGCGACCACCGAGCTTGCTCTCGGGGGTTTTGAGCTTGCGCACCGGCGTCTTCTTGCGCGGACGTCGCTTGCCCGAGCTGCGGTTGCGGCTGTTCCGCCGGGCGCTTCCCCGAGAGCTGCGGTTGCTCCGGGGACGCGCTTTGCTCTTAGCGACCGCCTTGCTTCCGCCCGAATCTTTGGCAGCGGCCGAGTCCTCTTGCTGGCTCTGCTGAGTCTGCGGGGTCTGATTGGAGCCTTTGCTGCTACGCGAGCGCCGGCGGCGACGACGACGGCGGCGCTTGCTGCTGCCGCCCCCTTCGGGGTTGTTGTCCTGGGCGCTCTGGTTGGCCTCTTCGCTCATCCTCTCCTCGGTGCTGAGCCTGAAAGGTCACTGTCGATCGCCACAGGCGGCCCCGACGCTGCACACAGGCAGCGCGCCAGGCCAACGCGGCGATATGGCGGTATGTCGCTCGTTTAGAACCTTCATCCGGGGGAGCCGACCACCTCACATTAGCGCGGGTGGCGCGCCCTTCCCCGGGTCTACGATCGTGTGGGGCAAACCCTCGGGTTCGCCCTCGCGCTGACGCCTGGTCTGTGGAGGCGTCTGGAGCGCGCTGCCCTCATATGCAAGGGCGGCGTTCGCTCCCTGTTCATCAATCTACTCACCGATGCCGACTCACCACGTCAGAAGATCTCGCGGCGCAACTCAGACGAGGGGCCCGCAGCGCGTCACGGAAACCTCCAGCCCTGGGTCGAGCATGGTACCCTGTTGGTGTCGGGGACAAGCGGCGCGTCATCCAGGTGGCAGCGCGCCTGCTCTTCTCGACACCCTATCCCATCTGTTTTAGGCTGACAACACAAAGCACGCTCGGCTTCCCCTTCGAGCCCCCGGCAACATCTTCCTTATCGAACGCCTCAGCCCTCACCAGACGCTATGCACGAGCTTACCCCCAACTGCTCCCGGCCCTCTTCCGGTAGAGCGCTGGCCGCCCTGCTTCTGGGCGCCCTCGTGCACTCGGGCTGCAACCTGGCCTTCGACCTCCAGGACTACCCTTATCGCGCCCCCGAACCCGACGCCGATCTCCACGCCGATACCGAACTCGACGCCTCCCATCCCGATGGCGACGTCGATGCCCCGCCGGCCCGCGCGGCACTGGTCTTCTCCGAACTGATGATTCACACCGAACCTCCCCCCGGAGAGTCACGGGAGTTGGGCGAATACATCGAGATCCTCAATCAGGGAGAGGGAGCCATCGACCCGCGGGTCATCGTCATCGAGATCCTGGAGACCAACGAACGCATCGAAATCGACCGCGTCATCGATACCGCCAAAGAACGCGCCATCGTCGAAGCCCTCCAACCCATCGGCCCCGGGGAGCGTTTTGTCTTCTACCGACGCAACAACGCTTACTACGACATCAAAGACACACTCGATCCGACGGCCTCTTACGAATTCGGACGCTGGGGGCGTCCGGTCGGCCTTTCAAACTTCTCGCGCTCCATGCGCATGATCGAGCTGGAGGGCGACTTCGGATTTGTGATTCACGACGAGGTTGCCTGGCGAGACGGAGCGCTCATCGATCCGAGCGGCGCCTCTACGGCGAGTCGTGAGATTCGCGAAAACGTCGCCTTTGGCCTGCACTCGGAAGCCACCACGGGGCGCGACCCGGCCAACTTCTGCTACCACCGCGAGACCTTCTCCTCCGGCCCACTCCTGGGTTCGCCGGGTCAACCCACCCCGGCGAGCTGCCGCTAACAGCCCCCCTACCGGCGGCGACTCACCCCTTGAGTTGCGCCCGAATCCGTTCCACGACCTCCGAATACGAGGTGTTCTGCACCACCTGCGTCATCAGGTCGGTGTACTTCTCCACCAGGTCGGTGCGCCCCTCCTTGCGGTAGTGCTCCAGAATCTCGTGCAGACGCACATAGGTGCGCTCGCTGTTCACAAAGTACTCCGCCGCTTTGACCGTGGCCTCGATCCCGGCGCGACTGACCGAGGGCTGGCGGGTCTGAAAGACAAACTCCCGCCCCTGGCTGTTGACGATGCCCACAGTGGCCTCAGCCCAGGCTCGCGACGACTCCTGGCCATCTTCGCTGTTAAAAAGCCCCTGGATCGCGAACTGCGAGAACGCGATCGAACTCAGCGAGGGATAATCATGGGCCAGGTGCTGACGAAGCCCCCGGAAGAGCGCATCAATGGTTCCCACCCCTCGTCCTTCCACCTGAGCCAACTTGCCCCCGGGCTCTTCCAGCTGAAAGCGTATCTGGCATTCGTCCTGATCCAGGCGCTCCTCCAGGCTGTAGGCCTTGATCGCCAGGGTGAGGTAGTCCTCCTGTAGGATCTCACGCATCAAACTGACCATCTTATCTTGATCTAATGCCATCTTTGCTCCTTGGTCCGGGTGAGACGTTTCCTATCGACGGGTCATACGTTAAGCTGTCGCAGCTTCTGGACACCGGCGGCGATCCTCCTGATGCACGCTCCCCCCTCTTTTCTGGCGAGGCGCTTCCATCGTCGCCGAACATTGCACGGCCTGTAAACGGGCCACCCCGAGAGAGTCTTCCTGATGGCCTCACCTTACTCCGCCCCCTATGAACGCGAACCGGTGGTTCGCGAGTCTTCCACCTATCTCACAGACGCCGAGGCCGCCTCGTTATGCACGATCTTCTTCGAGGGGCTGGAGAGCGGGATGAGCTACGCCCGCATCATCGATATGATGGACCGCCAGGGGTTTGAGTCGAAGATGGTCCGCAGGCTGCGCCACTCCTTGATGGAACGCGGCGATATGCTCGGTGAGGCGTTCGCCCGCTACGGCCTGCTCGACTCGACCGCCCGAAAGCTCGTGCTGGTGGCCGAGGAACAGGGAAAACTCCCGCGAACCTTCCGCCATCTGGCCAACCATTACGGTAAACGCCACCGGCGCAGAAAAAAGCTCCTGATTTCCTTTGCCGAACCGGTCCTGCTGATCGTGCTCGGCGTCTTCATCGCCCTGACCCTCTTTACGGCCGACCTCACCGAAATCGCCATGCGCCACGACACCTGGACGGCGCTGGGCGAAGTGCTGATGGGCGGTGTGCTCCAGGGGGCCATCTTTTTGTTGTTGGTGGGCTTTGGCGCCATGGTCTTTTTGAACCTCCCGGTCGACCTGAGCGTGCGCGGGCTGGGCTACCGCCTCTGGCTGGCGGTTCCCCTCCTCAACCGCGCCAGCCTCTACAACACCTACTCGATCTTTTGTCGCTACACCGAGCAGTCCATCTCCAGCGGACTCACCGTACACAAAGCCCTGGAGCTGGCCGCCGAGGCCTCCAACAACTCCGACATTGAGCGCAAGATCCACATCGCCCAGCGCGTCATTGAGGAGGGGGGCAGCCTGGCCAAGGGGCTCTACCAGATGAAGGTTCTGCCCGACGACATCCTGGAGAACGTCGATGTCGGCGAGGAGACCGGTCGGCTTCAGGAGCGCCTCTCGTCGCTGGCTGAGCGCTATGAGGAGCGGGCCGACGAGACCTTTGAGAACCTGATGAACGGCTTTGTGTACGTCTCGCGAATGGCCATCGCCGCCAGCGTCATCATCGCGCTGCTGCTCACCCTGGTCAGCCAGTTCCAGAACGACTTCCTGCTCTGAGTTTTCGGCCACCCGCCGCCCACAAAAAAAGCGAGCCCTTGCAAGGGCTCGCTTTTTTTGTGGGGGCTACATCACCTTCGGACTCACTTGCAGCCCTCGTTACGCAGCGGAATCTGCCGGATCGCCCGCACCGCCCGCACATCACCGGTGATCGACTGGGCGCGCGCCACCAGCTCATGAAGCTGCCGGGTATCGAGCGGCCGATCGATGGCCGCCACCTCGTAGGCGAAGCCATAATCCGGGAAGTCGCGGTGAGAGGAGCGAATGTTGTTTAAGCCGGCCTCGAAGATCGCATCATCCACGGCTTTTTTGGTGCCCCGCTGATCGCTGTGAATCACCGTCAGGATGGTGCAGGCCCCGTCGGTCTCCACGCCGATGGTCTGGCCGGGACTAAAGACGCAGTCGCGCACGATGCCCTGCTCGTTGAAAAGCTGCGTGGTGTTGGCCACATGCTGAGCGATCCGCGGCTGGGCCTCTTCGGTGGCCGCGCCGATGTGCGGGGTCGTGACCACGCTGGCAAAATCGGCGTAGGGGTTCGACCAGGGATCATCGCTGGAGCCCGGCTCTTGAGGGAAGACATCGACCGCGGCCCGGCGCACATGCCCCTGCTCGACCGCACGTTTAAGAAGCTCCGGGTCGTAGAGAAAGCCCCGGGCGGCGTTGATGAAGATGCGCGGGCTGGAGGGCTCGCGGTCGGCGCCAAACTGCGAGAAATGCTCGTAGCTAATCATGTCGCGGTTGCTGCGACCGCGGTGGTCTTCGGCACCCACGTGGACGGTGACGACGTCAGCGACCCGGAAGGCCTCCGAAAGCGTGGCGCAGGAAGTCCAGCCCAGCGCGATGCCCACCTCCCGGGCCAGCTCGCGGGTATCGTAGAAGAAGACCCGCATGCCGAAGGCCTCGGCCACCTGGGCCACCTGCTTGCCGATGTTGCCCAGCCCGATGATCGCCAGGTTCTTACCCTTGAGCTCGTAGCGCTCCTTGCTGTTCTTGGTCCACAGGTGGCTGCGTCCGTCGCGATCGGCGTCGAAGATACGCCGCGCCAGACAGATCATCTCCCCGAGCACCATCTCCACCACCGAGCGTCCGTTGCTCACCGGATCGTTCATCACCAGAACGCCGTTCTCGGCACAGGCCTCCCGATCCACCGAGTCGTCGCCGATGCAACAGAGCATGATCGCGGCCAGATTCTGCGAGGCCTGCAAGACCCGCTCGTTCACCTCGAAGCGACTGCGCTTAAAGAGCAGGTCGTGCTGTCCCTCCTCCAGAATGCGCACGACCTCATCTTCGTTGAGGGTCACCGACTCATCGAGGCGCTCCACCTCAATGCCCATCGAGGTGAGATAACGATCCAGAGAAGGGTGAGGGTTCTCCAGAATCAGCGCTTTTCGAAAATAATCGCGCAACATGCGCACGTCGTGCAGCTCAGACATCTTGGGCCTTGTTCAGTTGCGTTCCCCGGGGGGACCAGACCAAACACGCCCCCGGCAAAGTCGGCCGGGGGCCTGTTTCGGGCCCCGTAAAGGACGGTGACATGGGATACGTCAGTCGCGCTCACGCACGAGCCTCGACCCACGATTAAAAGACGACATTCTCGACATATTCCCCGAAGACTTCCCGCAGGGTATCGGCGACCTCGCCCAGGGTCACCTTATGGACGACGGCCTCGACGATATGAGGCATCAGGTTTTCGCCGCCGCGGGCTGCCTGCGCCAGCGCCTGACGAGCGCGCTCGACCTCCGAGGCCGCTCGCGAGGCCTTGAGTTCGCGCAGTCGAGCCACCTGGGAGCGCTCCACCTCCGGATCGATGGCGTGGATCGCCACCGGCGCTTCCTGCTCGGCCTTGTAGCGGTTGACCCCGACAATCACCTGCTCCCCGCGCTCCTGGGCCAGCTGAGCCTGGTAGGCGGCCTCCTGAATCTCGGACTGAGGGAAGCCGGCCTCAATGGCTTGCACCGCCCCGCCGAGCTCGTCGTAGCGCTCAATATAATCCCGGGCTCCCTCTTCGATGGCGTCGGTCAGTGCCTCCACGGCGTAACTTCCCGCCAGGGGATCGACCATATCGGCCACACCGGTCTCGTGGGCGATGACCTGCTGGGTGCGCAGCGCCATCAGCGCCGAGGCCTCGGTGGGCAGCCCCAGGGCCTCGTCCCAGGAGTTGGTATGCAGCGACTGGGTCCCTCCCATCACCGAGGCCAGCGCCTGCATGGCCACGCGCACGATGTTGACCTGGGGTTGCTGCGCGGTGAGCGTGGAGCCGGCCGTCTGACTGTGGAAACGCAGGCGCATGGAGCGCTCATCCTTCGCCCCGAAACGCTCCTTCATGATGCGCGCCCACAGCCGGCGCGCGGCGCGGAACTTGGCAACTTCTTCGATGAAGTTGTTATGCACATTAAAGAAGAACGAGAGGCGTCCGGCGAACTCATCCACATCCAGACCGGCGGCCAGCGCCGCCTCGACGTAGGCGATGCCATTGGCCAGCGTAAACCCGACCTCCTGCACCGCCGTGCTGCCGGCCTCCCGGATGTGATAGCCCGAAATGCTGACCGTGTTCCAGCGCGGGACCTCGGCCTGACAGAAGCCAAAGATGTCGGTGATGATGCGCATGCTCGGGCGCGGCGGATAGATGTAGGTGCCGCGGGCGATGTACTCCTTGAGCACATCGTTTTGAATCGTGCCGCGCAGCTTTCCGCGATCGATCCCCCGGGCATCGGCCACCGCCACGTAGAGCGCCAGCAGGGTGGAGGCGGTGGCGTTGATCGTCATCGAGGTCGAGATCTTATCCAGAGGCAGCTGATCGAGGAGCACCTCCATATCGGCGATGGAATCAATCGCCACCCCGACCTTGCCGACCTCCCCGCGCGCCCGCGCGCTGTCGGAGTCGTAGCCCATCTGCGTGGGCAAATCGAAGGCCACCGAAAGCCCGGTGGTGCCCTGAGAGAGCAGGTAGCGGTAGCGCTCATTGGACTGCGCCGCGTCCCCAAAGCCGGCGTACTGGCGCATCGTCCACAGCCGCCCGCGGTACATCGTCGGCTGCACCCCGCGCGTATAGGGGTAGCTCCCCGGAAAGCCCAGGTCGCGCAGGAAATCCTGATGCCGGGTGTGCTGCGGGCCGTAGACCGCCTCCACCTCATTGCCATCGCTGCGCTCAAAGCGCTCGCGGCGCTCTCCAAAGCGCTCCAGCAGCGGGTTCAGCACGTCTTGCTGCCACTTCGCGTCGGCCTCTTGCAACGCCTCCCAAAACTCCGCTTCGCGTCCCTGGTCGCTCATGCTCACTCCCTGGGCCGGCCCCACCGGGGCCGGCTTTCACTCACTGCACATCTTCAATTCGCACCAGCACATCGCCGATTTCCACGGCCTGGCCCGGCACCACGGCCACCTCGGCCACCACCCCGGGGCGGTGCGCTTTGAGGTCGTTTTCCATCTTCATCGCCTCGACGATGATCACCGTATCGCCCAGCGCCACCTCCTGACCGACCGCCACCGGCAACGCGACCACCTTGCCGGCCATGGGGCTCTTGAGCTCCGGGCTATCTGCGCCACGCGCACCGACGCCGGCCGCCTTCATGCGCTTCTGGCGCTCGTTGAGCACCTCGATGGCGTGGGTCTCGCCATCGATCTGCACCTCGTAGGTGGTCTCGCGGCGGAGCACATCGGCCTCGATGATGCGCCCCTGGCTCAACAGGCTCAATCCGGCGGCATCGGCGGCAAACGCGCTCACCTCGATCGTCTCGCCATCGGGGCGCGTGACCCGGTAGAGCCCGGCCTCCACCGTCTCCACCTGCCAGGCGCGCTCCTCGTCGTCCTGGCCCACAAAATACTTCACCTTATCGCTCATGGTGTCTCCTCATCTGCTCACGTCGTCGAGGTCGGCCGGGGCGCTCAGCGTCCCAGCGCCCGCATCCGGCCCAGCGCCTTCCAGCGACTGCTCCCACCTGCCGCGCCCTTCGCCCCGCCGGGGCCCACCGCCGCGCTCTGCTGGAGCGACTCCTCGCGACGATGCGCGCTGAGCACCGCCACCAGCTCCGCGTCGAGCTCAAACTTCGGCACGGGCTTCTGACGCTCTTTGAGCCACCGCGGCACGAAGTCGGTGCTGTAGTCGCCGCTGACAAAGTCGGGGTGGTCGAGCACCTCGCGATGAAACGCGATGTTGGTGGCGATGCCCCCGACCACGTACTCCTTAAGCGCCCGACGCATCCGCTCGATGGCGTGCTGGCGATCTTCGCCCCAGGTGATCAACTTGGCGATCATCGGATCGTAATGCACCGTGACCTCGCCGCCTTCATAAACCCCGCCGTCTTCGCGCACCCCGGGGCCCGAGGGTGTCTTGAGCACGTGCAGAGGCCCGGGCGAAGGCATGAAGTTGTTCTCGGGGTCCTCGGCGTAGATGCGGCACTCCACCGCCGCGCCCCGGCGAGTGATGTCGTCCTGGCTCAAGTCCAGACGCTCGCCAGCGGCGATGCGCACCTGCCAGCGCACCAGGTCCATGCCGGTGATCATCTCGGTGATCGGGTGCTCGACCTGCAGCCGGGTGTTCATCTCCAAAAAGTAGAAGTCGCCCTGGGCGTCGAGCAGAAACTCCACGGTGCCCGCCCCCACATAATCCACCGCCCGGGCCGCCTCACAGGCCACCTGGCCCATGCGCTGGCGCGTCTCCTCTTTGAGCACCGGACAGGGAGTCTCCTCGATAATCTTCTGATGGCGACGCTGCACCGAGCAGTCGCGCTCAAAGAGGTGCACCACGTTGCCCTGACCGTCGGCCAGCACCTGAATCTCCACGTGACGCGGCTGCAGCACGTACTTCTCGACGTAGACCGCCCCGTTGCCAAAGGCGCTCAGCGCTTCGCGCTTCGCCCCCTCAAAGGCCTGGGCGAACTCGGTCGGCTCGTCGACCCGGCGCATGCCCTTGCCCCCGCCGCCGGCCGAGGCCTTGATCAGCACCGGGAAGCCCATCGACTCGGCGATGGCCTGGGCCTCGGCCACGTCTTCCACCGCGTCTTTGGTGCCGGGCACCAGCGGCACCCCGGCCTTCTCCATCAGCTGGCGCGCGCGGGTCTTCTCCCCCATGGCCTCGATGGCGTAGGGGCGCGGACCGATGAACGTGATGCCCGCGGCCTCACAGGCCCGGGCAAAGTCGGCGTTCTCGCTCAAGAATCCGTAGCCGGGGTGGATGGCCTCGGCGCCGCTCTTCTTGGCGACCTCCAGGATGACGTCGGCTCGCAGGTAACTCTCGGCGCTGGGCGCCGGTCCCACACAATAGGCCTCGTCGGCCATGCGCACATGCAAGGCCTGACGATCGGCCTCGGAGTACACCGCCACCGTGGCAATTCCCATCTCGCGCAGGCTGCGCATCACGCGCACTGCGATCTCGCCGCGGTTGGCGATCAACACCTTCTCAAACATCGCTCCTCCTGTGGCATCAACACCCCGGCCCCGGGAGGGCCTGTTAGCCGGGCGACGTTATCAAAGGCATCTAATGCGGTCTAGCCACCTCAGGCTTCGACAAGAAGGTAAAAAGGAGGCCCCACAAAGGGCCTCCTTTTACACATAAACCACCTTTATTACAGCGACTTACGCATCACCACCATCATCCAGTTCACCGGCAGCGAGTTCCGCGGTCGGAGCCAGCGCCTCGTGGAGGTCGCGCTCCATCATCGCGAGCTTAAGCCGGGTCTCTTCGTCGGCGCCCAATGCGAACTTGAGCTCATGGCTGTCTTCTTCACTGAGCCCGTGCAACATGCGCAACACCTTTTCCTCTTGCGGCGAGAGCACGTCGAGCCGGGTGTCACTCTTCGAGCGTGCGGTCTCCGTGGTCGTGACGACCGATCCGCGTTGCTGATTTTTGGTCTGGTTACTCAAGTCTCTATCCTCCACCGAATCATCATAAGCCAGGTTTAGCTCGGCCAGGCACCGAGTAACCAACGCAATCACAAGACGACAACAACGGCCTACGGCGTACTTGCCGCTATGTTATAAAGGCCGGGCCGATCGCGGGCAAATTTTTCCCGGAATTTCTCCCCGGATGCCCCCGCAAGCCTTGAAGATTGCGACGATACGGGCATGGTGATGCCGACAGCTGAGGTCCCCTTCATTTCCCCGAGGTTTCTATGACCGCATTCATCGACGAGCTCTTAACCCGCTACGCCGACCATCTCGACACCCGCGCCATCGTACTCCGCCAGAACGCCACGGCCGAGGGCGTGCGCCAGATGCAGACGCACCTGCCCCGTGGCACCTGGCTGGTCGCGGTGGATGCGAACACCTGGGAGGCCGCCGGCAAAGCGCTGGCCGCCGAACTCGACCGCCTCGGGCTGCCCTGGGAGCGCTTCGACGTGGCCGACGCCCCCGGCCAGGACACCCCGCGCTGTGACGACGCCTCCATCGCCGCCTACGAGGCCGCCCTCAAAGAGAGCGGCGCGGTCGCCGGCGTGGCCGTCGGCAGCGGCACCATCAACGATATCGTCAAGCAGGCCTGCTATAACAACGACCTGTTCATGGCCTGTGTGGCTACCTCTCCCAGCATGAACGGCTACACCTCGGGCATCGCCGCGGTGCTCTCCGAGGGCGTCAAAACCACCGTGCCCTGCCGGGCGCCCCGCGTGGTCGTGGCCGACGTCGATGTGCTGGCCGAGTCGCCCTACCGCATGATCTGCAGCGGCCTGGGCGACCTGATGTCGAAGCCGGTCTCCAACGCCGACTGGCAGCTCTCGGCCTGGCTCAATGGCACCTTCCACTCCGCCGACGCCATGACGATCATCGAGGCCGGCGCCGCGCTCCTGGAAGGCGTCGCCCCGAAGTTGCCGCGCCGTGACCGCCAGGCCGTCAACGACTTAACGGCCAGCCTGATGCTCAGCGGCCTGGCCATGAGCGTGGCCGGCTCCTCCAGCCCGGCCTCCGGTGGCGAGCACCTGATCAGCCACTTCATCGACATGACGGCCATCGCCTTTGATGAGCCCCACGACTTCCACGGCTGCCAGGTGGGCGTGGGCACGCTGACCACGGCCTTTCTCTACGAGCAGTTGATGGCCATGGATCCGGCCGACATCGACGTGGAGGCCCGCGTGGCCGCGCTCAAGCCCTGGGAGGACTACGCCGCCGAGCTCCAAACGCGCTTTGGCCCCCTCTTTAAAGCCGTGGTCAAACACGCCGAGAAGGCCTACCCCACCCCCGAGGATCTGCGGCGGCGCCTGACCACGCTGAAAGAGGAGTGGTCGAGCCTGCGCGAGAAGGTCGGCGCGACGCTGCGCACCTGTCACTCCCTGGAGGAAGAGCTGCTGGAGGCCAAGTGCCCGGTGCGCTTTGCCGAGCTCGACGTCGCCCGGGAGCGCGCCTGGCGCGCGGTGGCGCACTCCAAAGACATCCGCAACCGCTACACCATTTTGCACCTGGCCTGGGAGCTGGGCACCCTCGACGCCTGGACCGACCGGGCCGTGGACCGTCTCTACGACACCCAGATCTTCTGATCCTCGCCAGTTCAGGCTCCCCAAACGCCGACACCCCGCGCCTTCAAGGCGCGGGGTGTCGGCGTTTTACGGCTCGCTCAACTCACCGGCTCATAAGAAAAAGGCCAGGGCCGAGCCCAGGATGCAGCAGCCCAGGAGCAGCGCGGCGGCGGCCCCGAGAAAGAGGAGCAGGCGCTTTTTATTTTCGGGATCGGCCGTCAGCTGCGCCAGATTATCGGGGAGCGTGCTCGCCAGCCCCTGCTCCGACGCCTCGCCAAGCTCGCTCGCCAGGGGCTCGGAAGCGCTCGCCAGGGGCTCGGGAGTCGACACCGGCGGCACATCGCCCTCGGCCGCCGCCGTCGCCGGCTGCTCGGCAGGCCGCTTAAGGTCGACCGCGGGCAGCTCCATCTCGGTGGCCGCCAAGGGGTCGGCCTCCTCGACGGCCTCCCGGCCATCGGCCGCCGCCGGGCTCGCGGAGCTCTCCGGCGTCTGTAAGGCTTCCATCGGACCGGTGGCCTGCGCGGCCACGTCGCCCCCCGGGGTAGTGATAGCCGGCGACTCGATCGCGGGAGCGGGCTCAGTGAGCGCCGACATCGCCTGCGTGGGCCCGGTGGCCGCATCCACCTCATCCTCAAAGCCCGGCTCTGCCGACTCCGACTCGACGCCGGACTCCGCCGGCGCACTGATCGACGCCATCACCTCGGTGGGAGCCATCTCCGGCGACGAGGCCGGCGCGCCCGTGCTGGCGGCGTCGGCGGCGTCGGCGGTGTCGCGGGCCCGGGCCAGATGCGCGCGGAGCTCAGCCGGATCGATGGCCGCCATGCCCAGCATGGTCTTCTTCTGTTCGATCTGCAGCTTATGGCCACAATGCCCGCAGTGACGCGCGTTCTCGTCGACCTCTTTGCCGCAATTCGGGCAGATGTTCATGCGCACTCCACGTTGCGATTTGACGCTTCAGAGCCGGCACTTTTGCCGGCCATATCTCGGGTTCGGTGGAGGATGTGCAGCTGAGGCGGGCTTGTCAACCCACCCTCATCTTAGAAATTTCTGTCACAACCTCGTCCCGGGCGGTGTCGGGTATGTAGCACGTTTGTCTTGTCCTTTTCATCCCGAAGTAAGGAGCTTGCTATGACCCCACATATCATCGTCATTGGCGCCGGATACGCCGGCATTATGGCCGCCAATCGCCTGTGCCTTTCCGACGACGCGGCAGGCCCCCGCGTCACGCTGATCAACCCGAAAGACCACTTCATCGAGCGCATTCGCCTGCATAGCTACGCGGCATCCACCCTTAAGAGCGTCTCCCATCCCCTCGCCACTCTTTTGCATCCCCAGGTCGACTTGCTGGTCGACTCGGTCGAGAGCATCGAGCCCGAAGCCCGGAGGGTCACGCTGGCCGGCGGGGAGTCTCTGTCCTACGACGTGCTCATCTACGCGGCCGGCTCTGCCGAAGGCGCCGCCCCCCCCGAAGCCCTGCAAATCTCGACGCTGGCCGGCGCCGAAGAGACTCGCCGCCGACTTAAAGAGCACACCTCGGGCCCGGTGCACATCGTCGGTGGCGGGCACACCGGGCTGGAGCTCGTCGGGGAGATCGCCAGCGAGCACCCCCAGATCGAGATCCACCTCCACTGCGCCGGCGCCATCGCCCCGAGCGTCTCGGAGCGGGCGCGCGCGGCGATCCTGCGCCGACTCAAGCGCTTAAAGGTCATCGTCCATACCCATCAGCCCGTGCCGATGCGTGACCACGACGCGCGCCGCGCGCTCCTGGGCGATGGCCTGCTGATCTGGTGTGCCGGCTTCTCCACCCCCTCGCTGGCCATGACCAGTGGCCTGCCCCACGATACCCGGCGGCGCCTGCAGGTCACCCCCGAGCTTCAGGTCCCGGGCTTCCCCAACATCTTCGGCGCCGGCGACGCCATCGCCATCGATCACCCCGGCTACGCCTACCTGCGGATGGGCTGTGCTTCGGCCTTGCCCCTGGGGGCGCATGTGGCCGACAACGTGCAGCGCTACCTTGAGCAGCGCCCCCTGGAGCCCTACCGCGGCGGATACATCGTTCAGAACATCGCGCTCGGCCCCAAAAACGCCCTGGTACAGTTCGTTCACCCGGATGACCGCCCCCGTAGCATCCACATGGGAGGGCTTGCCGGGGGCATCTTTAAGGAATCGATCTGCCGGATGACCCTGCGCTCGCTGAGCAACGAAGCCCGCCATCCCGGCACCTTCTCCTGGTCCCAACATGCGGAGCTTGGCCCGCAAGCCGACGACGAACCCGCGGCCTGACGTACGGAGCCCGACGATGTCTGCCCAACCCGATAGCGCCTTTGCCGAGCACCGCGCGCTCCTCTTTAAGATCGCCTACAACCTCACCGGCAGCGTCAGCGATGCCGAAGACGTCGTCCAGGAGTGCTACCTGCGCTGGCGAGCGGTGGAGACCCCGGTGGCGCACCCGCGCTCGTATCTGGCGCAGATCGCCACCCGCCAGGCGTTAAACGCCCTGCGCAAGCGCAACCGTCAGCGCGAAGACTACCCCGGCGTCTGGCTTCCCGAGCCCCTGCCCACCGCCGCGCAGCCCGAGCAGCCGGCGGCGCGCTCCCCGGAGTCGGCGCTCCTGCTGGCCGACCAGGTCTCCACCGCCATGCTGGTGATGCTCCAGAGCCTCAACGCCGAGCAACGGGCGGCCTTCGTGCTGCGGGAAGTCTTTGATTTTGACTACCCGGAGATCGCCCGGGCGCTGGGAAAATCGCCGGAGGCCGTAAGGCAGCTCGTGCACCGCGCCCGCACCCGGGTGCGCTCCGGGCGGCGCCACACCCTGGTCGATGATGACACCCACCGCGCCACCGTCGAGGGTCTCTTCCAGGCCACGATGGGCGGGGATATCCAGACGCTGATGGACGTCCTGGCCCCCGATGTCGTGGTGCTCTCCGACGGGGGAGGACACGTCAGCACCGCCCGAAAACCCATCGTCGGGGCCGACCCCGTCGCCCGCTTCCTCCACGGCCTGGCCCGCAAGCACGCCGGCTCGGGGGCTGGCACCGCCCTGGAGATCAACGGACGTATGGCGATGCTCTTCTACGATGCGCAGGGCCTCCCCACCCTCTTTCAATTTGAGGTCGCCGACGCCCGCGTGACGCAGATCTACATTCTCCGCAACCCCCGAAAGCTGGCACATCTGACCTGAGCCCTCGGCGCCCGGAGGCTCCCGGACGAAAAAAAGCCCCGGCCAGTGGCCGGGGCTTCTCTTTTGGGTCCCATCGCCCCACCCATATACCCCGAACGGGGCGTCGAGGGGGTCGCGAGACGCTCTGCCTGCCTCTTGCCAGGGGGTCGAGGGGGTCGCGAGACGCTCTGCCTGCCTCTTGCCAGGGAGTCGAGGGGGTCAAAACACGCTCGCGAGCGCCAGGGCGGGGGCGTCGAGGGGGTCAAAACACGTTCGCGAGAGGCAGGGGTGGGGGTCGGACAAGGTCCGAGCCCCCCTGGCTCCTCCCGCTCTCAGCAGGATTGACCGCTTGCGAGCAGGATGCGGTTGTTGTCTTCGTTGCACTCGTTACGAGCGCCCTGGCCGTTCTCATCGTCGACCACCGCGATCACATCCCAGTTGCCTGCGGGCAGATCCAGCTCCATCCGCACGCGCTCCGACTGCCCCGGCTCCAGCCCCTCGGTGGTGTAGCCGGTGCCCAGGTAGCGCCGATCGCCGCCCTGCACCGCGTAGAAGCTCACCGCCATGTCGGGACCGACGTTGACCGCACCGGAGTTGGTGACCCATACGCTCACGATCAGCAGGCACTCATCGGCGACGACCTCGGGCGCCTCGGCCAGCAGGTCGGGGGCGGCCTGCGGATCGATGGTCGTCAGGCTGTTGAGCCGGAAGGTGTTGTGATCGCGGTACGAGGGCGCCGGCTCGGCGGGGATGGAGCCATCTTCGTTCACGTTGTTGATGAAGTAGGCGTGCTGGTTCCAGATGCGACGGGTGGCCACCCAGTTGTCGTTGGCGTCGGAGAAGACCCGCAGCCCGGCGAAGCCCCCGGTGCAGGTGATCCGATCGCCACACTCGAAGTCGTTGGTGGACACGACAATGTTGGCGGTGCCGTCATTGTCGACATCGACAATGATCGGGTTCTCCAGCGCAGTGTACGAGGAGTTCTGCACCTCGAAGAGCACCTGACCGGTGGGACCGTCAAAAACGCGCAGGTAGATCTCGTCGTTGTAGACCACCTCCGCGCGACCATCGCCGTTAAAATCAAACACGCTGGAGCCGGTGGTGTTACTCGAGGAGTCCTGCGTGGTGCGCTCCCAGTGGCGAGCCTGGCTCAACGAGGGGGCGTTGTTGGCGCCGGGAAGGCCGTAATCCACGCGCAGGGTGACGTACTTGGTCGCCCCGGCCACCCCGATCTCCAGGCGGCCATCACCGGTGAAATCAGCCACGGTCGGTGCGCCCAGGCGGCCGGCGCCCACCTCGACCGGACCCCAGACCAGGGTACCGGTGCGGCCATCGTGGATGCGCACGCTACCATCGCTGACCACGACCACCTCGGGGAAGCCGCTGCCGTTGAAGTCGGCCACCGCCGGGAATCCGTCGCCCAGGGGGCTCTCCCAGCGCTTGCGACCATCGTAGGTGAACACCGCATTGCCGGTGATGATCTCCTGGGTACGGGTGCCACTCGGAGAGTCATTGGCCAGGTCGAGATCGGCCACGACACTCAAGGGGCCGAGACCGCGGTTATTGCCCAGGGGATTGGTGGCGCTGAGCCCGGGCGCTTCGCGCCCGTCCCACATCAGGCGGCCCTGGTTGTCGTAGACCACCGAGCCGAACACGATCTCGGGCTCCCCATCGCCATCGATATCGGCGATGGAAGGCCCTCCCCACCAGGAAAGCGCGCGGTGCGGAGCATCATCGTCGGAGATCCACAGAATCTCCCCGGTGTTGGAGACCGCCGCCAGCCCCATCATCCCCACCGACTGGTAATCCCAGATCGCGGCGACGACTTCGGCCTTGCCATCGTTGTTGATGTCGCCGATGGCCACGCTGCCCGCCGGCTGAAAACCGACGCTGGCCCGGTAGTCGCCCGGCTGCTTGCCACGGAAGGCCTCGATCTCGCGATACCCCGTGCTCCAGAGGTGCCGACCGTCGTCGCCCGAGACCGCGCGCAGCACGCCGGTGACCAGCTGGTCATCTCGCCCGTACTCCTCGGTGCTCAAAAAGGTCGTGAACACCACCTCCGGGATATCCTGCTCGTTGATGACGCCATCGCCGTTATCGTCGGTGAGGTTGGCCACCGCCGGCGTCATCATGACCTGATTGATCGCGTGACCGGCAAACACCGCCCCGCCGCCATGACCATCGTAGGTGGCGTAGGGCATGGTGTTATCGACCTCAAAGGCCCAGGTCTGATCCGGCACAAAAGTGTCCCCGCGCTCGCCATACACGCACTGCGGGTTCACCGGGCGGTCATCGCGGCGGTCCACGTCCGGGTCCACCGGGTCGATCGGATCGCCACCACCGTCGCCCCCATCGGGGTCACCACCACCATCGGGGTCACCGCCGCCATCGGGGTTGCCGCCACCATCCGGGTCGCCGCCACCATCGGGATCACCGCCACCATCGGGGTCGCCGCCGCCATCCGGATCGCCACCGGTCTCATTGGGGTCCGGCGCGCAGTAGCCCGCCGAGCACACCAGCCCCGGACCACAATCCTGATCGATCTGACAGGGGCTTCCCTGGCCCGAAACACTGGTTACGGGGTCCTCACCACAGGCCGCGGCGCCCAGCGCAAGAGCTCCCAGGGCACCGCCAACCATCCAATTGATGACTCGATCTTTCATCCTATCCCTCAAGCTAACCTCGCCGACACTCGCCCACCGGCGTGGGAGTTATGAAACGAATTCGCCGACTTACTAGTGAATCTCGCTGCGCAACACAAGTACTATCACACACTACCACACATCCTTCACGTACGTTCTGTTACGCAAAGAACGCCACCGGCGCCCCCGCAGGCCCTCCCCCGCACCATGCCAAAAACCTCGTACGTGGGAACGACTTAGAGTGACATCGGCACTCTGCCTGGCCGGTGACCTGCCACTGCTCCAGATGGTTCAGGGACACGCCACACGCCCGAGACTGCCCGCGCCACCGGGCCGGCCAGCCTCCGGGTGCGGGCCAAAGATGCGTGATGTTTCCGCCTCTTAGAGCAAAAAAACGCCCCCGACGCGGAGGCGTCGGGGGCGCTTCTTTCCTACTCAGCCGCCGGGGCTCTAGCCCCGGCGCTCCTCAAGGTCTCACTGCCCCTTGAAGAGACGGCGCAGCACCATGTGGAGGATGCCACCGTTGCGGTAGTAATCGACCTCCACCGGGGTATCGATGCGCACCATCGCGTTGAAGCTGGTGGTCGCCCCGCTCTCCGGATGCGTCGCCGTGACCGTCACCGTGGACAGCGGCTTGAGATCGTCGCTGAGCTCGATGTCGAAGACTTCCTCGCCGGTCAGTCCCAGCGACTCATGGCTCTGGCCTTCTTCGAACTGCAGCGGCAGCACGCCCATGCCGATGAGGTTGGAGCGGTGGATGCGCTCGTAGCTCTCGGCGATGACCGCGCGCACGCCCAGCAGGAAGGTTCCCTTGGCCGCCCAGTCACGGCTCGAACCCATGCCGTAGTCATTGCCGGCCAGCACCACAAGCGGAATGCCGTGCTTCTGGTACTTCACCGCCGCGTCGTAGATGAAGCAGACTTCGCCCTGCTTCGGATCGACGTCGCTCTCGTAGTTCAGCCCCTCAAAGGGACCTTCCGGCATCTCGTTGGGGCCGAAGTAGGTGGTGTAGCCACCCTCGGTGCCCGGCGCGACCTGGTTGCGGATGCGAATGTTACCAAAGGTGCCGCGGGTCATGATCTGGTCGTTACCACGACGCGACCCAAAGCTGTTGAACATCCCGCGCTCAATGCCGCGCGCGCTCAAGTAACGGCCCGCCGGGCTATCGACGGCGATGGCGCCGGCCGGGCTGATGTGGTCGGTGGTGATCGACTGTCCCAGCTTGGCCAGCACCCGCGCGCCCTTGATCGAGGTGATCGCCGGGGCATCTTCGGGCATGTCCACAAAGAAGGGCGGCTCCTGAATGTAAGTCGACTCTTCCGACCAGGAGTAGACCTTGCCGGTGGGCGCTTCCAGCGACTTCCAGGCCTCGGGGCCTTCGAAGACGTTGGAGTACTGAGCGGTGAACTGCTCCTTGGTCACCGCCTGAGCGATCGCCTCGTCGACTTCCTGGTTCGAGGGCCAGATGTCCTTGAGGAACACGTCCTTGCCGTCGCGATCCTGAGCGATCGGATCGTTGTACAGGTCGACGTTGACGTTGCCGGCCAGCGCGTACGCCACCACCAGCGGCGGCGAGGCCAGGTAGTTGGCCTGGGTATGGGGGCTGATGCGGCCTTCGAAGTTGCGGTTACCGCTGAGCACCGAGGCGGCCACCAGGTCGCCCTTGACGATCGACTCGCGAATCGGGTCGGGCAGCGGACCGGAGTTCCCGATGCAGGTCGTGCAACCGTAACCCACCGTGTAGAAGCCCACGGCTTCGAGGTGCTCGGTCAGGCCGGCTTTCTCGTAGTAGTCGGTGACCACGCGCGAGCCCGGAGCCAGCGAGGTCTTCACCCAGGGCTTGGCCTTGATGCCCAGCTCGTTGGCCTTCTTGGCCAGCAGGCCGGCCGCCATCATGACCTTGGGGTTGGAGGTGTTGGTGCAGCTGGTGATCGCCGCGATCACCACCGCGCCCTCTTCCAGATCGAAGGTCTCACCCTGGAAGGTCGTCTCCACCGCCGGCGTCGCGCCCGGAGTCGTCCCGAAGGTCTTCTCCAGCGCCAGGTTGAACTCGCCCTTCATGTCGCTCAGCAGGATGCGATCCTGGGGACGCTTCGGCCCGGCCAGCGAGGGCTGCACATCGCCCAGATCCAGGCTGGCTTCTTCGGAGTACACCACGCCGGCGTCGTCGTTACGCCACAGCCCGTTGAGCTGGGTGTAAGCCTTGACGCGCTCGATCGTCTCGGCGTCGCGGCCGGTCAGCTCCATGTACTCCAGCGTCTTCTCGTCGACCGGGAAGAAGCCCATGGTCGCCCCGTACTCCGGCGCCATGTTGGCGATCGTGGCACGATCCGAGAGGCTCAAATCGTCGAGGCCCGGGCCGTAGAACTCCACGAACTTCCCGACGACGCCGTGCTTGCGCAGGATCTCGGTGACCGTGAGCACCAGGTCGGTGGCGGTGGCCCCTTCGGCCAGCTTGCCCGTGAGCTTAAAGCCCACGACTTTGGGGATGAGCATGTAGATCGGCTGACCCAGCATGCAGGCCTCGGCCTCGATGCCGCCCACGCCCCAGCCCATCACACCCAGGCCGTTGATCATCGTGGTGTGCGAGTCGGTGCCCACCAACGAGTCCGGGAACGCGACCTGCTCGCCATCCTTCTCCTGGGTGAGCACGCCTTCGGCCAGGTACTCCAGGTTCACCTGGTGCACGATACCGGTCTCCGGCGGCACGACCGAGAAGTTATCAAAGGCCTGCTGACCCCACTTCAAGAACTCGTAGCGCTCCTGGTTGCGGGCGAACTCCCGCTCGGCATTGATCGCGATGGCTTTCGCGCTGCCGAAGGCGTCGACCTGCACCGAGTGGTCGATGACCAGATCCACGCGCGCCAGCGGGTTGACCTGACTCACATCGCCGCCCATGCGCTTCATCGCGCTGCGCAGCGCCGCCAGGTCGACCACCGCCGGCACCCCCGTGAAGTCCTGAAGCACCACGCGGCCGGGGTTAAAGGGGATCTCCTGCTCGCCGACGTTCTTGGCGTCGTAGCCGGCCAGCGCCTTGACGTGCTCCTCGGTGACCACATGGTCGTCGAAGTTACGAAGGCAGCTCTCGAGCAAGATCTTGATCGAGTAGGGCAGCTTGTCGACGTGGCCGATCCCTTTGTCTTTCAGGGCGTCCAGGCGGTAGGCGGTGTAGCTTCCCGCGCTGGTTTCAAAGGTGGTTTTGGCGCCGAAACGGTCCGAGTTCGTCATGAAGTCCTCGTCTGCGGTAGAAGTCGCGGTTCGGGTTGAAATACCAGTAGTTTACGACGCTGAGGATGCTAAGAACGGGGCAGCAATAAGTAAAATTGATTCAGTCTATTGTTTCGATTAATTTCATTTATCACCCCCGACCGCCGCGCGGCCGGTATCTCCGCTGACGCGACGCTCCCCCCCTGTCGTCTTCGCTTCCCCTATCAGGCAGCCCCATGGAACTCAGTCATCTACGCACCTTTCTGGTGCTGGCCGACGAAAAACACATGACCCGGGCCGCCGGCCGATTGCACCTGACCCAGCCGGCGGTCAGCGCCCAGCTGGCCCGTCTGGAGGAGTCGGTGGGTCAGAAGCTCTTCGACCGCACCTCGGCCGGCCTGGTCCTTACCCAGGCCGGGCAGACGCTTTTGCCCTACGCCCAGGAATCGCTCTCGCGCCTCGAAGACGCTCGCAGCGCCCTCGACCAGCTCTCGGGACTGCAGCGCGGCGCCCTCTCGATCGGCGGGGGGGCCACCGCCACCACCTTCTTGCTGCCGCCCCTGCTGGCGCGCTTTCACGAGGCCAACCCGGCGATTCGTTTCTTTGTGCGCGAGCAGCCCTCCCAGTCGGTGGTCGAAGACGTGCTCAGCGGCGCGCTGGATCTGGGCGTGGTGACGCTGCCGATCAAGCAGCCCGGCTCCAACAACACCGCCCCGGGACGCCTGCACCTGGAGCAGTGGATCGACGATGAGCTACGCCTGCTCATCCCCCCGCGCTTTGAGCTCAGCCGCCAGCGCACCTTCGCCTGGGAAGATTTGGCCGGGGTGCCTCTGGTGCTCTTTGAGGCGGGCTCGGCGGTGCGAAACCTCATTGACGCCCGCATCTTCGAGGCCGGCATCGATCCGGATATCGTCATGGAGCTGCGCTCCATCGAATCGCTCAAACAGATGGTCGCCCAGGGGATCGGCGCGGCCTTTGTGAGCCAACACGCGCTCAGTGGCACCGAACGGGGGCTGCGCGCGCGCGCCCATCCCCTCAAGCGCACGCTGGCCATGTGCTACCGCAGCGACCGCACTCTGCCGGCGGCCGCCCGGGCCTTTTTGGCCACCATGCGCAGCACCCGGGTCGGACAGCCGGGGCCGGGCTAAGGTTCCCGGCGCCTTGCCAGCTCAGGGCTCCGGGGCGCGCTCTTTAAGGCGCCCGCGACGGCCCCCCTTCGTCGCCCTGCTCCAGAATCCTAAACTCCACTCGCCGGTTGGCGGCGTGAGCCTCGTCGGTGTCGCTCTCATCCAAGAGCTGCCCGGATCCGTAGCCCCGGGCCACGATCCGGGAGGCGTCCACCCCCTGCGAGACCAGGTACTCGCGCACCGCCTTGGCCCGCTCCTCGGAGAGCATCTCGTTGTACTCGGCATCCCCGCGGCGGTCGGTATGCCCGGCCACCTCCAGAAGCAAAATATCGGGGTTGGTCCGCAGAATCAGCGCCACCTGATCCAGCAGCTCAAACGAGGCCTCCACGATCACGGCCTTATCCGTCTGGAAAAACACCTTGTCGAGAATGCGAATCGCGTTGTCTTCACGCACCGCCTTTTGCACCGGCGGCGGGCAGCCCTGATGGGTGCGCAGCCCGGGCACCTCGGGACAGCGATCGTCCAGGTCGAGCACCCCATCCTCATCCACATCGTCCTCGGGGCAGCCATCGCCGGCGCCCAGTCCGTCGAAATCAGCCGCTTCGGTGGGGCAGGCATCCTCAGCATCCAGGATGCCGTCGCCATCCTGATCGAGCAGCGGGCAGCCCTGCGCATCGACCGCCCCGGTCCAGTCCGCGGCCAGACTCTCGCAGCCCTGCGGCGCCACGAGGGCGCAGCCCTGCTCGTCGCGGGGCCCCTGATAATCGGGAGGCGTCTGTACCGCGCACGCTGGCGGCCGGGCCGCCGCGCGCTCCGGCGCCCCGTCCGGACGCCAGCTCAACCCTACCAGGCCGCGCTGCGCCGCGCTTCCCACGCCGCTCACCAGACCACCACCGCCGGCCAGGGTCACCGAGAGGTGCTCGGTGAGTGCCCAGCGCACCCCGACCAGGGCCTCCAGCGGCGACGTGGTGATCGCGGGGTCCACCAGCACCGACGCGCCAAAAAGCTCAGCCCCCACAAAGAGCACATCGGCCACCGCTTCCAGCTCCGCCCCCACCCCGTAGGTGAGCCCGGGTCCGATGCGCAGATCATGCACCTCTTTCACCCCTTGCAGGCGAGCTCCCAGGTTGGCCGAAAGCACCAGCGGACCGGCCGGCGAGTCGATCCGATAGTCCGCCAACACCTCGGGATGGGCGCTCACGGCCCCGGCGCCTCGATAGGCCAGCGCATCTCCGGTGGGCAGACTCAGCCCAAACCCTGCGCCGAGCCCGAACCTCCCCCCCGCCAGCCTCAGAATCTGCGCCTTGCCCCGCAGCGTCAGGTCCCCCACGCCGGCACCCGCCAGCGAGGCGCCTTCATAGCTGCCCCGGGTGCTGAAGATGACCGGCAGCCCCAACTCCACCTGATAGCGATCGCCGAAGCCCAGGCCTCCCAGAAGATGTCCGGTGATCTGCTGATCGATCACCGGCTCGCGGGAGCCATCTTCATACTCCAGCACCAGCGGATCGTTGGCCCACCCCAGCATCCACGCGCCATAGGGCTGAAGATGCCCGGCGCTCGCGGCGCTATCGACCGAAAACACCGCCCCGGGGCTCACCACCGGGGCAAAGGTCTGAGCATCAAACCCGCTTCTCTCCTGCGCCGACGCCGAAGCGGCCAGCGTTGTTATCACCACCACACCCACCGCGCTCATCGCGCAGCGCTCGGCCCACGTTACCCACATCGTCATCTTCCCACTCCCACATCCAGCCGGCACCACAGGCCCCGAGCCCCCGGACTCACCAGGCCTGCCGCGCCCACACGAAAAAGCATCAAAAAAGGGGCTACCAGGGTCAGGGCATCTTTTCGCATCGTCACCTCTTGACGTCCACCCCCAACTTGTATAGACACAGTGCCGCTTGAGCGTGCCAACGTAGCTCAGCTGGTAGAGCAGCTCACTCGTAATGAGCAGGTCACCGGTTCAAGTCCGGTCGTTGGCTTAAAAGAGCGTCAAGACATACTCGCTTCTTGAAGTTCCCTCCCAGGGATTAAAAAAGTGAGCTAAAGCCAAAGAGGCTCCCCAACGGGGAGCCTCTTTGGTTTCTTGCTCTTGGCTTTTGAGGCTCAAGCCTCGGCGCGCACCGCCTCGTAGACCTCCAGCATCCACTGGTAGATCGCCTCGTCGCCGGGGGTCTGGCCGCTGGCCTCGGCTCCGGCGCGTCGCACGCCTTCGATCAGCTTGCGCAAGGGCTTGTGGAAATCATCGTCCACCGTCCAGAACATCGCGGTCAGACGCGAGACATCGCCGTGGGGCTCACGGGTGTAGCTGACCACCCGATCCAGATCGGCGCCTCGCCCCATGGCATCGACGCCGCGCAGCATCTCCTCGACCTCGGTCTTAAAGGCCTGAACCACCGGATGATCGCCGGCCAACTCCGCCCGATCACTCGTGCCCAGCGCCAGCCGCGCGCTAAAGCGCGCGGTCTCCAGGCCCTGGCCGGGCCGGTAGCGCACATGCACGCTCAGGGTCTGCCCGGCCTCCACCACCACATCTTCTTTAAAGGGCGCCAGAATCGGCCCCCCGGCCTGCTCGGAGCTGATCAGCGCTACCCCGGGCACCAGCTCGACCATCGAGCTCAGACGGAGCCCGCTGGCCACCCCGCCGAGCAGCGCGTGAATGAAGATCGTATCATCAATCCCATCCTGCGCCCGGGCCGCCGACGCGAACTCCGTGGTTAAAAAATGCTTCGACTCGCTCAAGATCGCCACCGGCTCCCCGGGACGACTCAGCCGGGCGGCCCGCACCTCCAGGCCCCCGGCGCCGGTGGGCACGTGAGCCAACTCCATCAACTGGGCCACTCGCCAGGGGATCAGCTGCCCGCCAGATTTGAGCACCGCGCCGGCCAGGTGGGCCAGCACCGCGGCGTCCGGGCCCTCCAACATCCAGGTCGATACCGGCAGGTACATCACCACATCGGCGCGTTGCCCCAGAGTGACCTCGGTCAGCCCGGCCTGCACCACCTCGACCTTGGCCGCCAGCCCCTGACGCGCGGCGGCTTCGCCTGCCAGCTGGCAGCCGGCCTCGTCCTCCAGGATCACCACCACCGACGCCGCCCCGGAGGCCGCCTCGACCATGTAGCTGGCCGCCTGCCACCCCGCTAACGCCACGCGCTCCTTGCCGGTCAACACCTCGCCAAAGGCCCGTACCACCGACCCTCGTCGATGCGGATCCAGTGCCGCAGAGAGCTGGGTTGATTCTACCGCTTGATTCGCCGTCGAACTCATCACCGCCTCCAGTCTGTTGTCGTGTGAACGTCTCGTTGACCTTCTACCACCCGGCCATCCACCCCGGCAAATCGGCCCGAGAGCCCGGGCCGCCGGCACAAAGTTTGTCAAAGCCCGGCCCCTGTGCTACTCCCAACCCTCGTTAAATTCGACCTTTGGCCAGCGCTGCGCGCACCCATGATCAAGGACTTGAGCGCCATGCCCTTCTCTGCCAGACCTCTCTTTAGCCCCCTCACCATCGCCGCGCTCGTCGTTCTGAGCCTCAACGTTCTGGCCTGTCGCGCTGACGACACCATCAAGCAGGGCAACGATGGCGAGTTCTGCAACGGCGCCGATGACGACTGCCGCGCCCCCCTGGTCTGCGAAGACTTCGTCTGCCGCAGCCCCCTGGGCGTAGAAGGGCTGGATTGCCGCACGATGTGCGAAAAGCTCGAGACCTGTGAGGCTGCCGAATCCGACTGCCGCCCGCGCTGCGAGAACACCATCCGCCAGTGGAGCCTGGACGCCGTCGAGCAATTCGGACGGTGCATCGTCGAAGACCTCACCTGTGAAGAGGCCCGCGAAGCCGACGCCCCGCAGACCTGCTACGTGCGCCTGGACCTTCCCCTTGATCGCCAGATGCGCTGCGACGCCTTCATCGACGCCCATGGCGAGTGCCTCCCCGGCGAATCCACCGAGCCCCTGCGCCAGGCCTGCTACCGCATGGCCCGCACCCGCAGCGATGTCTTCTGGGAGTACTCCGACGCCTGCGCCGAGCGCATCGAAGAAGGTGTCTGCGAGGATATCACCGCCTGCCTCGATCAAGTCTTCGAGCTCGGCGACACCTCCCCGGCGCCCTGAGCCTTCAGAGCACCGATTCCAGCGCTTCGACCTTCTTTAAAAGGCCCGGATCATCGGAGACCACCTTCAGGGTCCCGAGCCGGGCCTTTATTGCGACCCCTCGCTTGATCCCCTTGCGTGCCTGCAGATCCAGCAGGTGATCGAGCACCCCGTGCAGGGTGCGCTCGCGGGGGTGATCCAGCGCCTTGATCAGCACCTCCTCATCATCGGGCCAGGGGTGGCCGGCGGCCACAAAGGCGTTGATCGCCTTGACCAGCGCCGGCAACTCCTCGATCTGGCGCAGCTCGGCCACGGCCTGCTGATAGGCCGCCCCGGGGCTGCCCTCCTCGGGGGCCAGCCCCTCGGCCAACTTCTCAAAACGCTCGGGGGTTTTGGCCCCGGACGTAAAAAACTTCTCCAGATCGGCCTTATACGCCGCCGCGGACTTGCGGTCGCGCTCGGCGCTGCGGCCTGAGGCGCGCTTGTTCTGCGTGTACTTACTGCCTCGACTGTACTTTCGATCATCGCTCATAGGGGGCTCCCGAAGACCTGTCTTCATGAAATGAGGTAAACCTGCCGCGTTGATGAATACCGCGAGCAGGTCGGCGTCTCAACGATGCGACCGGGAAACTTAAGCAACTTCGCCCCGGACGTAGCATCTCCTCCTCTTGTGCCGCGGGCCGTCAGGGCGGCCCGCGGCGCAGCAAAACTCTCGGAGTTCATCATGAAACGCCCTCCTGCTGCCCGCTTCTCCCCGATCGTGACCGCCATGATGGTGCTGGCCTCGCTCTTCTTCTCGACGAGCGCCTCGGCTCAGTCCCGCGGCTTTGACGTGCGTCTGGACACCCTCCAGGTCGAGCGCGACCGCGGCCAGCTCTTCATCACCTACCAGGTCGATTCGCGAGATTGGCGGGCGTTGCAGCGGGCGAACATCCAGCCGCGCCTCAACGTCTACCTGCCCGAAGGCCGTAACCGCTCCTTTGAATTCGTGCAGGCCCTGCGCCTGGACTCCCCCCGCGGCCAGGCCACGCTGAATGTGGGCCGCCGCGCCAACGCCTCGCACATCGAGTTGCGCATGGTCGGCACGCAGGGGCGCAACACCATCACCACCATCCGCACCGGCCGGTTGCGCCCGGCCCAGACCCTGCGCCTGCCCATCCGGGAACTCGACCGTCCCAATCGCCCCGACCGCCCCAATCGCCCCGACCGCCCCAATCGCCCCGACCGTCCCAACCGCCCCAATCGGCCCGACCGTCCCAATCGCCCCGACCGCCCCCACCGGCCCGGCAACCCTTCTCCGGACGATCGCTGCAATCGTGACCACCACCACGACTCCTCGTGCAGCGGCGGCCACAACGATCACCACCACGACCACCATGGCCCGAACTGCGGCTGCGATGACTGGGACCACGACCGCCCCAACCGCCCCAACCGCCCCAACCGCCCCGGTGCCAACCGCGCCGAGATCATCAACGCCTGCGGCGAACACAGCCGCTTCTCCAGCGGAGTCTCCCGCTGCGTGGAGCTCGCCAGTGAGATTCGCCCCCGCAACGCCGTGGCCACCATCAAGGCCTGCGGTGAAGCCACCACCTTCTCCGGCGATTTTGAGCATTGCCTGAGCACCGCCGCCGACTTCCGCACGCGCCCGGCTCCGGCCATCCGCGCCTGCGACCAGGCCACCACCTTCTCCAGTGACTTCCGCAGCTGCGTCTCCACCGCGGCCACCTTCCGCAGCGCCCCGGCGCCGGTCATTCGCGCCTGTGGCAACAGCACCCGCTTCTCCAGCGACTTCCAGCGCTGCCTGGACGCCAGCGGCGCCTGAGCCCTTCCCGGCTCGCCACGATGGCCAGCCGGGAGCCCAACTCGCCATAAAAAAGCCTCGCCAGAACCCGGCGAGGCTTTTTTTATGGGCACGGCGCCGGCCGGCGAAACCGGCCGGCGCGCCCGGGGGCTCAGGCAGGCTCGATGATCACCACCCGCTCCCCGGCCCCTACTGAATCGCCTTCCCGAACCTCAATGGCCATAACCTGGCCATCGACCGGGCTGGTGATCGTGGTCTCCATCTTCATCGCCTCCGTCGACAGGAGCGTATCGCCCCGGCTGACCCGATCGCCGACGGCGACCGCAATGGTGAGCACTTTACCCTGCATCGGCGCCCCCACCTCCCCGGGGTTGGCCCGGTCGGCCAGAGGCCGCGCGCTGGAGCTGAGTTCGGCCGAGGCATCAAGTATCGCCACGTCCCGGGGCTGGCCGTTGAGCTCAAAATACACCCGGCGCGTGCCCTCGGCCTGCACATCGCTGATCGCGATGAGCTTGATCACCAGGGTCTTGCCCTCCTCGATCTCCACCATCGTCTCCTCCCCGACTTCCATGCCGTAGAGGAAGGGCACCGTCTCCAGGATGCGGTACTCCCCGAACTCCTCGATGGTGCGCGCGTACCCCGCAAATACCTTGGGATAGAGCGCGTAGCTGATCGCTTCGCGACGCGTAGGCGCGCGCCCCAGAAGCTCCTGCAGCTCCTCGTCTTTGGCCTCCCAGTCGTAGTCGGGCATCCCCTCACCAGCGCGCCCGCTGAGCGCCTGGCGCCCTTTGAGCACGATCGACTGGAGCTTCTCGGGGAAGCCCCCGTAGGGCTGCCCCACCTTGCCGTAAAAGAAGTCGATGACCGACTGCGGAAAATCGATCTCCTCGCCGCGCTCGGCCATCGCGTAGATCGCCTCAAAGCTCAGATCGTTCTGCACCAGGAACATGGCAAAATCGGCCACCACCTTGCTCGTGGGCGTAACCTTCACGATGTTGCCCAGCTCCTGATTCACCCGCTGGTAGGTATGCTTGACCTCGGGCCAGCGCTCTCCCAGCCCCAGCTGAATCGCCCGCGGACGCAGGTTGGAATACTGCCCGCCCGGGATCTCGTGGTTGTAGACGTCGGTCGTCGACGACTTCAGTCCCGACTCAAAGGGGTAGTAGAGCTCGCGCAAGAGCTCCCAGTGCTCCGAGAGGCCCTCCAGCGCTGTGGCATCGAGATCGGGACGGCGCGCCTGACCATCGAGCGCGCTCACCACCGCGTTGAGCGAGGGCTGGCTGGTCAACCCGGCCATCGAGCTCAACGCGCAATCGATCACATCCACGCCGGCCTCGGCCGCCATCAGGTACATCGCCACCCCGTTGCCCGAGGTGTCGTGGGTGTGCAGGTGAATCGGCAGATCCACCGCCTCTTTGAGCGCCTCCACCAGCACCCGGGCCGAGTAGGGTTTGAGCAACCCGGCCATGTCTTTGATGTTGAGGATATGCGCCCCCCGACGCGCCAGCTCCCGGGCCAGGTCGGTGTAGTAGTTCAGCGTGTACTTGGTCTCATCCGGGTCGAGTACGTCGCCGGTGTAGCAGATCGAGGCCTCCACGATCTTGCCCGCCCGGGCGACCTCCTCCATCGCCAACTCCATATTCGGCACGTAGTTAAGCGCATCGAAGACCCGGAAGACATCCACCCCGGCGCTTGCGGCTTCCTGGACAAAGGCCCGCACCACGTTATCCGGATAATTGGTGTAGCCCACCGCGTTGGCCCCCCGGAGCAGCATCTGAAAGAGCGCCCCGGGAATCGCCTGACGCATCCGCGCCAGACGCTCCCAGGGGTCCTCCTGCAAAAACCTCATGCACACATCAAAGGTCGCGCCTCCCCACATCTCATACGAGAAGAGCCCCGGGAGCGCGTGCGCGGTGGCCGGCGCGATCTCCAGCAGGTCGTTGGTGCGCACCCGGGTGGCCAAAAGCGACTGGTGCGCGTCACGAAAGGTCGTGTCGGTGACCAGCAGGGCCTCCTGGTTGCGGATCCACTTGCTCAACCCCTCGGCGCCCTCCTGCTCAAAGACCGCGTAGGCCGGACTCACCGGCGGCCGACCTTTGACCCGGGGCGCCCGGGGCACGATCAGCGGCCGGGGGCGCTCAAAGCCAGTCGCGCTCCCCGGGGGGCCGTTGACCGTAATATCGCCCAGCGCCCGCAACGCCTTGGTCCCCCGGTCGCGCCGCGTGGGGTAGACAAAGAGCTCGGGCGTCTCGTCGATAAAGCGCGTGTGGGTCTCCCCGCTCAAGAAGTGCTCGTGGCGCACCACTCGCTGCAAGAAGGGCAGGTTGGTCTTGACCCCGCGAATCCGAAACTCCGCCAGGCTGCGATCCAGCCGGCGCGCCGCCTCGCCAAGGTCCTGACCCCAGGCCGAGACCTTCACCAGCATCGAGTCGTAATAAGGCAACACCTCCGAGCCCGAGCCCCCCACCCCGGCGTCCAGGCGGATGCCGTGGCCGGCCGCCGAGCGGTAGGTGATGATGCGTCCGGAGTCCGGCGCAAACCCCCGCTCCGGATCCTCGGTGGTCACCCGGGCCTGGATCGCCTGCCCCCGACACTCAATCGAATCCTGCCCCTCAATGCCGATGGCCGCATCGCTCAGACGCGCCCCCTCGGCCACCCGGATCATCGCCTGAATTAAGTCGCGGCCGGTGATCATCTCGGTGACCGTATGCTCGACCTGAATCCGGGTGTTCACCTCAATGAAGTACACCTCGAACTCGCCATCGCGCTCCTCAACCAGAAACTCCACGGTGCCCGCGCTGCTGTAGCCCACCTCCTGAGCCAGGCGCAGGCTGTAGGCGTAGAGCTTCTCGCGCACCTCCGGGCTTAGGTTGGGCGCCGGCGCCAGCTCCACGATCTTCTGCATGCGGCGCTGCACCGAGCAGTCCCGCTCAAAGAGGTGCACCACGTTGCCGTGGGTGTCGCCCAAGAGCTGCACCTCAATATGGCGCGGGTTCACCACGTAGCGCTCCAGAAAGACCGCCGGGCTGCCAAAGGCCGCCTGCGACTCGCTGCGCGCCGCGCGCAGCGCTTCCAGCAGCTCCCCCTCCTCATGCACCACGCGCATCCCACGCCCGCCCCCGCCGTGGGCCGCCTTCACCAGCAGCGGGTAGCCGATCGCCTGCGCCGCCTCCAGGGCCTCCTCCTCCGTGGCAATCGCCCCCTCGCTCCCGGGCACCACCGGGACCCCGGCTCGCCGCGCCACCGCGCGCGCGGCCAGCTTGTCGCCCAGCGCCCGCATCACCTCCGGAGGCGGACCGATCCACATCAACCCGGCCTCGATCACCTTCTGGGCAAAGTCGGCGTTCTCGCTCAAAAATCCGTACCCCGGGTGGATCGCGTCCACCCCCTTGGCCAGCGCCAGCTCAATGATGGCATCCCCATCCAGGTAGGCCTCCACCGGCTTGCCGGGCTCCCCGATCGCGTAGGCCCGGTCGGCCTTGTAGCGGTGGATCGCCAGACGATCCTCCCGGCTGTAGATCGCCGTGGTGGCGATTCCCATCTCGGTACATGCCCTGAATATCCGCACCGCGATCTCGCCACGGTTTGCCGCCAACACATTCCGGATCTCTTTTGCCATATCCGCCACAACCTCATTTAAAGGTGTCCATTCCACCGGGGTCTGCCCGGGCCTAATGCCTTTCACGAAGTGCCCGTCCACCATAGCCCGACCGACGCATCGCGTCATGCCCCCAACCCTCGTCACCCACACGCCCCCGGCGAGGGGTTATCTGAATGTTTGATCAGAACTCAGCCCCCTTACCTCCCGATCTCGACAGCCAGATCGCCCACTCAGACCCCTTACCGGCCACTCTGAGCACCTCAGAGCCGCTACTCAGACCCCTTACCTCTCGATCTCGACAGCCAGATCGCCTACTCAGCCCCCTTAGCTCCCCTTCTGTTCGAAACAGATCCTCTACTCAGCCCCCTTACCTCTCGATCTCGACAGCCAGATCGCCTGCTCAGACCCCTTACCTGCCACACTGAGCACCTCAGAGCCGCTACTCAGACCCCTTACCTCTCGATCTCGACAGCCAGATCGCCCACTCAGACCCCTTACCTCTCGATCTCGACAGCCAGATCGCCAGCTCAGGCCCCTTACCGGCGATTCTGAGCACCTCAGAGCCGCGCCTCAGGCCCCTTACCGGCCCTGCTGCCCACCCCGACCCGGCAACTTAGCCTCCCCAACGCCTCCTCCGCCCCGGCCATCATCAAAAAGGGCGAGCCCGAAGGCTCGCCCTTTTCGTCACGTACTGTGGTCTCGCAGCGTGGGGGGTGCGCGTTAGCGAAACACCTGCATGCGCTCAGCGGCCTCTTCGACCACCTCGCGGGGCTGAGCCACGCAGAAACGCACCAGGTCGCGGCCGCCATCGCTGGCAAAGAAGGCCGAACCGGCCACCGAGGCCACGCCGGCCTTTTCCAGGATATGCATCGCGGAGGCCCGGGCGTCGTGGAGCCCGAAGCGGCTCACGTCGGTGAGAATGTAGTACGAGCCCTCGGGCACGTGCGGGGTCAGCCCGGCCCGGGTCAACGCCTCACAGAAGAGATCGCGGTTGGCTTTGTATTTGGTGCGAATCTCATCGAAATAATCGTCGCCGATCACCTTCAGCGCGCGGGCCAGGCCGTGCTGCAGGGGCGTGGGCGCGCAGATGTAGAAGAGATCGTTGACCAGGCCAATGGGCTCGGCCAGATGCGCCGGTGCGGCCACGTAGCCCAGGCGCCAGCCGGTGATGGCAAAGGTCTTGGAGAACCCGGACATCGTGATCGTGCGCTCGAACATCCCCGGGAGCGTGGCCAGGCTGATGTGCTCCTGACCGTCGTACACCAGGTACTCGTAGATCTCGTCGGTGATGGCCAAAAGGTCGTGGGCTTTGCAGAAGTCGGCGATGAGCGTGAGCTCCTCGCGACCAAAGACCTTGCCGCTGGGGTTGCCCGGGGTATTGACCAGGATCGCCCGGGTGCGATCGCTGCGCAGACGCTCCAGGTCCTCGGGGTCAAAGGTCCAGTCGGGCGCCTGCATCGTCACCACTTTCGGCACGCATCCGGCCACGCGAATCGCGTTGACGTGATAGCCGTAGAAGGGCTCAAAGACGATGATCTCATCGCCCGGGTTAAAGAGCCCCTGCAAGGTGCAGACAAAGGCGCCGGCCGAGCCGATCGTGGTCACGATCTCGGTCTCCGGATCGACCTGAAGATTGTTGTAATGCGCCAGCTTCTCGGCCACGGCCTGGCGCACCTCATCGACCCCATCGAAGCGACTGTAGGTGCTCAGATCTTCGCGCACCGCCTGCGCCGCCGCCTCCAGCAGCGCCGGCGGCGAGGGCAAGGGGCAGACGCCCTGCCCCAGGTTAATGCCTCCCAGGCGGGTGCACTCCCGGGTCATCGCCCGGATCTCGGACTGCTCCAAAAAACCGATGCGTTCGCTGCGAACATCCTGCGTCGTCTTCGACATCAACTGGCTCACTGGCTGAGGTAGGCCGTCAGAAGATCCAGGGTCGCGCGCAGGTCGCCCTTATGGATCATCTCGGTCACGGTGTGGATGTAACGGGTGGGCACGCTCAGCGCGATGGAGCGGCTGCCGGCGCGCGCGCGCTGCATGGCACCGGCGTCGGTGCCGCCCATCGGGAGCACTTCGTACTGGTGGGTGATGCCTTCTTTCTCGGCCAGGTCCACGAAGGTATCCACCAGCCCCTTATCGCTGATGGCGTACCCGTCGAGGATCTTGATCGCCACGCCCTTGCCCATCTCGGTGATCTGCTCCTCCCCGGGCACCCCGGGGGTATCGACGGCCAGGGTGGTGTCGATGGCGATCGAGATGTCGGGCTCGATGGCGTAGCTACTGGTGATCGCTCCGCGCAGGCCGATCTCTTCCTGCACCGTGAAGACCACGTACACATCGTACTTATCGCTGGCCTGCAGGCGCTCCAGCAGGCGCACCCCTACCCAGCAGGCCACCCGGTTATCCAGGCATTTGCCCGTGGCCATCTCGCCAAGCTCGGTGAACTCCTGCACCAGCGTGACCGGGTCGCCCGGGCGGATCTTGGTGGTGACCGTCTCCTTATCCAGACCAGTGTCGACAAAGAACTCCGACATCTTGGGGATCTTGGTGCGGTCTTCGGGAGCGGCGATATGAATGGGGCGACCGCCCGGGTTCATCACGCCCTCGATGAGCTCGCCATCGCGGGTCTGAATGCGCACGCGGCGCGCGAAGAGGTTGCGGTTGTCGAACCCGCCGGCGTTGTGGATGCGGATGAAGCCCTTGTCGTCGATCAGGCGCACGTAGAAGGCGATCTCGTCCATGTGGCAGGCGATCATCACCTTCTTCACGTCGGTGGCGCCTTCGGCCGGCTTCTTGCGGCAGATCAGGTTGCCCATGGCGTCGGTGTGGATCTCATCGGCCAGGCCCTTCACCTTGGACTCGATGAACTCACGCACCAGTTCTTCACGACCCGGCGCACCGGGCATCTCCGACAACACTTTCAACAGATCCATGGGGGGCCTCGTTTTTCTCGAGAGTCTCAAGCTTGAAAAGGGCGCTCACCGCCGGGGAGCGCTCACGCAGGGCGGGTTGTACTACCGGCGGTGGTGCACGACAAGCGCGCCGAATTGCCACAGGCGTAGATGTGGGTTTTTGCTTTACATTCGGGCCGGGGCTGGCAAAGATGCCGCCGTTTTAGCAAGGCACCCCACGACGACCCGATTAGATTGAGGAGCAAAGCATGGCTGAGAATCACGACGAGCACGAGGGCCCCATCCACCAGGCGCCCTGGGTCCCGGTGGTCACCGTGGGCATTTGCCTGGGTGTGGCGGCGATCCTTCTGATCTCGAAGTACCTGGCCCACGCTGCGTAAGCTGCCCGCACCGGGTCTCTTTAATAAAAAAGCCGCGTCCCCTTGTAAGGGACGCGGCTTTTTTTATGCGCCTGGCGAGCCGGCGCTCAGCCGATTTTCTTGATGCGCAGGTGGGTGCTGATCATGGCGCTCCCGCTGAGCCCGAAGATCAGCACCAGGGGATGAAAGCCCCACCCCAGCAGCTCGATGGATCCGCCCCAGAGGCTGGCGCCGACCGCCCCGCGATCAAAGGCCACCGCCATCACCAGCACCAGCACCAGGCTGGTCGGGATGGGGGTGCCCTCGTAATAGGGCACCTTGCCGGTGCCCTGGCTCAGGGCGTCGGCGGTCACGTTGTAGCGGGCCAGACGGGCGATGCCGCAGACCACGAAGTAGATCAGCACCACCGTATCCCAGCCCCCGCGCATGCCCAGGGTGTAGGCCAGCACGGCCGGGGCCACGCCAAAGGAGACCACATCGGCCAGCGAGTCGAGATCGGCACCCAACGCCGAGTGCTTGCGCCGCCAGCGGGCCACCGCCCCGTCGAACACATCGAAGACCAGCGCCAGGGGCAAGAGCCCGAACGCCCACCACACGTAGATATCGAGCTTTTCATCGAGGTAGTTCAGGCAACAGAAGATCGCTGCGACTCCGCAGGCGGCGTTGGCTATCGTGATGAAATCGGCCAGCGCAAAGGAGCGCAGCATCTCAAAACGTCTGGGCCGGGTCAGCTCCCCGGACTCGTCCCGCTGGCTCATCGGGCCCCCACCGTGGCGCTCTCTTCGAGCGACTCCCAGTCAAACTCCACCATGGAGCTGCCGCCGAGTTCGCGCGCGAGCTTACGATCGAACTCCAGCATCTCGGCATCGGCCATGCTCAGGGTCTCCTCATCCGAGGAGAAGATGGTCTGCCCGAAGACCAGCTCCTGCTCGGCGCTTCGCCGGGCCCGCTCGGCGGCGGCCAGCTGTTCGGCCACGCGGGGGAAGAGGTAGAGGGTACGCCCGTCGTCCTCCACGCGAATGTCGCCCTCAAAGTCGGCAAAGACCCGGTCGCCCCGGGGGTGGGTCTCAAAGATCTGGGCGTCGACCGGCCGGGCGACCCCGTCTTGGGAGCTGGCCAGGTAGACGGCTTCGATGAGTTCGCGACGCTCGTTCTCTTTCTGCGCGCGCTTGAGCTTGCGGCCCCGGGAGAAGCGGCGCATCAGCGGAATCGCAAAGAAGAACAGGCTGAAGAGCGTGGGGATGACTCCCAGGGCCAGCGAAAGCCCGACGCCCAGCTGGCTGGCGCCGCTCAAAAAGAAGAGGCCCATCAGCAGGTTGAAGCCGTTAAAGATCGAGATCCACACGTTGGTGGAGGTGGTATTTCCGGTCAGCGGCGGGACCTGGACCCGGCGCTTCCAGATCGGCCCGGGAACCGGGCCGCGCTCCTGGGCGCCGGCCTCGCTGCTCACCCGCAGGTCGTCGAAGCGGTAGACCAGCGTGCCGTCGTCGGCCACGTCGATGTCGCCGCGAAAGCGCATCGTGGCGGCGGTCAGTGCCTGATCGGCCTGCTCCAGGCTCAGACCGGTGCGCGAGGCCCAGTCCGCGGCGGTGATCCGCCCCTGGCGCGCGCGCACAAAACGCGCAAACGCCCGCTCCGCCCCCAGCTCATCGCGCTCAATCTCGGGGCCAAACACGTACTGAAAGATGCGCTTATAAAGGGGCACCTCCGGACGCTGGACCTGACGCCGGGGCCGACGCCGCCGGCGCCCCCCGCCGAAGTCGCCGCTGAACCAGCTCACCCAGAAGACCGTCTCCAGAATGCGGGCGATCAGGTAGATGGGCAGCATGAAGACATCGCCCATATCGTCGTTATCCTGCGACGAAGCCGCGGCGATCCCGGCGATCGCAAAGGCGATGAGCAGCAAAATGAAGGTCGCCGTGTAGCCGACCAGCACCACCATGATCGAGACTTTAAAGATCCACGTGAATACCGCCCAGGCGCGCTTCTTAAACTCATACCAGCGCCGTCCCTTCTGATACCCACGGGCCTTTAACGCCGGATCAAAGCGGTAGAGAAGGTTGCCATCGTCATCGACATCCAGATGACTCTGGTAGATCTCGAGCATATGGCGCATCGCCAGCTCGGTCTCTTCGTAGGGCAGACCGGTGTCGGTGGCGATATCACCGACGGTGGCCTGGCCACCGCGCTTCTTGAGCGCGCCTAAGATGCGGTCTTCGTTTTGGAACGCGCGGGTTGCTTGCGCCATGCGTCTACGCCTTTACTGTCAGTGGCCGCCGGGCGCGGCCTTGGGGAAACCGACCGCCCCGGCAGGCGGCGAGGAGGGGCCGGCACATCAAACATATCGGGGAGCTCGAACCTTCCACCGGGAGCGCGTCCCGGGTGGGGTAAACGAACCACTCGACGCCTGCTTCAGATCTAATCGCGGCGACACCGGGCTCAAACCTCCGGGGCGGGCGCGCCACCGACCTCAGGCGCCCACCAGAACCCCGAACATCGCCATTAACTCGCCAGCGCGGCCCTTCCTCGACGCACCATCTCGGCGGCCAGGCGCGTGGCGTAGAGCATGGAGCCGGCGTCGGCGATGCCCCGGCCGGCGATGTCGTAGGCCGTGCCATGATCCACCGAGGTGCGCACGATCGGCAGCCCCAGGGTGATGTTGGCCGACTCCCCGAAGTGCAGCAGCTTCAGGGGGATGAGCCCCTGGTCGTGGTACATGCAGATCACCGCGTCGTAGGGCGTCTGGCCGCGGCCAAACTTTGCAAAAAGAGTGTCGGCCGGCCAGGGTCCGCTGATCCTGGCGAGCGCGCCGTAGCGCTGGTCCAGCTCGGCCACCGTGGAATCGAGCCACTCCAGCTCCTCGCGCCCCATATGACCGCGCTCCCCGGCGTGGGGATTGACCCCGCAGACCGCCAGGCGCGGGCGCTCCAGCCCGAACTGGCGGCGCAGCCCGTTAAGCGTGATCTCCACCACCCGCTCCACCGCCGCCGGACTCAGCCGCGGGCTGACCTCCGAGAGCGCAACATGCGTGGTGACCAGCGCGACCTTGAGGCGATCGCCGCCGAGCATCATCACCACCTCATCGAGCCCGTAATGCTGCTGGAGCACCTCGGTGTGGCCCACCACCGGCATCTGGGCCAGCTCAAAGAGAGCCTTGTTCCAGGGGGCGGTCACGATGGCGTCGGCGAGTCCGGCATCGACCGCCGCCATCGCCTGCTGCAGCGCGGCCCATTGCGCACGCGCGCAGCGCGCGTCGAGCACCCCGACCGGGCGATCCGAGAAGTCGAGCTCCGGGACCACCTCCACCACCTCCAGCCGGCCGCGATACCCCAGCGCGGCGGCCTCTTGATGCATCACCGCGGCGCTGCCGTAGACCTGGAGTTCCAGATCCCGTGCTCCGGCACGCTCCAGCTCGGCCAGCGTCTTGATGATCACCTCCGGGCCAATGCCCGCGGCGTCCCCCATGGTCAGTGCCAGCCTCACCGGCGACAACTCAGTAGCGGACATCGACAAAGGCCTTGGCGCGCAGGGTCTGGAGGTAGGTCTCGACCACCCGATTCATGGCCTGCTCCTGAAGCTCAGCCCGGATCTGGGCGCGACGCTGCTGGGCCGAGTCGGCGACCCGCTCCTCGCTCTCGAGCACCTCGATCACGTGATACCCAAAGGGGGTGCGCACCGGCTGCGAGAGTTCCCCGGGCTCCAGCTCAAAGGCCGCCTGCTCAAAGCTCGACTCCAGCTGCCCGCGACGAAACTCCCCGAGCAGCCCGCCCTTATCGGCGCCCGGCCCCTGGCTGTGCTCGGAGGCAACCTCTTCAAAGCTCGTGCCGGACTCGACCATCCCCCGCAACTCCAGCGCCCGCTCCCGGGCCGCTTCCTCGACACTGGCCTCCCTGCCTTCGACCGGCACCAGGATATGGCGCACCGTGATGAAACGCTCCTTGCCCGCCGAACCAAAACGGCGGCGGTACACCGAATCGATCTCGGCATCGGCCACCGTGGCCGGACGACCGCTTAAGTTGACCATGCGCATGCGCAGCAGGTTGTCGCGCACCACCTCTTTGTAGGTCTCAAAGTCGATGCCGTACTGCGCCACCATCTGCATGAACTGCTCCTGGCTCAGCCCCTGCTGCTGGCGCAGCGCGCTCATCCACTGGTCGACCTCGGCGTCGGTGACCTGCTCACCGATCTCGGCGGCGGCCTGATTGATCAGGAGGCGATCAACCAGGTCTTCGAGCACCTCGCCCAGGATCTCCTGACGACGCTGCGGATCGTCGAGCACCCGCGTGTTCCGCCCCTGCTGCACCAAAAAGGTGCGGGCCTCGGTCTCGAGCTCGTAGAGGGTGATGATCTCATCGTTCACCTGAGCGACCACCCGGTCGATGATGGCCGCCTGCGCCGTCGAGGCGCCCACCGGTAGCGTGAGCGCCACGGAGGCCAGCGCAACAAGCACCACCAGCGCGGCGCGTCGAAGTGTCAAAAGGTTCATGGGTGGCTCTCAGCTTGCTGAAGTTCAAACATCAAAAAGGGTCAGCGCCGTCCCGAGAGGGCGGCGCGGGCGCTCAGTCGGTGGTGTGAGTCGTGGCCTCGGCGCCCTGATCACGCACCGGCAGGCGCGGGAGCTCCCGAAGGCTCGCCGGAATCGCCGGCGGCGGAGGCGCCACCTGGTCCAGCGCCTCCTGGTCGATCTCAATGGAGGCCTCGGCCATCAGACGGTCGATGAGCTCCTGGCGGAGCTCGCGCTTTTGCTGCTCCAGCTGGCGGGTGCGCACCTCGCGCTCAACCTCGGCTAAAAGGGGCTGACGCGCGGGCTCTTCCTCGGCCACAAAGCCCACCACCCAGCCGCGGGCCGGATCGTGATAGGGCACGCTCACCTGCCCGAGCGGCGTCTCAAAGAGCGCGTCGGTGCCGACTTCCGAAGCGTTGGCCGACACCCAGCCCCGCAGACCATTACGATCCCCGGAGCGCCGATCCAACGAGTACTGACCGGCCAGGGTCGCAAAGGCCGCCAGCGCCTGATCGGTCTCGGCGTAGGCCTCCCGGGTAAAGCTCCGCCGCAGACGCTCGCTCTCCGGACGACTCTCGGCCACCAGCTCGTAGACCAGGCGGCGCGCCGGAACTTTAAACTCCGCGGCGTGCTCCCGGTAGTACGACTCCAGCGCCTCGGGCCCCAGCGCCATAGCCCCGCTCTCTTTAAGAGCCTCGGCCAGCATCAGACGCACCATCGCCTCGCGCATCGCCTGACGGACCTGCGGGCGCTCGCCATACCCGGCGACCTCGGCCGCGTCGGCCATCACCTCAAACTGCACCACGCTCTTTAAAAAGGCCTGGCGCTGCTCCGGCGACTGCAGCCGGGCCCGGGCGTGGGGCGCCAGCGCCTGGATGCGCCGCTCGATCTCGGCCCGGGTCAGGGGCTCCCCGTTGACCCGGGCGACCACGATCTCCTGGCCCGGCGCCTGCTTCGGCGGCGCCGCAGCCTGGGCGCCGGCCTGAGCCGAGGGCTTCTCGGGAGCACAGCTCACAGCCGGCCCCGTCATCATCATCATCATCGCCAGCACAACTCCGGCGGCGCTTTTTGTCCACGTCGTCATCACGCCCCCACCCTACAACGCCAGCAGCTGATTGAGAATCGCCCGGGAGGTCCGCATCAGCTGCGCCGACTCATCGACCTTGAGCTTGTAGATCAACTTCATCTCGGCGGTCAGGCGCCAGCGACCACCGCTGGCACTGACCAGCTCCAGCACCCGCGCCGGATCCAGGGGCGTGCGCTGATCCAGCTCCAGCGCAATCGCACTCATCCCCGCATCCAGACGCTGCGAGCCGATGCGTCGCAGGTCGATCTTCACGCTGATCAGATCCCGGAGGTTGCGCACCGAGTTGGGCGGATCGCCAAAACGATCGACCAGCTCCTCAAAGATCAGCGCCAGCTCATCGCCCGAGCGCGCCAGCGAGAAGCGTTTGTAGAACATCAACCGCAGGCTCGTAGCCGGGATGTAGGTTTCCGGGATGTAGGCCTCCACCGGAATGTTGACCTCCGGCTCCAGCGCGTCCTCCAACTCCTGTCCGCGGATATCGCCAATCGCCTCTTCCAGAAGCTCGGTGTAGAGATCCAGCCCCACCGCCACCACGTGGCCCGATTGATCATCGCTCAACAGGTTGCCCGCCCCGCGGATCTCCAGGTCGTAGCTCGCCACATGAAAACCGCTGCCCAGGTCGGTGTAGGTCTGAATCACCTCCAGACGCTTTTGAGCATCATCGGGCAAGGTACGCCGGGCCGGCACCAGCAGGTAGGCATAGGCACGCTGGCTCCCGCGCCCCACCCGGCCCCGCAGCTGATAGAGCTGGGAGAGCCCGAACATATCGGCGCGGTTGACGATGATGGTGTTGGCGTTGGGGATATCCAGCCCGCTCTCCACGATGCTCGTGCACAAGAGCACGTTAATCTCCCCGCGGATGTAGGCGTACATCACCTCCTCGAGCTTGCCCTCGCCCATCTGACCGTGGCCAATCCCGATGCGGGCCTCCGGCACAATCTCGCGCAGGTGACGCGCCATCTCCTCGATGGTCTGCACCCGGTTGTGCACAAAGAAGACCTGCCCGCCCCGGCCCAGCTCCCGCATGATGGCCTCGCGCACCACCGAATCGCTGAAGCGGGCCACGTGCGTGCGTACCGAGAGACGGTTGTGTGGTGGGGTCGCAATGATCGAGAGGTCGCGAATCCCCAGCATGCTCATCTGCAGGGTGCGCGGAATCGGCGTGGCCGAGAGCGTGAGCACGTCGATATTGGCGCGTAGCTGCTTGATCTTCTCCTTATGCGCCACCCCGAAGCGCTGCTCCTCGTCGACCACCAGCAGCCCCAGGTCGGCGAACTCCACATCTTTGGACAGAATGCGGTGGGTGCCGATGAGCACATCGATCTTTCCGGCGGCAGTGTCGGCCAGAATCTCCTTGACCTCTTTGGCCGAGCGGAACCGGTTGATCGCCGCCACCCGCGCCCCGAACGCCTTGACGCGCTTCTCAAATGAGATCGCATGCTGCTCGCTCAGCAGGGTCGTGGGCACCAGCACCGCCACCTGCTTGCCATCCATCACCGCCTTCATCGCCGCGCGGATCCCGACCTCGGTCTTGCCAAAACCCACATCACCGCAGATCAGGCGATCCATCGGCCGCGCCTTACCCATGTCGCGCAGCACCTCATGAATCGCGCGCGCCTGATCGGGGGTCTCATCAAAGGGGAAGGCTTGCTCAAATTCCTCGTAGAACGCATCCGGCGGGCTGAAGGCAATCCCCTTGGTCAGCTCGCGCTTGGCGTAGAGCGCCAGCAGATCGCCGGCCAGCTCCCGGATGTTCTCTTTGACCTTCTCCTTGGTGCGATCCCAGCGCGTGCCCCCGAGCTTATCGAGCGCGATGTTATCGCCCCCGCCGATGTACTTCTGCACGCGCCCGAGCCGATACACCGGCAGGTAGAGCTTATCGCCCCCGGCATACTCGATATGCAGAAAGTCGTTGGCGATCCCCTCCACATCCAGGTGCGCGATCCCCCGGTAGCGCCCGATGCCAAAATCCACGTGCACCACCAGATCCCCATCGTTGAGATCTTTAAAGTGGCTGATCGCGGCATGCTCGGTGATCGACTTGCGCTCATGGGTGACCACCCGCTGGCCAAAGAGCTCCACGCCCGAGATCAGCGCCACCCCCAGCAGCTCGGAACGAAAGCCCGCGCTGAGCTCCCCGGCATACACCTCCAGCACATCGGCCGGCGGCGGCACCGGTTCGCTGATATCGAGCGGCGCCGGCAAGACCATCGCGTCATGACCGTAACTTCCCAGCAACTCCACCAGGCGCTCAGATTGCGCCCGGGTGCGGCACGCAAAACAGATCCGCCCGTAGCGCTCCTTCCACTCCGGGAGCTTCTCACCCAGCGCCTTAACCGTCTGCTCGACCCCCTGAAAATGCTTGCGCAACGCGATCACATCGTTGTTCTCGCGCACGCGAAACTCAACCCGCTCCTCGGGCACCGCCCAGCCCCGCTCGGCGGCGTCCTCGATCATCGCCACGCGCCGCCATTCCACCGCCAGGCGCTCCCCGAGCCAGTCCCCCATCGCCGGCACGCCCCGGTAGTACTCCCCCACCTCAAAGACGTACTCTTCGTCGGCGCGGGAGGCCTCAAACTCCCGCCGCCGCTTCTCCCAGATCCCGCGGGCCCGGGCCATCAGCGCCCCCGGCTCCAGCACCACCACCACCGCATCGGCGGGCACGTAGTCCAGCAGATCGCCCATCTCCTGATAGAGCGCCGGGACCAGCGCCTCGATCCCCACCACGTGCAGCCCGGCCTGCAGATCGGCGATCAGATCGCGCAGATCGCTGGAGGGCCGGCCCATCTCGGCGCTGAGCGCGCGCAGCCGCCCGATGGCCCGGCCCACGTTCTCCTTGTCCAGGATCGCCTCGCGCACCGCAAAGATGTCGCAGTGGCTGCGCTCCTCAATGCTGCGCTGGGTCTCCCGGTGAAACTGCCGGATCTCGGCCACCTCATCGCCCCAGCGCTCCACGCGCACCGGGTGCTCCTCATGCGGCGAATAGATGTCGACGATATCACCGCGCACCGCGAAGGTCCCCGGATCCTCGACCACCGGCACCTCCGAGTAGCCCAGGTGCCCCATCACCTCGCGCAGACGCTCATTATCCAGCGTCGACTCCACCTCCAGGCGGTGAGAGTGGTGCGCAAAGACCTGGGGGCTCAACGTGCGCCGGATCGCCGCCCCCACCGAACTCACCACATAACGCGGCGGCCGCTCCCCACTGAGCGTATGCAGCGCGGCCAGCCGGCCCATGGTCACGCGCCGATCGGCGGTGGCCTGGTAAAAGGGCCCCACATCATACGAGGGGTAGTGAACCACCACCTCCTGAAGCGTCTCGTCCACCGGGGCCAGCCCCTCAACCTCCCCCAGGTCCTCCACCTCACCGCAGAAGAGACGCAAATCGTCGGCCAGGCGCTCCGCGGCTCGCTCCTCGGCGGTAAGCACCACCACCGGCCGCCCGAGCCGCCCGGAGAGATCGGCCAGCACCGCGGCCATCAGACCTCCCCCGCCCGCCTGCACCTCCACGGCTTGACCGTCACCAATCCGCTCGGCCAGAACCTCCACCGGGTAGCGCTCCTCGCGCTCCGGAGTGACCTGCTCTCGGGGGGCTTCCTCTAGATTCTGGGCTAACTCTTCTGCCACGATCTTCCTCGCTTACCTTGACCTGGAGCGCTCAGATACCGGCGCCGCGCTGTGCGCCCGGCGGGTGTAGTCCGTGCTCCTCGTTGCTGTCAAACACGCCCATCCTCCCCCGGATTTCCTCGCCGGAGATTTGCCGGTGGCCCGCTCCTTGCACATTCCCCCGGTGAAAGAACGCGCCCCCGTGGCTTGACCACGGCGGTTCACAATCGTAACGTTCGTCGCGTCCCCGAAACCCCGAAGGCAAGCCCCCTCGGCCTCATGCAACGGGCGAACCACCGGGCTCGATGACCTGATCGGATCACTGATGAGGATCCCATGAACGCACTGACCTCACTGAAACTCGCGCTGGTCCACTCGCTTGACGGCCTGCACCGCGATGAACGCGGCGTGGCCTACACCGAGTATCTGATCATTTTCTCGCTGATCTCGATCGGCGCGACCATCGCTCTGATCTCCACCGCGGTCTACGTCAAGGCCTACCGCGACTTCCTGGTCTGGTGGCTCGCTCACCCCGCGGTCTAGTGACTTGGGGACTCGATCCCGAGGATCGTGCCAAAGTGGCACACTTTTCCTCGAAGATCGGCCCAAAACACCACGCAGCATTTTTTTTCATAGTCTGGCACACTCGTTGCTGTAACAATCACCCGAAGCGCGACTTCAGCGCGTCGAGTGAGTCTTCACAACCCGGTCCGACAGAAGTCTGGCCAAACTTCCCTGGGAGGAACATCCAATGAACAACTTCAAGAACCTGCTTATCTCGCTGCACAACGACGAAGACGGCGCCACCGCCACCGAGTACATCATCCTGCTCGTCCTCATCGCCTGCTTCGTCATCATGATCGTCAAGGCCTTCGGTGCCACCGTGGCCGACAAGTTCGTGGAAGCGAACGAAGACGTTCAGACCAACGTCGACTTCTCCAGCCGCCCGACCGGCTGATCGAAGTTTGATCGTTATCTGACATGCCTGCGCATGTAAGATAAAAAGGAGCCCACCATCTGGTGGGCTCTTTTTTTTGCCTGTTCTATACCCGCTCCCCGGCACGTCCTGCGGGCTCTGGTCGCCAGACCCCCGGGCTATGCTATGGTTCGACAGCTCTCCGTTGACCTCTTCCAAGGGCATCCTCGATGCAAGCGATCACCGCGCTCCCACCCTGGGCCCAGATCCTGATCATGGTCCCGCTTCTGACCATCTGCCTGATCTCCGCCGTCACCGATTTCCAACAGCGCAAAGTCTTCAACAAGGTCACCTATCCCGGGGTGATCGTGGGGCTTGTAGCCCACACCCTGGCCTTTGGTCTCTCGGGGCTGGGCGGCGGACTGCTCGCGGCGCTTACGGTGCTGGTGGTCGGCATCCTGATTCTGCCCTTTGGCTGGCTGGGCGGCGGCGACATCAAGCTCTTTGCCGTGATCGGTGCCTTTGTGGGCTTTAGCGGCCTCTACGAGGTCATCTTCTACGCCACGCTCATCGGCCTGCTGATGGGGCTGACCCTCTCGGTGGCCAACGGTTACATCGTCGAGATGTTTCGCAAGATGTTCCGCGTGCTGCGCTCGCTCTTGCTCTCGGTGACCAGCCGTACCAACCTCACCGAATCCCTGGAGCCCGACGAACGCGCCTACCTGCCCTTTGCGATCCCGATCTTCTTTGGCGTGTTACTCTCCACGACCGATGCCTACCTGGACTGGCCCCTGTGGCTGGAGGGATTACGCCTGTGGATTCAGGAGACGGTGTGATGACAACAACCGGGCGAATCATCGTCATCGGCAGTGGCGTGGCCGGGCTGGGATGCGCCTGGCGCCTGGCGCGGGCGGGCTGGGAGGTCGAGGTCTTTGAGCGCGGCCACCTGGGAGAGGGGGCATCCACCCGCGCCGCCGGGATGCTCGCCCCGGCCGCCGAGGCCCATTTCGAAGAAGAAGCGCAGCTGGCCCTGGGACAGGCCAGCCTGGCGCTCTACCCGGACTTTGTCCGCGAACTCGAGGAAGAAAGCGGCCTCGATGTTGACTACCGCACCCGGGGCACCCTGGTGGTGGGCATCGATCGCGACGATGATGAAGCCCTGGCCCACCTGCACCGCTTTCATCAACGCCTGGAGCTTCCGGTGGAGCGCCTCAGCGGCGATCAGGCCCGTAAACTGGAGCCCGGGCTCTCACCCACTATTAACCTGGCGCTCTTCTGCCCCTACGATCATCAGGTGCACCCCCGACGCCTGGTCGCCGCGCTGGGACGCGCGCTCCAGGCCCACGGCGGCAAACTCCACGAACACACCGCGGTCGATGCGCTGCGCTTAAGCGAGGATCACTCCCGCGTGCTCGGCGTGACCCTGGCCGACGGCACCCACGTCGACGCCCCGAATGTCCTGGTGGCCACCGGCGCCTGGTCACGCAAGCTTAAAGGCATGCCCCCCGGACTCCTCCCGCACGTGCGCCCGGTGCGCGGCCAGGTCATCGTGGTGGGGTCAGGTGACCCACCACTGTGCCAGCATGTCATCCGCGCCCCCGATGCCTACCTGGTCCCGCGAGCCGATGGCGAATTGGTGATCGGCGCCACCAGTGAAGAGCGGGGATTCGATGCCCGGCTGACTGCCGGCGGCGTGTTTGAACTCTTGCGCGGCGCCTGGGAGACCCTCCCGGGCATCTACGACGCCCCGATCCTCGATCAGTGGGTGGGCTTTCGCCCCGTCTCCCTCTCCAATCTCCCCACGCTGGGCCCCACCCCGGTCCAGGGCCTGCACCTCTCGGTGGGACATGGCCGCAACGGCATCCTCCTGGCCCCCCTGACCGCCCTGGGGCTCGAAGCCCTGATTCGCGGTGAAGATCCGCCCGATGCTCTGCGTCATACTCGCCGCGCCCGCTGAGCGGGCGCAACGCCGCCACGGTTGCCGCGGGCGACGACTTTCAGGTATCACTCCCCGCACCTTGATGCCGATCCACCACGATCACCGGGAACACGATGAAGATGCTCAAACGCGCCAGCCTCCTGACCGCCGCGCTCGCGGTGACGGCGCCCGCCTCCCTTGCTCTTGCCCAACAGGCCGATCCTCTCCCCGAGACCTACTCCGGGGTACGCGCCACCGGAATGGGCAACGCCCTGACCCCGATCGCCGCCGGCGTCGACAGCCTCTACCATAACCCGGCGGGCCTGGCCCGCGGTGAGATGTACATCCTGGACGGTGCCTTTACCTACACCCCCCAGGGGGGGCTCTTGAGCGCGGGCATCGCCGACAGCAAAACCAACCCGCAGATCGCCGCCGGCGTGAGTTACTCCTATTACTTCGGGGCCGAAGATCACGCCGATCTCTCCGGCCACGACGTTCGCGCCGCCGCAGCCGTCCCGGTGATCCCTGAGCGCATCTCCCTGGGAGTCGGCGGGCGCTACATGCACTACACCGACTCTTCCCTCCCCGAAGATCCCGACAACGAAGACAGCCAGGTGCTCTTCAAAGGCTTCACTGTCGATGTCGGGGCGATGTTCCGCGTCACCGAGTTTTTGCACCTCGGCATCAACGGCCAGAACCTCATCGATCCCTGCCGCAACGATGCCCGTTGCCGCGGTGCCGCCCCCACCCGCATTGGCGGCGGCTTTGGCCTGGGAACGGTCTCCACCTTCCATCTCACCGGACAGGCTTTTGTCGACATCAGCTCGGCCGAAGATCCCCTCTTCGATTTCGGAGTCGGGGCCGAATATGTGGCCGCCGGAGCCATTCCGCTGCGTCTGGGATTTGAGCGCCAGGGATTCTTTGAAAGAAACCTGATCACCGCCGGATTCGGCTGGCGCTCTCAGGCTGCGGGCCTCGATCTCTCTTACCGCCACGACCTCAACCAGAGCTCCAGCTTTGGCTACATCTCCGGCGGATTTTCGGTGTATTTTTAATCACTTGCCCCACAAACACACCTGAACAGGGGATGGGGAAAACTTTCGTTCGACGCCCCTCCCCTCTTCGCCTAGGCTTAGAGCCTTCCTCCTCGCCGTAGAAGTACGCCGCCCGGAGCCCGCGTTCGCCGGGTGTAAGGTGGCGGAAGTCCCGCGCGTCTCTCGTGCAGCGGTACCCGGTCGCCGACGTCGTTCTGCCAAGGTCTGTTCGCCACCGGTCGGTGTTTAGCTTTGTAGTTTGATCGTCGTCTCGGGCTTCGAGCCTCCGAGCGCCGCCGCGATGTCGAATAGATCGCATGGCTGTGGTGTTTTCAGTGCGAAGTTCTTTGAAACGTCGATCCTCGACTGCGCATCTCTTGCAGTAGAGATCGCTTGTAGGTCCTCCCCGGGGATTCGATACACCCGGGGCTGGGCGACTATCGCCAGGGGGTATCGAGTTTATGGCTACCCAACATCCAAAACCTAATGAGTCCACTCAACCTAAGGTAGAGGTGCTCGTTGACAAGCCCACGCGCAAAGGCGCCCGCATTAAGGGCAGCGACGAGGATATGGCCCTCGACGCGGGCTCGCTGCGCGACGTCTCCGAACTCTTCGGAGACCTGAGCCTGCCGATGATGCGTGGCTCCAACCTCAACCTTCCGGCCAGCGCCGATCCACTCACCGCGTACCTGGCCCGACTCAACTACATTGAGCCGCTGCCGGCCGAGGAACAACAAGAGTTGGCCGAGCGCTACGTCAACGAAGACGACCGCAACGCCGGCAAGATGCTCATCCTCACCAACCTGCGCCTGGTCGTAAAACTCGCCAGGGAATACCAGCGGCGCTGGACCAACCTGCTGGACCTGATCCAGGAGGGCAACGTCGGCCTGGCCGAAGCCGTCACCCGCTACGATCCCTACCGCGGGGTCAAGTTCACCAGTTACGCCCAGTACTGGATTCGGGCGATGATTCTCAACTACCTGATGAATCATCTCCACCCGGTCAAAATCGGCAGCTCCCGCGCCGGCCGAAAGCTCTTCTACAACCTCAAAAAGGCGCGCCGGGAGTTGATGCGTCAGGGCCACCCCAACCCCACTCCGGCCCTGATCGCCGACTACCTCGACGTCGACGAAAGCGAAGTGGTGCGCGTGGCCGCTCAACTCGACGCGCCCCCGGTCTACCTCGACGCTCAGGCCCCCGGTCACGAAAAGACCACCATCGGGGAGCTGATGCAGTCGGAATCGGCCGACCCCGAATCTCTGGTCACCGATTACGACCTGGCCAGCCGATTGCGCGAGGCCATCAACGCCTTCGGCCAGAGCCTGGAAGACGAACGGGAGATGACCATCTGGTTCGATCGCATGATCGCCGAAGACCCCCGCAGCCTGGTGGATTTGGGCGAATACTGGGGCGTCTCCAAAGAACGCATCCGACAGGTCGAGGTGCAGATCCGTGACGATTTCCGCCGCTTTCTGCTCGACCGGCTCGGCGACGAGGTCGAGATCGATTTCCTCGATCAGCTTGGCTGATCCCCCGGTTCACCTACCACCATTAAAAAAGCCGCCCCGAAGATTCGGGGCGGCTTTTTTAATGGTGTTTTAGCTCTCGGCACCAGGCCTTGCTCAGGCCTGCGCCTCGATCTCGATCGCCTCGCCAGCCTGATTGCGCTCGCGGAGCATATCGCGAATCATCTCAATGACCATAAACGCCACACCCACACAGATCAGGGCATCGGCCACGTTAAAGGTCGGCCAGCGATAGACGTCAGTGTACTTCCAGACGATGAAGTCCGTGACGTAACCGTAGCGCACCCGGTCGATGAAGTTCCCCAGCGCGCCACCGGCGATCAGCGCCAGCGCCCACAAAAGCAGCTTCTGGTCGTTTTGAACCCCGCGCAAGAGCCCCAGGATGATCAACACCGCCAGCAGGCTCACCCCCAGAAAGAAGGGTTTTCGGAACTCGCTATCTTTATCGGCAAAAAGCCCAAAGGCCGCGCCCGGATTGCGGGTGTACTGAAAGTCCCAGTACCCCTCGATCACGGTGACATCGCGATTGGTCACCTCGATGATCTGCCCGGCCTCCAACTCGGTTTCGGGCCGCAGGTGCACACCGTCTTCTGTCCGAGTGTAGAGCTGCGCCATGGCCTTGACCTCTTCCGGCGAATTCGCCTCAAAGGTCTGCCCCAGGTACTCCTCGACCGTCGTGCCCTCCGCCTCCTGAGGAACTTCCAGCACAATCGGGTGCGAGAAGAATCCCGGGCGCTCCGTAGCGAGCCAGCTCTCAGCGTACCACTTCGACCACTGGTCGAGCGCTACGCCAATGACCACGATCATCGCGAAGAGTCCGTATTTCCACATGGACTGGCTTTTCATCCCTCGATCACCTCCAGCACGTGGGCGCAGCGCGGGCAGACTTCAGCGTCGCTGCCCGGCTGAATCCAGAAGTTCCAACAACGGGGGCACTTTTGCCCTGAAGCCGGAACCACCCCGACCTCCACGATCTTCCCTTCGCTCGGCGCGGCCTCTTCGATCACGACCTCACTGGCGATGAAAAGCGCCGGAAGTTGCTCCTCGTAGCTGCGTACCAGGCTCAGGGTCTCGCCAGACGCGCCCACCGTCACATGCGCCTCCTGACTGCTGCCGATTTGCCCTTCTTTACGCTCGCCCTTCTTACGCGCGCGCTTCTCTTCCATGGCCTTCTGAACCTCCTGGCGCACCTCCAGGAGGCGCTCCCAGCGCTCCCCGAGAGCCGCGTCTTTCCAGGCGGCGGTATGCGTAGGGAAGCCCGCCAAAAACACGCTCTTCTCGGCATCTTCCCCGTGGGGCAGATGCTCCCAGGCCTCCTCGCAGGTGAACGAGAGGATCGGGGCAAGTGCCCGCACCAGAGCATCGATCACCAGCCAGTACGCCGTCTGACCGCTCAAGCGCTCACGGGAGCCCGGCGCCTCGCAGTACATTCGATCCTTGGTCACATCCATATAGACGTTGGAAAGGTCGACCGTCACGAAGTGCACCAGCGTGTGGTAAATCGTGTGGAACTGGTAGCCGCGGTAGGCCTCCTCAATGCGCTCAAGCACCTCGGCGGTGCGATGGAGCACCCAGCGATCGATCTCTTCGAGCTCGCTCAGCGCCAGGGCCTCGCCAGGCTCAAAGCCCTCCAGCCCGCCCAGCAGGAAGCGGAAGGTGTTGCGCACCTTGCGGTAGGCGTCCGAGACGCGCTTGAGGATCTCGGTGGAGAGAGTGATGTCACCGCGGTAGTCCACCGCCGAGACCCACAGACGCAGGATCTCCGCGCCGTACTGATCGATCATCCGCTGCGGCGGCTCAAAGTTCTTGCTCGACTTGGAGTACTTGCGCCCGTCTTCATCGGTCACAAAGCCGTGGGTCAGGCAGGTCTTGTAGGGCGAGTGACCGCGGGAGGTCAGGCAGGCCAGCAGACTGGACTGGAACCAGCCGCGATGCTGATCGCTGCCTTCCAGGTAGAGATCGGCCTGCGTGCCGATCCCCAGCTTGCGGTCGAGCACCGCCGACCAGGAGACGCCGGAGTCGAACCACACATCGAGGATGTCTTCCTCTTTGCGGAAGTCATCGCCGCCACACGCCGGACAGACCGTGCCCGCGGGCACCAGCTCGGAGGCGTCGCGCTCAAACCACACATCTGCACCGTGGTCTTCGACCAGATCTGCCACATGATCGGCGATCTCACGCGTGGCCAACGCCTCGTTGCACGCCCGGCAGTACATCACCGTGATCGGCACGCCCCAGCTACGCTGGCGGCTGATGCACCAGTCCGGACGCCCGACCACCATGCCGTGGATGCGATCGCGGCCCCATTGCGGCACCCAGTTGATCTTTTCGATCTCTTCGAGCGCGGCCTTACGAAGCTCAAAGCCCTCCTCCAGACCGGCCGCCTGGGGCTCCATGGCCACAAACCACTGCTCGGTGGCCCGGAAGATCACCGGCTTCTTGCTGCGCCAGCCATGCGGATAGCGATCGATGGTCACCTTGTCGCCCGGCGCATTCAGCAGCATCCCCAGGTCGGCAAGTTTCTGCTGGATCACCGGGTTGGCCTTAAAGACCTGAGTGCCGACAAACTCTTCGACCTCGGCCCCACGGAACTTCCCGTACTCGTCGACCGGGCAGAGAATCCCCAGACCAAACTGGCGGCCCAGCTCAAAGTCTTCCTGACCGTGGCCCGGAGCGGTGTGCACACAACCGGTGCCCTGCTCCAGGGTGACGTAATCTGCCGGCAGCAGCACCGAATCGCGCTCCAGCCAGGGATGGCGCGCCTTCAGGCCCCGCCCCTCGCCCAATTCGCCAACCAGCTCGCGACCCTCAAAGCTGGCCAGGACCTCAGACTCCTCGATGCGGCAATCCTTGAGCACCTGCTCGCGACGCCCCTCGGCCATCAGGTAAACCTCATCGCCGACCGCCACCAGCTGATAGGTGAGGTCGGGATTGAGCGCGATCGCCAGGTTCGCCGGCAGGGTCCAGGGCGTGGTCGTCCAGATCACCGCAAAGGTCTGGCGCTCACCCACCCGGGCCCGAAGCGCTTCGGGAAGCTCTTCAAAGGGGAACTTCGCGTAGACGTGCTCGGTGGTGAACGCGTCGTACTCGACTTCGGCCTCGGCCAGAGCGGTCTGCGCCGCCCAGTCCCAGTGCACCGGCTTGAATCCGCGGTAGACGATGCCCTTCTCAAAGAAGCGGCCGAGCTCCCGCACCGTGGTCGCCTCATAATCGTAGGACATGGTCAGGTAGGGATCATCCCACTGCCCAAACCCCATCACCCGCTGGAACTCGGTGCGCTGGATGTCGACAAAGCGCTGCGCGTACTCGCGGCAGGCCTGGCGAATCTCGACCTTGGTCATCTCGCGCTTCTTTTTGCCGAGCTCCTTATCCACCTGGTGCTCAATGGGCAGCCCGTGGCAATCCCACCCGGGCACGTACTCACAGAGTTCGCCGGCCATGTTGCGGAATTTCACCACAAAGTCTTTGAGCGTTTTGTTGAGAATATGGCCGTGGTGCAGGGTGCCATTGGCGTAGGGAGGGCCGTCGTGAAGAATGAAGCGGGGCCAGCCCTCGGCTTTACCGCGCTCCACCCACGCCTGATAAATCCCCTCGTCCTGCCACCAGCTCACGCGTGCTTCTTCGCGCCCGGCCAGATTGGCGCGCATCGGAAAGTCGGTCGAGGGGAGGTTGAGGGTGTCTTTAAAGTCCTTGCCCACAGCGGCACTCCTTAGCAGTTCATAGGTTGGAAAATCACCACCCGAATCGCGCTCTTCTAACACAGCGCCGGCCCCGAATAAAGCAGGCCCTGCGCCGGATTTCGTGCCCGAAGAGGGCTTACCCCTCAGGCGGCTTCGCCCGCACCACCACCGGACGACCGCGACCGATGACGCGGGCCTGACGATGGAGCAGCTCGTTGAGATAGCGCCGGGCCTGGTCGATGGCCTGCGCCCAGTCGGCGTGGCGGGTGCGGGCGCAGGCGATCGCCGAGGCCAGCTGGCACCCGGTGCCACGCACATCGGCCTCGCAGCGGGGAAGCGGCTCAAAACTGCGCTCGCCAGTGGCGTCGGCAAGCACATCGACCACCCCGCCGTCGGCCCGCGCCGGCAAATGACCGCCCTTGACCAGGACCCGCGACCAACCCTGAGCGACCAGCGCCCGGGCCAGCGCCGGGCCCTCCTCCAGCGGGGAGCCTCCCAGAATGGCCCGGGCCTCCTCGGCATTGGGAGTGAGCAGGGAGACGTAGGGCCGCACCCGCTCCAGCCCCTCAAACCACCCCTCGGCGTGCAGCGAAGCGCGGCCGTCGCCGCTGGCCAACACCGGGTCGAGCACCACGTCGATGCTTCCCCCGGTGTCTTCCAGAAACGCGGCAATGACCTCGAAGCTGGCTCCGGAGGGAACCATGCCAATTTTGATCGCCTGAAGATCAAAATCATCGAAAATCGCCGCCAACTGCCCCTGCAACGTGGGCAGACTCACGGCTTCAAACCCGCGCACCCCGGCGGTGTTCTGGCATACCAGAGCCGTGATCGCGCTGATCCCATGACACCCAAAGTCACGCATTACCTGCAGATCGACCTGAATGCCGGCCGCCCCGCTGGGATCGGTTCCGGCAATGGTCAGCACCAGCGGTGTCTCACGTGGATCAGGCTCCCTCATCGCCCGGCTCCGCTGCCGGCGGTCTTTGGACGCGTCGCAAACTCCCGGGGCAGGCGCAGCACCTGTGCGCCCCGGCGCAGCATCGCCTCATCGACCCCCATCGCGGCAAAAAGCTCCAGGTTGCGTTGCAGGGGATTAGCAATCTGGTGAATCTGCCGAGCCCGCTGCCAGCCCAGCCGGCGAGCAAACACCCAGGGGTTGGCCGGCACCGGATGATCACTGCCGAGGATCACGCGACGGCGGGCGAGCTCGTCGTCCAAGACTCGCTGCAAATAGGGGAAACGCGAGATCGAGGCCATCGCCGAGATGTCGCCATAGAGGTTGGGGAAACGCTCCAGCATTACCCGCCAGTCATCAAAATCCTCGCGAAAGGGATGCACCACACCGCTGCCCGCGCAATGCGCGGCGATGACCCTCACGCCACAGTCCAACGGGAGAATCAACTTCGCCGGCCGCCCCCAGGCCTGGTTGATCGGCGGGATCGTGTGCTCAAAGGAGGTATGGGTCAGGAGCGGCACGTCGAGCTTCGCCATGCGCTCCCAGAACCCCCGATAGGTGGGGCGAGCCAGATCAATGTCCTGAGAGTTGGGCAGGAGCTTGATCGCCACCGCGCCCTGCTCCACCACGCGCTCCAGCTCGTCGATGGCATCGCGACGCTGCGGATTCACCGAGGCAATGGGTAAAAGTTTCTCCGAGCGCGCACAGACGTCAAAGAGGTAGTCGTTGGAGATGTACACCTGGGTGCGCTCATGATCGTAGGCCCCGGCCTCATCATAGACCGCATCAAAGGCCAGCAGACAGGCCGCATCCAGCGTGCTCTCATCCACCCAGGCGGTGAGCTGGTTGGCGTAGGCACCATCGAGTTCATCGCGCCCCACGCCGGCCATGCCCAGCGCTCGTGTGAGCCATTGATAAGCCCAGCCTCCGGAGAGTCGCGGGCTGAGGTAGCAGCCGTTTTCGGGTCGCAGCCCGATCAGGTGAACGTGCGCATCAATGATCATGGAACATTCCTGGTTGCAGCGTTGTGTGACACACGCGTTGTTCCGGACCGTGGCACGATTGCGTCACAGCGACAATCTGTGTTTCTGTGCGGGTCGTCGCCCGCCACCTTTCCCTATGCTCCAGAGGGCCCTGCGCGATGTTGATCCTCCATCCCCGCATCTACCTCGATCCGACCGGCACCTTCACCGACGCGCTGCTCATCGAAGGTGAGCACGTGGTGGCCAGGGGCGATGAGGCCCGCGCGCGGGCCGCGACCTCCGCCCCGATCGTGCAGCCACAGGCGGCCTGCCTGATGCCGGCCCTGGGCGACGCGCATATTCACCTGTGGGGCGCCGGGCTGCGGGCGCACACCATCGACCTGCGCGGGCTCAGTGCCCGGGCGATCGTGGAGCGTCTGCGCCAGGCTCCCCTGCGCCCGGATGGCTGGGTCGTGGGCACCAACTGGGACGAGAACAACTTTGAGGATGACCACCCTCTGAGTCTGACCCTTCTGGACCAGCTCTTTCCCAACCGCCCGGTCTGCCTCCACCGCGTCGACGCTCACGCCCTCTGGGTCAACTCCGAAGCGCTGCGCCAGGCCGGGCTCAACGAGCGGGGGCACGACTTCAGCGGCGGGCTGGCCGAACGCGACGCCGAGGGCAGGCTCACCGGGGTGCTTGTCGACCACGCCATGAACCCGGTACTGCGCGCCTTACCGGCGGCCGACGCCCACGAAGATCGCCTGCTCTTTCATCGCACCGCCCACACGCTCCTCGATCATGGCGTGAGCTTTTGCTCCATGGCGTTCACCTCCCTGGAGCGCCTGGAGCTGGTCGACGCGCTCATCGCCGAAGGCGACCTCCCCTCGCGGGTCGACTTCTGGATGGACGCCACCTCTCCCCTGCTTGAGCACCTGCTTGCACGCGGCCCCCGGGCGGCCGACGCCCGGGGCCACCGCGTGGGCACCCTGAAGTTCTTTGCCGACGGCGCCCTGGGCTCGGCCGGCGCCTGGATGCTCCAGCCCTACCGCACCGGCGGCCAGGGCCTGCAGACCCAGGCGCCGGGCTACCTCAGCCAACGCATCCCTGAGTTGATGGCCGCCGGCTGGCAGGTGGCCGTCCACGCCATCGGCGATGCGGCGGCCCGCTCGGTGCTCGACGCCTTTGAACGGGTCCCGGCCCCGCTGCGCCAACGCCTGCGCCCCCGGCTGGAACACGCCCAGCTCCTGGCCACCGAAGATCGCTCCCGCTTTGCCGAGCTCGACGTCATCGCCAGCATTCAACCCATCCACCTGCGCAGCGACGTGCCCTGGGCTCCCCGACGCCTCTTTGACCACCAGCTGGAGCGCCTCTTCGCCTGGCGCGATCTCTTTCCGGCGTTCCTGGCCGCCGGCAGCGACTACCCGATCGACGATCCCAACCCCTGGCACGGCATCGCCACCGCGCTCACGCGCCAGGGCTACGACGCGCGCCCCTTTCGCCCCGAGCACGCGTTAAGCCGGCAAGAGGCCCTCGCCGCCTACACCTACGGAGCGGCCTACGCCTCGCATCGCGAGCACCAGCTCGGCGCACTTCGCCCGGGCTACCTCGCCGATATCATCGGCCTCTCCGTCGATCCCTTTGAGGCCTCGGCCCCGGAGATCTGGGACACCGAGCTGACCTGGTCACACCTGCCGGGACGCCCCGCCCGGACATAGCGCTTTTCAGCCGGAACTCAGACCGCTATCGTAGAGATCTTCACACCGAGTGGCGGTGGGAGGGGACTGGATTTCAATGATGCATGCCAGGAGTGCGCTATGCCTTTGATGACCTATGGAACCGCAATGAACAACCCCGGCGTGATGGAGATCGATTCGGGAAGCTACGAGATCTCCCTCAACGGAGTCACGCTGGGCTATGGCTGGTTTACGCTGGATACCTTTAACAACCGCACCGCCTACTTTGTGGCCGAAGACTCCGTCGCCTTTCCCTTCGATGTGCCCATGGGTCAAACCCTGAGCTTTGAGCGCATCCCGGTAGACTTCACCTCGCCTGAAGCGTTCGGGAAATGGAGCCGAGAGCACCTCGCGCCGGCCAATCCCGCGCACCACTGCATCATCGAGACCCAGGTTAATTGGGGCGGGATCTGACCTACACTCTGAGAGGTGAGGCGGCCCGGCCCGCGCCGGGCCGCCTCACCCAGCCAATCCGCTCAGCCTTTCGCTCCCAGCGCGTCGAGCACCTCCTGCACACTTAAAACCTCGCGACGCGCCTGGCGCTGCGCCGCAGTCATCTCCGCGGCCAGTTGCAGCACACACTGGCGTGCCGAATCCGGCACCACTTCAACCAGCGGCGCCACCAGCCCGATGATCTGCGCGCCAATACGCGGGAGATGGCAGGCCTGCGCCCGGACTATCAAATCTCCCAGCTCCACCCAGTCCGTATCCCGGCCACAGTGGCAGGCCAGCGCCTGCGCCAGGCAGGCGCCCCACTGATTTCCCGTGCGACTCCAGGCCTGGTAGGCCCCCATCGCGTGCAGATGGGCCGACTCCAGCTCCCCGCGTCGAAAAGCCATCGCCGCCTCCACCAGCGACATCAGCCCATCGAGCTCCGGTGGCGCCAACTCACGCGCCGCGGCAATGAAGTCCTCATCGGCCCGACTGAGTTCGTCGCGACGATACGCCAGCCGACGCAGCATCACCCGGGCCCGGACCACGTAGATCGCCTGGCGACGACGCTCGGCCAGACGCAGCGCCTGGGTGATCAGGTGCTCCGCGTGCTCCAGCTCATCGCACTCCAGAAGCGCCGTGGCCGCATTGAGCGCCGAAGAAAGACGGGCGCTCACCCGACGTTTAAGGCGAGCCGCCTCACTGTGTAAGGTGGCGGCGTCTGCAAAGCGGCCCTGACGATAGCAGATCAGCCCCTTCCAGCCCCGCACCGTCCCCTGCACCTCGGAGCAGTCGTGAGCGCGCGCCCAGGTCTCAATCGCGTCCATGACCTGCTCGCCAGCCTCGCGCTCACACCCCCAGGAGGCCTGCAGGCGGTAGCGCTGGCGGTGCAACTCCAGCTCCGGATCCTCAAAAGGTTCCACCGCATCCAGCGTCTCCAGCGCGGTGGGCCCCTGAAGCTGCATGCTCAAGATCGCCGCGCGCACCAGGCGCTCCAGATGCTCGCCAGATGCCCCCGGCTCGCCAGCGCGCTCCATCGCCGAGAGCAACCGCTCCAGATCGCGGGGAGCACCGGTGGCCAGCGCGATCTTCGCCCAACACAAAAAGAGCGCCTCTCGCTTCGCACGACCGCGTTCCGGACAAAGCCGGAGCGCGGCCCATCCTTCGTCGAGAATGGCCAGCGCCCGGCCCACCTCGCCATTGCGGTCGAGTTCCTCGGCCAGCAGGCAGGCTTCCTCAGCAGCCTCCAAAGCGTTGCCGGCCTGCACCAGGTGCGAAAAACGCCGGGCATGTCCCGGGGGCAACACCTCGGCGATCTTCTGATGGGCCCGACGCCGCGCATCGAGCTGCCAGTCGACAAAGAGGGCGTCGAAGGCCGGCACGATCACATCCCCCTGCCCCGCATCGGGCAGCAGCCCCTGACGCGTCAGGTCGGCGATCTCGGCCTGCACCTCCCAGCGGGTGCGTCCGGTCAGGCCGGCGATCACCCCGGAGTCGCGCAGGGGATGCGCCAGGGTCAACCACGCCAGCAGATCCCGGCGCGGCCCCCGTGACGGCAGCTGGGGCGCCAGCTCGGCGCGCTGAACGCTGATTCGGGCTCCGGCACGCAGACGACTCAGCGCGGCCGGCTCCAGCTGCACCCGGGACCCCACCGCCCGGGCCACCCCGACCCGGATCCAGTCATCGAGTTCCTGGACCACCCGCGCCGGACGTCCCAGCGTACGCCGCCAGAGCTCGCGCGCCCCCCCGCTGCGCAACCCGAACACCTCTTCATGACCGCAAAAGAGCCCCTGAAGCTGCTCCGGGCTTAAATCGCAGAGCTCCACCCGCGGCGCAGCAGCCTGCTCCGGAAGCAGCGCCCGCACCATCGCCCCGCGGGGCCGGGCGGCCACCAGGAGCTCCCGCGACCAGCGATCGATGCGCTCCAGGTCATCGACAAGCACCACCCCGCCCTGGCGCAAGAAGGCCTCGACCCGCTCCCGCGCCTGGCGAGCGACCTCATCAAAGGAGCGCCCCGGCGCGCTCTGGTCGACGCCAAACGCCCACAGGCTCTCCAGCGGGCGCTTCCCCCAGGCTACCCGCCGTACCGCCCGCTCGGCGCGGGCCAGGTACACCTCTTCGATCGCATCGAGGAGACGCGAGCGCCCCGACCCGGCCGGCCCCACCACGTCAATGGGCTGACGCTGCTCAATGGCCGCCTCCACCCGGGAAAAGTCCGCGTCACGCCCGAGCATCGGCCACTCCACCTCCTGAAAACGCTGGCGGCCGGCGGCAAACATCGAGAGGGCCTGCGGGGCGCTGGCCGGGCGTCGCTCGGCGTCGCGCGCCAGCAGCCCATACACCAGCGCCTCCACCTCATCGGGCACCCCGCCGACGCGGGGCTGCCACTCCGGCAGCGGGTCCAGGAGCACGCTGCGCCTGAGCTGCGAAGCCGAATCCCCCTGGTAGGGGCGGCGCCCCACCAGCGCCTCGTAGATCATCACCCCCACCGCGTAAAGATCGCTGCGCGGCGTCGGCGCTTCGCCTCGCCACTGCTCCGGCGCCAGATACACCGGGGTGCCCCGGACCACGTCGCCGCCCTGCCTGCTCAGCCCCTGCGAGCTGGCCACCCCGAAATCCAGCAGAGTCACCCGCCCCCCATCGTCAACCAGCACATTGCCGGGCTTTAAATCGCCGTGGACCACCCCCTGACTGTGCACCAGCGCCAGCACCTTGAGCAGGCTGCGCACCCGCATCGCCAGCCCCTCCCAGCCGTACACCCCGCGGCCCGGGAAGGGCGCGCCCGCGACGTAGTTCATCACCAGAAAGTAGCGCCCGCGATCAATCCCTTCGTCGCGCAGCTGCACCACCCCGGGCACATCCAGAACTCGCAAAATCGCAGCCTCGCGCCAGACATGGCGCTGTTCGATGATCGGGCCCTGGTGCTCCAGCACCTTCAGCGCCACGTCTTCATCCAGCAGACGATCCCGCGCCTGGTAGACCGCCCCAAACCCCCCGGCGCCCAGCCGCCGCCGCACCACGTAGCGCCCGGCAATCATCTCCCCGGACAAAAGCCCCTCGGCCCCGGGGCCCTCACCTGCCATCAGCTCGCCAGACATGCCCCTCCCCTCGCCATCCGCTTCCTCGCCACTTCCCTCCACGCCCCCTTATTCCTCCCCCCCCTGATCCTCCCAGCGCCCCCTCCACAGATCGTCGATCTCCCGACCACTGAGCACCAACATCCCCAGCGTCTCCCGGGGCTGCAGGCCCAGCGCCTGCGCCACCGGCGCATGCAGCTCGTAACCACGAGGCGCCCGGCGGTAACGGGCAATCGTGGCCTGGAAGCCCCGGGCCCCGGGGCGCTCCACACTCACCAGCGCTTCGCCCTCAGCCTCCTCCGCGTCCTGGAAGCTGCCGGCGAACATCCCCTCATGAGTGCGTTGAATCAGCCGGCACTCCTCGGTGGGGCACACAAAGGTGGGGCCCCCGTCGAAGGGATCAATGCTGCGATCCCACTCAAAGCCAACGGAGCGCAGCATCTTCTCCACCGGACGTGTCGGCCCGCCGACCACCCCGATCTTCTCGCGCACATGCGCCGGCAAAAGCGCGGTGTAAATCGGCGTCTGCGGAAAAAGACTGCGAATGAACTCCACATTCTGGCGGCTGAGCTGATCGGCCTCCCGATACTCCAGCTCGGTAAAGTTCGCCCCCAGGCACTCCCAGAGATCGCTGGTGCCGTCGGGGTTTAGCTCCGGGAGCAGCTCGGCGATGATCGCGTCGCGGAACCAGTCCCGGCGACGCCCAATGAACAAAAAACGCATAAAGCTGAGCAACTTACCCAGCTTCATCCCGTGCCCCTGATAGGCCGGATCCAGAATCAGGCCCCCGATCTCGGTGGGACCATCGTAGTTAAAGCTCAGCTGCAACACCTGGTGCACGAAGTACCGGGCCAGGGTCTGGGAGTACTTCTGCTCCTGGCGCACCTCAAAGTACACCGTCGGCCGCTCGAAGCTGCCGTGTTGAGCGATGATCATCGAGGTGCCGATCAGGCGCCCGGCCGCGGTGTCTTCCATCACAAAGACGTACTGACGCGCATGATGGGGCCGCTCCCCGGCAAAGCTCTCCTGGCTCTCAGCGATGGTTGCGGCCAGCTTCTGGCGATCCGCCGGCAAATTGAGCGTGTTGAGGTGGTGGGCCAGGCGTTCCAGCTCGTCGAGATCATCGGGGCGTACATCGCGCAGCACAAACATCGCGTTGCTCCAGCAAACCAAAAAGAGGAAGTCCGGGGGCACCGAGCGCCACGCCGGGGGGAATTTGTCAGCGCCGCAGGCGTTGCTTACATTGATGGTTGGAGCATAGTCGTCACCCGGCGGCTTGCAAGCTCCGGCATCCACCTGACCATATCCTGTCGCAGCTACGAGGAAGGTATGTCCGATCGCTTCATGGAAGGACTGGGTAAGTTGGGGCGCAGCCTGCGCCGATCGGCACGCCGTGCCACCGGTGAGACCGCGCTGCGCTCGGTACGCACCTCGGTGGTCAGCACTCGCCAGGGCGCGGCCCACACCGCCGCGCTCGTCGCGCAGGCCCCCATGATGCAATCAGCTCGCTTCGTCATCTCGTCGGGGCCGATACGCGATCTGGCGGTGATCTGCGGCCGCGCTGGCGTCGCCGGCGCGGTGGTCGACGGCGCCCTGGGCGGCATGAACGCCTTGCAGGCGGTACGCCAGGGACGCATCGACGGCAAGCAGGCCGTGATTCACGCCGGCTCCGAGGCGGGCTGCGGCTTTTTGACCAGCTCCTCGGGCACCGCGGGCACCCTGGCCGCCTACATGATCACCGGCTCCATGGGCCCGGCGGCGCTGGTCGCCGGCATGGGCGCCTCCATGGGCGCGCGCTACCTCTACCGCCGGGTCGTTGGCGAGACGCTCCCGCCCCGGGAGGAGGCCGTCGAAAGCGCTCCGCAGCAGGCCCCCGCCGAGCCGCCACCCACAGAAGCCCCCCAGCCCGAAGCCCGGGCCGCAGGCTTTGACGAGAGCGACGATTCCGGCGACATCCTCGAAGACATCGGCCCTCGCCACTGACGCGCGACCGCCGCGCTTCGTCTTCCCAGGCCCGCCCCACCTCTTGCAGGTGGCGCGGGCTTTGGCGTTCCCGCACCTCCACTTCAACTCCCCTCGCTACCTCCCGCACATCCCCCACGCCCCACCCCGGCCCTCCTGCCCCTTTGCCGCCCTCTCCAACCACACCTTGCCCCTCCCTCAAAACCCATTGACTTGCCTTCGCCTCGCGCTACCCTCCCCGCACCAGACTTTGCGTTTTCTTCGGGCGCCGCGCTCTCATCGCGTCGCCCTCCACCGATCTGACCGAAGGGGACCTCCACGATGCGCCACCTCACCCGAGCCACCGCCGCGCTGGCCGCCACCGTCACCCTCTTTCTGACCGCCACCGCCGCCGCGCAGCAACCCGCTGAGCCCTCTCCCAACCACGCCAGCGCCACCACGACCGGCCCGGACGTCACCATCTCCGACACCAACGAGCTGGGGTTTAACCTGGGCACCCTGGACATGACCCTCTCCGGCGGGCTCAGCTCCGGGCTCTACCTCTTTTTGGAGCCGGGCGCCGAGTTCGGCCTCATCCCCCTGGGAGAAGGCATGACCCTGGGCATCGGTGCCACGGTGAACATGGGCTACTGCATCCTCTGCCCCGCGGTGACCGCGCTGACCCCGCTCAACGTCAGCGCCTGGTACGCCAACCCCCTGGGTCGGGCCACCCTGCACTTCGACGCCCTGGCCAAAGCCTTCGATCTTCGCCAGCTCGACGCCTACGTGGGGCTCACCGCCGGGCCCTCTTTCTACAGCTTCGATCTCTCGCTCGATAATGACCCGGCCCGGGGCTCCTTCAGCGAGACGACCTTCCTGATCGGCCCCCTGGCGGGCGCGCGCTTCCGGATCAGTGAGGACAACGGATTTTTCTTCTTCGCTGAGGCCCGCATCCTGGCCGAGTTTGGCTACAGCACCATCACCCTCACCGACAGCAACGGCACCGTGTACACCCAGGACGACGCTGTTGGCCGCGGCGGGCTCGACTGGGTCGGCGGGCTGGGGCTGCGCCTCTGAGCCTCCCGGGCCCGACTCAGCCGGGGAGACCGGCGGCCAGGCGCAGCGCCTCGGCCGCCCCGTGGGCCCGCACCGCCGAGACCACCGGGTAGCGCTCCTGCAGCGCCGGATCGCCGTCGGCCATCACCCGCGGCCAGCCCACCACTTCGAGCATCGGCACATCTCCCTGGCTGTCGCCCACCGCCATCACCCGGGCCGGCGCCACCCCTAACAAGCGCGCCGCCCGCAGGGCGGCGCTGCCCTTGGAGACCCCGGCCCGCGTCACGCTCGCAAAGAGGCTCTCCGGCAGGGCCGGCGACGAGGCTCGCCCCACCTCGGTGCCCGAGGGATGCTGCGCGCAGGCCAGCTCGATCGCCTCCGGGGCCACGATCCAGTGCGCCCGCACCACCGACTCCTGCGCCAGCACCTTGAGCAGGTCGCGCTCCTGAACCTCCTGCCCCAGCACCTCGGCGTGATGCGCGCAGCGCTCACAGACGCGATCCACAAAGATCGCGTGCGCGGTGTAGAGCTCCAGCGTCAGCCGGTGCAGGCGCGCATGCCGCACCAGCGCCTGCAAGGGCTCCGGGCCCAGCCCCTCACAATGCTGCACCTCGGCGCCCTCCCCCAGCATCAGCGCCCCGTTATGAAAGATATGCGGGGCGCTCTCGTCCAGCTGCCGGGCCACCTTCAACGCCACTCCGGTGGCCGCCCGGCCGGTGCACACGCCCAGGCGCACCCCGGCCTTCCGCGCCCGGCCGGCCGCCTCCCAGACCTCGTCTGCCACCTGCCCATCCGGGCCAATCACCGTGCCGTCCAGATCCAGGAGCACCAGATCGACTGCTCGCATTACTTACCTCCCAGACTCGGCCCCGACGTACGCGCCGCGCTCAAGCCTTCGCCAAAGAGGAGCGCGCGGCTCAACGCCTCAAAGCGCCGCCGCTCCTCCAGATTGAGTTCCGAAAAAATCGCCTGTGTATCAAAGAGCTGCAGCCCGAGCTTGCCGGCCACCACCCGCGCGGCCGGGCCCACCCGCTCCTCGTCCACGCCGTGGGCCGCGGCAATCCGCTGCGCGCTGGAGGGCACCCGCCAGTGCAGGCGCTCTACCAGCACGTGCACCGCCGCCGCCAGGCTCTCCGCCCCCAGATAATCGCCAAAGCGCTCGTGGCTGGCCTGCGCCCACAACCCCAGCGCGCTCTCGCTCAACTCCAGCCCCCGCTCCTCCCCACCGAGCACGTCCAGAAGATGGCCCAGCGCCCGGGGAAACTGCCGGGGCGCAAGCCCGGTCGGCCCCCGGCGCTGACGCCCGTCAAGCACCACCTCAAAGCGCTGCCGCAGCTGCAGGTTCACCTCCCGGGCCCGCGCCTCCACATCGCCCACCCGCACCGAGCGCCTGATCAGGCGCTCCCGCAGCAGGTAGCGCGCCGATGGCGAGCGCCGCACCACCATCGAGCTGGCCGCCTGCGCCACCACTCGCCCCAGCTCCTTGAGCACCTGTAAACTCTCCAGCCAGCGCTCATTCTCCTGATAAACCCGGGCCAGACCGTCGAGGATCCAGGGGTTGCCCAGATCCCGATCCAGCGCCCCCAGCAACATGCTCACCGCCGGGGCCGGCTGACCGCCGGCGCGCAACGCGCAGGCCCCGCTGCGCAAAAACTCCGCGGCGTCATGCGCCTCCTCCGCCTCGACGAAGGCCTCCATAAAACGCAGCACCGCCCGCCAGGGCGCGCCCCGCAACAGCGCCACGTGCCCCAGCGCGTAGCTCAAATGCGGATCGTCGGCATCACGCTCCCGCGCCCGCTCCAACCACTGCTCCGAGCGCGTCAGATCGCCCTCCAGCAAATAGAGATACCCCAGATACGTCGCACAGCGCGCCAGCCCCACCGGATCGTCGAGCTCCTCAAAGAGCCGACACAGATAACCAATCGCCTCGTCGTGGCGCTGGCTCTCAATGAGCCCGTCCACCCGAACCTCCAGCCATTGCCGCCGATCAATGACCTGGCCACCGTCCACCGGTTCTTGCTCACTCATCAGGCATCCTCGTCTCTGCGTTGCCCCCAAAGCACCCCGCTCACCCCGCGTATCTGCAGCGTCTTCCACCTTAGCAAAGAGTCTTTCCAACCTCTTCTCTGCGCGCTCAGGTTGAAACCTGCGCGCAGGTGCATTATTTCCTGAACCTATGCGCAGGCAGGGGCGCCAAAGCGCTTGCATGTTGATCGACTGGATACTGTGCCCGGCGTCGGGCGCGCTCTTGACCAACCTTTTCCGGGGGCCTGGCCATGCTCACCCACCTCGTCATCCGAAACTTCGCCATCATCGAACACCTCGAGATCCCCGTCCGCCCGGGCTTCACCGTGCTCACCGGCGAAACCGGCGCCGGCAAATCGATCATCATCGACGCGCTCAACCTCCTGCTGGGCGGACGCGCCAGCACCGAGGTCATTCGCACCGATGAAGACGAAGCCATCGTCCAGGGCGTCTTTGAGCCCTCGGCGATCACCGCCGAGCGCCTGCGCCAGCGTCTGGCCGAACAGGGCATCGACTTTGAGGGCCAACTCATCATCCGGCGCATCCTCAGCCGCTCCGGACGAAACAAGGTCTTCGTCAACGGCAGCCTCACCACCCTGGCCAACCTGGCCTCCCTGGCCCGCGGCCTGGTCGACATCAGCGGGCAGCACGAACACTACAGCCTGCTGCGCGCCGATGAGCACATCGGCCTCCTCGACGCCTTCGCCGGCCTCTCCGAGCAGGTCGCCACGATGGGAGCGGCCTACAGCCAGGTCAACACCCTGAAACGCGAGCTCAAAGCGCTGCACGAAAACGTGCGCGACCGCCTCCACCGCGCCGACTTTTTGCGCTTCCAGCTTGTCGAGATCGACGCCGCCGAGTTGGAACCCGGCGAGGAAGAAAAGCACGAGGCCGAAGTCGACCGCCTGCGTTACGCCGAGAAGATCAACGACGCGGTGCGCTCCGCCCTGCGCCACACCTACGCCGGCCAGGACTCCGCAGTGGAGCGCCTGGGCGAAGCCGTCGACGCCCTCAAGCGCGCCGCCCGCTACGACACGCGCCTGGAGGGCCTGGCCCAGCGCCTGGATGAGGCCCGCATCGCCGCCGAAGAGACCGCCCGCGACCTCCAGGATCAGGACCTCGACATCGACGCCGACCCGGGACGCCTGGACACCGTGATCGAACGCCTGGAAGTCATCAAGAAACTGCGCCAGAAGTACGGCCAGGACATCCCCGCCATCCTGGAAAACGCCGCCCACATGCGCGAGGAGCTCCACCGCCTGGACAACGCCGAGGAACACGGCCACGAACTCGAAGCGCGCCTGGAAAAGGCCCGCCAGAAGGCCTGGGTCATCGCCCGTAAACTCAGCCAGGCTCGCCGCGAGGCCGCCGTCGAACTGCGCCGCCGCGTCGAAGCCGAGCTCGGCGACCTCAACATGGCCCGCACCCAGTTCGTCCCCCACTTTTCCCCGGCCGAACTCCCGCCCACCCAGGCCAGCGAGGCCGACGCCGCCATCACCCTGGATGCCCGCGGCTTTGATCGCCTGGAGTTCTTGCTCGCTCCCAACGTCGGCGAAGAGCCGCGCCCCATGGCCAAAATCGCCAGCGGCGGCGAACTCTCCCGGATCATGCTCGCCATCAAGACCGTGCTCGCCGAACGCGACACCATCGACACCTACGTCTTCGACGAAGTCGACACCGGCATCGGCGGTGCCACCGCCGATGTGGTCGGCGCCAAGATTCAACACGCCGCCCGCGACCATCAGGTGCTCTGCATCACCCACCTGGCCTCGATCGCCTCGCGCAGCGACCACCACTACGTCGTCGAAAAGATGCTCGTCGACGAGCGCACCCAGTCGATCATTCGCCCCTTAAGCGAAGAGGAACGCATCGACGAGGTCGCCCGCATGCTCGGGGGCGCCCGCGTGACCACCACCACCCGCGACGCCGCCCGCGAGCTCCTCACCCAGCAGGCCCGCTGACGCGGGCTGACGCCCGCGCTTTCTCCGCCCCCAAAAAAAACGCGCCCCAAAAGGGCGCGTTTTTTTATACCTGCGAAACGTCTCCGCCCCCCCGGGCCATCCGGGGCTCAACCCCCGGGCAGCACATAGGTCGCCGAGACGCCCGGCCCCAGCGGCAGACCCAACTGCAACCAGACGATCAAGAGCACCGTCCAGGCAATCCCCAGCGCCACCGAGTAGGGAAGCATCGTCGTGAGAATCGTCCCCATCTTAATGTCGCGCACATAACGCTGGGCAAACACGATGATGATCGGCAGGTAGGGCATCAGCGGGGTGATGATATTGGTGATGGAATCGCCCACCCGGTAGGCCGCCTGCACCACCTCGGGGCTAAAGCCCATCATCATCATCATCGGCACAAAGATCGGCGCCATAAACGCCCACTTCGCGCTGGCGCTCCCGACAAAGAGGTTCATCAGCGCCGACACCCCCAGAAATGCCAGCAAGAGAGGCATCCCGGTCAGCCCCACCGCCTCCAGCCCCTGGGCGCCGCGCACCGCGGTGATCGCCCCGAGGTTCGTCCAGTTGAAGTAGGCCACGAACTGCCCGGCGATAAATGCCAACACCACATAGGCTCCCATCGTGCCCATGGTGTCGCTGGCCATCTTGGCCACGTCCTTATCGCTCTTAATCGACTTCATCACCACGCCGTAGACGATGCCCGGGAACACAAAGAGCAGCGCGATCAAGACCTCCACCGCCTCAAAATAGGAATGCAGCGCCGAGACCGCCGGCTCCCCGGGTTCCACCACATCGCGCAGCGGCGATCCCGACCAGATGCCCAGAAACGCGATCCCCGCGGCCACCACCCCGCCCACCGCCAGCGCGATGAAGAAGGCCCGACGCTCCTCGGCCCCCGGCTCCTCCGGCGCGTCCTTACCTCCGTACTCATCGCTGGCCTGGGAGGGGTCCCACTTCCCGAGCATCGGCTCCACGATCTTGGTCGTCACCCAGGTGCAGACCACGGTGACCAGGATCGTCGACACCACCAAAAAGTAGTAGTTGGCCGTGGCGTTGACCGCGTAGCCCGGGTCCAGCGTCTCGGCGGCCTGACCGGTGAGCCTGGCCAGCATCGGGTCCAGACCGGTGATCAACAGGTTGGCGCTGAAGCCGCCGGAGACCCCGGCATAGGCCGCGGCCAGCCCGGCGATCGGGTGGCGCCCCAACCCGGCGAAGAGCAGCGCCCCCAGCGGGGTCAGCACCACGTAGCCGGCGTCGGCCACCATCGAGCTCATCACGCAGGCAAAGACCAGGGTTGCCGTGATCATGCTCTTGGGCACCGAGGCCACCAACACCCGCAGCCCCATCGTGATAAAGCCGGTGCGCTCGGCGATGCCGATCCCCAGCATCACCGTGAGCACCGGCCCCAGGGGCGCAAAGCCCATGAAGTTGTCGATCGCGCTCAAAAACATCCACCGGATGCCCTCCCAGCTCAGCAGGCTCTGCACCTCCATCAGCTTGAGCTCCCCGGAGGTCTGCCGAACCTCGGCGCTGGCGCCGGCCAAAAGCGCCGAGAGGACCACGACCAGCCCGGCCATGATCACAAAGAGCGTCAGCGGATCGGGGAGGCGGTTGCCCACCCTCGCGATCTTCTCAAGGGTGCGTACCGCCAGGTTCGGGCGCTCTTCGGGTGCGGGGGATGCGGACATCGGGCTCTCGTCGTTTCGCGAAATAAGTTTTCAGACAACGCCTCAGTTGGCGCTCTCAATCGTGTCGGGAGTCTCATCAGGAGACACGGCCGTACGGGCCAGCGCCTGGGGCACGGCCTGCTTAAGCGTGTCCATCAAACGCTGGCGCCAGGGCCCCACCGTCTCCTGCTGAAAACTGGCCAGCGCCGCTCCCTTCAGCGCCTCCCCTTTGGCGGTGTCCACCGAGAGGGGATCGATATGCTGGCCATTCTGCAACATCTCATAATGGAGGTGCGGGCCGGTGGAGCGACCGGTATTGCCGCTGCGCGCCACGATCTGACCGCGGGTCACCTTGACCCCGGAGCGAATGCCCCGGCCGAACCCGTCCAGGTGCGCAAATCGGGTCTCAAAGCCCCCGCTATGCTTGACGATCAACAGGTTGCCGTAGCCGCCGCGCCGCCCGGCAAAGCTAACCCGCCCGTCGGCCACCGCCTGCACCGGCGTGCCGATCGGCGCGCCGTAATCCACCCCGCGGTGCATGCGCGTGCCCCCCAGCACCGGGTGCACCCGCCGACCATAACGACTGGTCACCCGCGTAAAGGGCAGCGGACTACGCAAGAACTGCCGCTGCAGGCTCTCCCCCTCTTCATCAAAGTACCCGGGCTCCTCGCCACGCTCCTCATCGTAGAACGCCCAGTAATTGCCGCGCTCCCCCATGTACTTCGCCGCGATCAGCCGTCCGTAACGCAGGTACTCCCCGTTGAGGTACACCTTCTCCACGATCAACGCGAAGTGGTCTCCCTGACGCGTCTCGGTGTTGAAGTCGATCGTGTACTGAAAGACCTCCATAAAGCGGTGGGCCAGCGCGCCGCTCTCCCCGGTGGCCTCCAGCGCCAGCCAGAAGCTGGAGTTGATGGTCCCGGCCACCGCCTCGTGGCGCACCTCGATGGGCACCTCTTCCTGCGCGCTCACGTAGCTGCCGTCATCCTGGCGCCGGGTCACCCAGATGTCTTCGGGAGAAGTCTGATAGCGAAATTCGACGATCTCGCCAGCATCATCGGTCTGCACCCGCCACTGATCCCCGGGGCGGCTGCGCCGAAAATCAAACTCCTTCTCGGTGGCGCTCACCACCTTATGGATCGCTCCGGCCGAAAGATTGCGCCGCTGCAGGCTCAAAAACACCGACTCGTTGGGCTTGATCTCCCCGGCCAGCGTCGCGGCTCGCCCCTCTTCAAAGCTGGCGGTGAGCGCGCTCTTCTCGGCGCGGGCTTCCACCATCGCTTCGGCCTGCCCGTTGTTGAGCCCCTCCTGTGCCAGCGCCAACGCGCTGTCCACCCGCATGTAGGCCTCGGCCATCGTCGCGCTGCGCGCCAGGGCCACCGGGTCGGGCTCGTCCTCCTTCCCGAGCATCATGTAGAGCAACACCCCCACGGCCAGCGCCCCCAACACCAGCGCCGGCCAGGGCCGCTTGCGCCGGCGCCGACGTGGGTAGAGCAACAGATCCTGCTTCGGCCAACGACCTCGCATACGTCCTCAATCTCGAGCATACGCCCGGCGGCATCGTCCAAGATCGCACCAGGCTTTTTAGAAAACTGCCACACCTTCACCGCAGAGCCGCGCAGCGTCAAGGCGATCGACGGCCACAGCGCGGGGATAAGCCCCCGGGCAGCGTGCTTAAGCGGCGAGTGTCTGGAGTGGATTTCAGCGCCAGATATTCCGGCCTTCTCTGCGCGCCGCGCCGGCTCACGACGAGCCATGCCCCCTTAAGCCGCCTGGACGGCGCGCCAGACACCATCCCCGATCCCTCAAAATCCGCTAAAATCAGAAAAAAAGCCATCCACTGTGCCAACTTGTCACGACGAACTGGGGGACGAAGCCATCCACTGTGCCAACTTGTCACGACGAGCTGGGGGGCAAAGCCATCCACTGTGCCAACTTGTCACGACGAGCTAGGGGGCGAAGGCCTCGAGAATGCCAAAGCGCCGGGTTTTTGACGATTTGAGGCGATGGCGGATGCCCCTCGCTCCGGGCGCCGGCTGTGTCAGGTTGTGAAATCCCGGACAAAACGTTGACAACTCACCACCGGTTGGGGCTAATCGGCCCGGGAAAGCGCTGTAGAATACTGAACGGACTGTGCAGGAGACCGGTTGAACCGCCGCACCATCATCGTGGGAATCATCGCAGCGACGCTGATCATCGCCGCGCTCTTTTTGCCCCGGCTGGCCGCGCCCCTGGTCGAACGCGCGCTGCCCGGCACGCTGGAGCGCGCCGGCGTGCATGCCCACTGGTCCTCGCTGAGCCTGAGCTGGACCGGCGCCATCGAGCTCGATGACCTCCACGTGAAGCTCCTCGACGACACCCTCTCCCTGGACGCCGCCCGGGTCCGCCTCCATGCCCGGCCCCACTCGCTGCTCACCGCTCGCCCCGAACTCACCGCGATCCAGATTCAAAACGCCGCCGTGGTGGCCTCGCACCCCCAACGCCTGCGCGAGCTGCTGAGCACCCCGCGCCCCGGGGCACCGGCCACGACCGACGCCAGCGCTTCGGCGGACCATGACCCCGGAGATCCTCACCAGGGGGCCGGACGCCTGGAGCACCTGCTTAAAAACCTCCCCGACCTCACGATCGACGAGCTCCACCTGAGCGCCGGCCAGGGCGCGCAGGCCCGCAGCCTGCGCGCCTTTGACATCGCCCTGCTCGCCAGTGGCGACACCTGGGAGGTCGAGGCTCGCAGCGAGCTCCCCGCTCCCCTCAATCTGCTCAGCGCGTCCGACACCCTGCACCTTCACGGCACCCTCTCCCCCGGGGCCCGCGACGCCGACCTGCGCATCGGCCAGCCCGACCAGCCCGCCCTGCGCCTGCGGGGCCCGGGCGGCTCCGAGGTGATCGTTGGTGAGCTCCGGGTGCAGGGCGCCGCGCGCCAGATCAGCTTAAGCGAGGTCAGCGCCACGCTCTCGCGGGGGCCGCTCAAGGCCCGGGCACACCTGCCCCTGGTGCGCCTGAGCGCCGGGGAAAGCGCCCCGCTGCGCGCCGAGCTCGATCGCCCGGTGGTCGAACTCTTGCGCCCGACCGACGAAGACGATGCCGCCCCCCCGGCCTCCGCCCAAGCCGCGGCCTCCTCGCCAGGCTCCGACCTTGTGACGCACCTCAAAACCCTGGCCTGGTCCACCGAGCTGGAGGCCAACCACGGCGCGATCTTTTTGCCTCCCGCCATCGAACGCCCCGAAGACGGGCCCCAGCCCCTGCTTCAGGACGCCACGCTGCGCTGGGAGCAGGGCCACCTCAACGCCTTCGCCGATACCGAGCGGGGCCGGGCCCTGGCCCACATCGTGCTCAGCCCGGCCTCCCTGCTCCCGCGCTACCTGCGCGTGCACCTCGAAGGCGTGAGCCTGGACGCCCTGCCCGGGCTGACCACCGAGCGCACGCTGCCGCGCCGCGGCTTCCGCGGGGAGTTCGGCGGGGAGATCGACCTCTTTGTCGAGGCCATCGCCGGCTTTGGCACCCTGCCCGACACCCTGGAGAGCCGGCGCCCCTACGCGCTGCGCGCCGCCGTTGAGGTGCATCACGCCTGGGTGGATACCGAGGCCCTGGCCAACGAGCGCCTCGAAGGCCTGGATTTAAGTGCCCACGGCACCGCCGAGCTCGATCTGAGTCGCCCCTCGTTGCGCAGCGACGACGCCCGGGTGAGCTTCCGCGGCGTGGACGCGCGCCTCAAGGCCGAGCTCGACCTGCGCCCGGGCAGCCGCACCCTGCGCCTGGACGCCGCATCCCCCGGCGAAATCCGCTGCCAGAGCCTGCTCGGCGCCGTCCCCGAGGCGCTCCTGGGCGCGGTGGCCCACGCCCGAGTCGACGGCAAAGTCACCCCGGCCATCAACCTGGTCCTCTCCGAGGAGCTCGAAAAAGTGCGGGTGCGCATCCGCGGCTTCGAGGACACGCCCTGCCGTTTCACCGGCCTGCGCGTGCCCTACGCCTCGCGCGCCAAGGTGCACTTCAACATGGATCGCGCCCATATCTACCCGCGCCGCCGCACGCTGGTGGCCCAGCCCCCTGGCGAGTCCCTCCCCGAGAGCATCCCCCCGGCCCAGCACCAGGTCGTCGAGGACTTCCTGCTCTTTGGGCCGGCTCCCGAGGCGCCGGCGGCGGCCATGCCCGACTTCCACCGCTACCTGCGCGACGTGGGCTGGCTCAACGGCCCCTTCAGCAAGCGCGTCCACGAGGGGGTCAGCCCCGAGGCCACCGTGCGCGTCGGTCCGGGCCTCTCCAGCTACGTCCCCCTCGACGAGCTCCCGGGCTACGTGGGCGGCGCGATGTTTTTGAGCGAAGACATGCGCTTTTACTCCAACCGCGCCCTGGCCACCGGCCTGCTCAACCGCGCGCTCCGCATGAACATCTCGCGCTCGCGCTACGTCTATGGCGGCTCCACGCTCACCCAGCAGCTGGTCAAAAACCTCTTTCTGACCCGCCAGAAATCCCTGGCCCGCAAGATCCAGGAGGTGATCATCGGCTGGCGCATCGACGAGATCGTGCCCAAAGAGCGCGTGCTCGAGCTCTACCTCAACGTCATTGAGTTTGGTCCCGACATCTACGGCATCGGCCCGGCGGCCCGCTTCTACTTTGATAAAGACGCCCGGGAGCTCTCGCCACTGGAGGCCATCTTCCTGGCCAACCTCAAGCCCGCCCCCTGGGAGGGCCCGCGCCTGGTGCGCCGCGGCCGCACCCCGGAGGGAGGCTGGTGGATTGAGCGCACCGCCGAGATCGGCCAGCGCCTGGTCGACTACAACTACCTCACCCCGGCCCAGGCCGCGGCGATGGCCCCCTACGTGATCACCTGGTCACAGGCCCGGATGGAGCTGGAGCGCGAGCGCTACCGCGCCGAAAAAGAGGCCGAGCGCCGCCGCGCAATCGAGCTGCGCCGGGCGCTCCAACGCCAACAACGCTGAACCCGGCCCGGCGCCCACGGGTCCGGATTGCCACCGGGGGGCTCGGTGGTTAGAACTGGGCACCTCTGACTCCACTTCTTATTGCTGCGTCCTTATTTCAGGAGAACCCGGTGGAATTTACCCGATATACCCTCGACAACGGCCTGACCGTCATCCTCCAGCCCACCACGACCGCGCCGGTGGTCGCCTGCAACGTGTGGGTGGGCGTGGGCAGCGCCGATGAGGAGCCCTTTGAAGCGGGCCTGGCTCACGTCCACGAGCATATGCTCTTTAAGGGCACCGAGCGCCGGGGCGTCGGCGAGCTGGCCCGCGAGATCGAGTCGGCCGGTGGTCATATCAATGCGTTCACCTCCTTTGATCAGACCTGCTACTACGTGGTCATGAGCAGCCGCTTCTTTGAGACCGGCCTGGACATCCTCTCCGACGCCATCCGCCACTCCTCCTTCGACGCCGAGGAGCTGACCCGGGAGCTGGAGGTGATCCAGGAGGAGATCAAGCGTGGCGAGGACAACCCCTCGCGCATGGCCACCCAGCAGCTCTTTGAGACGGCGTACCGCACCCATCCCTACCGCCTGCCGGTCATCGGCACCTCGGAGTCGGTCGACTCCTTCGACCGCCCGGCGGTGCACGCCTTCTTCAAAAAGCACTACGTCCCCTCGAACATGGCCGTGATCCTGGCCGGCGACTTCGAGCTCGACGAGGCCCGGACGCTGGTCGAGCGCTACTTTGGCGACTTTGCAGGCGCGGACTACCAGGCGGTGCAACGCCCGGCCGAGCCGCCCCAGACCCGGGTACGCGCCAGCGTGAGCCAGCGCGACATTCAGCAAAACCACCTGCGCCTGGCCTTTCATATCCCCGACGCCTGCCACGAGGACATGCCGGCGCTCGACGTCCTGAGCATCATCCTGGGCTACGGCGACGCCGCGCATCTCCACCGCGTGATCGAACGCGAGGAAGAGCTGGTCAACGCCATCTACGCCAGCGCCTACAGCCCGCGCGAGGCCGGTCTCTTCTTCATCGGAGCCGACTTCCAGCGCGATCCCCAGCGCCCGGAGACCGCCCCCGATCATGTCCTGCGCCGGGTGCTTGAAGAGACCTACCGCTTCGCCGAGATCGCCCCCAACCACCTCGACGTGGAGCGCGCCCGGACCCTGCTGGAGAGCCAGGCCGTCTACGGCAAGCAGACCATTGAGGGGCTGGCCATGAAGATCGGCCACTACCAGATGGTCGCCGGCGACCCGGCCTTTGAGCAGACCTACTACCGCCAGCTTCGCCAGGTATCACCGGCCGACGTGCAGCGTGTGGCCCGCGCCTACCTGCGTCTGGACAACACCTCCATCGCCCTGCTCTCGCCAGCCGGCGAGGAGGCGCCCGGCGAAGAAGAGCTGATCGCCCAGGCGCAGCGCGCCTTTGAGCAGGTGCAGGTCGAGGCGGTGGATGCCGGCGTAAGCACGGCCCCCGAAGACGACTTCGTACGCGTGGAGATCCCCGACGGCCCCACCCTGATCGTGCAGGTCGATCGCAGCGTGGAGACCTTCTCCATGCGCGCGCTCACCCTGGGCGGACTGCGCTACGAAACGCCCCAGACGGTGGGCCTCAACCAGATTTTGGCCGAGCTGATGACCGAAGGCACCGAGCAGCGCTCCTCGCTGGCGCTGGCCCGGGAGGTCGAGTCGATGGCGGCCTCCATCGGCGGCATCGCCGGGCGCAACTCCTTTGGGCTGGGGATGACCGGGCTTACCCGCTTCTTCGATCAGTGCTTCGACGTCTTTGCCGACGTGCTCACCGGCGCCACACTGCCCGAGGAAGAGTTTGAGCGGGTGCGCAAGCTCCAGCTCCAGAAGCTGCGCGCTCGCCACGATCAACCCGGCGCGGTCAACTACGAGCTCTTCGCCCGCACCTTCTTTGGCGAGCATCCCTACGCCTACCCGATCCTGGGCACCGAAGAGAGCCTCCAGGCGCTGACCCCGCAGATGCTTCGCGACTACCTGGCCCAGCGACGCAACCCGGCCGAGATGGTGCTCTCGGTGGTGGGCGACGTCGATGTCGAAGCCACCATCGCCCAGGTCGAGCGCTACTTCGTGCGTCCGCGCGCCGCGTCGATGGCCATGCCGGCGATCGCCCCGGCCCCCACCTTCAGCGAATCTCTGCTCGTCACCCAGGCCCTGGACAAAGAGCAGGCCCATATCACCGCCGGCTTCGCCGCGCCCCTGCTGGGCAGCGCCGAGGCCGACGCCCTGGAGCTGATCGACGCGGTGCTCTCCGGCCAGGGCGGCCGCCTCTTCTACGAGCTGCGCGACCGCCAGAGCCTGGCCTACTCGGTCTACGCCAGCGCGATCGTGGGCCTGGACGCCAGCGCCTTTACCGTACGCATCGGCACCAGCCCCGAGAAGATCGCCCAGGCCGTCGGCGGCATCCGCCAGCAGATCGAACGCCTGCACAGCGAGCCGCCCACCGCCGACGAGATCGCCCGCGCCAAACGCTACCTCATCGGCAACCACGACATCGGCCTGCAGCGCAACAACGCCCGGGCCATGACCTTTGGCCTCGATGAGCTCTACCGCCTCGGGTACCAGCGCTCACTGGGCTACGGCGATCGCATCAGCGCGCTCAGCGCCAGGGATCTCCAACAGGTGATCGACACCTACCTCAACCCCGACACCATGGTCGTGGCCATCACCCACCCCTCGCAGACGCCGGTGAGCCCCGACCTGCTCAAGCGCTGATCCTCCGGCGCGGCCGCCTCGCCAGCCGGGCGGCCGCGCCGACGCGCCATACCAGAAGCCTGCGGGCATAAAAAAAGCGCGGCCGCTTCATGCGGGCCGCGCTTTTTTTAAACCTTCAAACAGCTTAGAACACGTCGCTGATGCGCTCCAGCAGGCGTCCGGTCTGCTCCACAGTCCCCACCGACATGCGCAGGCAGCCTTCCAGGCCCGGGTAGCTGGAGCGATCACGCACGTAGACCCCGCGTGACTCCAGCTCGTCGAGGGTTTTGACGATATCGTCGACCCGTACCACCACGAAGTTAGCCGACGTGATGTAAGCCTCGACCCCGCGCTCCTCAAAGAAGCGCCCGAGCATCTCTTTGGACTCGCGCACCTGCGCCAGGAAGCGGTTGAGGTAGTCGAGGTCTCCCAGCGCCGCGATCGCCCCGATCTGCCCCAGCGAGTTCACGCTCTTGGGGTTGTAGATTCGGCGCAAGCCATCGACCAGCTCCGGCGACGCCGCCAGATAACCCACCCGCAGCCCGGCCAGACCAAAAGCTTTGGAGAAGGTGCGCGTCACAATCAGGTTGTCGAACTGACGCACCAGCTCCACACCGGTGACCTGACTGAACTCAAAATAGGCTTCATCGAGCACCACCAGCGTTTCGGGGAAATCCCGGCAGAACGCGGCCACCACTTCCGGGTCAAACACCATCCCGGTGGGGTTGTTGGGGCTGACCAGATAAAGCAAACGGGTGCGGCGAGTCATCTGCGCCCGGATGCCTTCGAGGTTGGTGTCAAAGGCCGTTTCCCCGCGCACGGTAATCACATTGGCGCCGCGACTCTGCGCGAACACCATAAAGTGATTGTAGGTCGGCACCGGAATGACCACATCGTCGCCCCGATCCAGGTAGGTCGAGCAGATCAGGTGCAGCGCGTCGTCGCTTCCGTTGGTCACCAGCAACGAATCGGTACTCACGCCGGTGTAGCCCGAGAGCGCATCAAGCAGCTCCACGCTCCCCAGACGCGGGTACCAGTTCAGTCCCCGACCATGGGTCAGGTACTGAGCGATGGCCGCGGTGACCCGGGGGCTCGGCTCAATGGTCGACTCGTTCCAGTCGAGCTTAAATACCGTGCGATGGTCCGGTTGCGCCTCAATCGCCGCCTGGCTGCTGACCGCCTCATAAGGGGTCAGTGCCTGAATGGTGGGAGCGACATCAATACGGGACGCAGGCTGCACCACTGCTCTCAACCGCTGCGCCTCGCCATCACTCGTGTTGTCCGCTACGTCCACCATGCGCAAGTCCAAATGGGCATTCGACATACGTTCCTCAACCATCGCTGGTAACTTCTCATTCAACCAGCAACCAGGCAGGCCAGCAGGGCCCGCTTGAAACTGCGGTGGTATGGCACATCACTTAATCACCGTCAAGAAGGTGACTTTCGCCGCCTACAAAAGATTCATCGCCATTGTGAACGCGATGAGCCATGTGCCAAGAAAACCTTTCTGACCGACGGGCCGATTTGCGTCCGTCGGGGCCGTCCCCCTACACTCACCCCGGGCACAACGCAAGCAAGGCGTCCGAAATAATCGTCTTCAAGAGGCGCGAGGATCTGCCAAAACAGGCCTAAATCAAGCCCTTGAATAAAGGGCATCCCCTCCCCGTCTCTCCCCACGAAGCCTGCTCAGGGCTCTCCTGACTCAGCTCCTCTCGAAACACCCCCTTCCGGAGCCACTTATGAACGCCCCAACCTCCCGTCTGATGACCTTCGCCGCAGCCCTGCTCTTCTCGCTGCCGGTAGCGCACCTGACTCATGTCGGACTTGCCGAAGCCGGTCCCGGCGGGATTCTGAGAGAGTCCAGGGATGAGAGTCGCTCGCGCGGCCACAAAATGGAACGCCGCGAGCGTCGCGGGCGCCGCTCCTCCAACGACGAACGCCGCTCCTCGCGCGACGAACGCCGCACCACCCGCACCACCCGCTCCTCGCGACCGCGTCGCACGGATGCACGCCCGGTCGGACCGCCGCGAGTAGTCAACAGCGCTCCGCGCGGCCGGCGAACGACGCGAGCCACCCGCTCGCGCTCCCGCACGCACCATCAGCACGTGCACACGCACACCACCACCCATGTGCATCACACCAGCCAGACCCATCACTACACCAACGAGCCCGCGCCTCCCCGCGCCGCCCCTCAGACCAATCCCCTGGACGGGTACCTGACCCTGGGGCTGGGCGCCGGTGGCTTTGATGCCCCGCGGATCCTCAACAGCGCCCTGCCCGGCAGCGAATTCAACCTGGGCCTGGGCGTACGCGGCGATCTCCTGGGCTTCGAGCTGGGCTTCCACGGCGGCGGCTACAAGTTTGACCGTCACGCCGCCGAACTCGACATCGCCGTGATGGGCTTAAGCGGCGATCTCAAGCTGCAGCCCAAGCTCGGCATCCTCGAGCCCTACGTGATGGCCGGCCTGGGCGGCTACCTCTTCCAGGACGCCCACCTTCAGGAGAGCGCCGTCGGCGGCGCCGTGCGCCTGGGCGGCGGCCTGGATCTGCGCTTCAACTCCTTCGGCGTGGGCCTGCGCTACCTGTACAACATCTACGGCTTTGGCAACGACCTCTCCTTTGCCGATGGACTGCGTGCCCGCTCGGAGTCCATCGGCCTCAACGCCACCTTCTTCTTCTGAGCCCTCTCCCCACCTCCCGCGCTCCTGCGACCCCGCGTGCCACGGCACGCGGGGTCGCTGCTTTTCGGGACGGAGAGGCGAAATATTTTGCTCCTTTATAAAGCTGAACTAACATCCCTCCTGCCTGAGGAAGGATCAGGTCGGGTCTCAAGACCTCAGTAATTGTGGTCTCCCTACCCCACCTTGGGCGTTGCGCCCCTAAACAGCCCTCTGATAGAACAGGAGCGCGGGTGCTTGATGAGGTCAGCCCCGCAGTTGACGGTCGCTTATAACGTTTCGTAACGTAGGCGCACTCGTTGACCGAGAGTTCCGGTCCCCAACTTCACGCACTCCCCGCGCCTCGATTGCTGGTGATTGAGGAGAGGTCATCTTGAATCGTTCCCAAACAGGCGGCTACGTCCTGAAGTTCATCTCTGGCAAGTACCAGGGTGGTGAATTTCCGCTCGAACTGGACTCCGAGATCGAGATCGGACGCGGCAGCGAGCTCGACATGGTCCTGGTCGAGGATATGGTCTCGCGTCGCCACGCGCGCATTACCAGTTATGGTGGTGAGCTGATGATCGAGGACTTCGGCTCCACCAATGGCACCTTTGTCAATGGTGAGAAAGTCGCGAAGTCCCGCATCAAAGAGGGTGATCGCATCCTCATCGGCACCAACATCATCAAACTGGTCCATCGCGACAGCGGCACCGACGATACCGGTCCTGAGTTGCACTCGCCGGTGGCCGGCGACGATCATCACTCCCCGACCGTGCCCCCGGTCCAGCCCAACCGCACCATGGCCAGTCCGGCGGTCAACCGCACCATGGGAGGCTCCCTCACCGGCTCGATCTCCGGGCTTATCGAAGAAGTCCCCCTTCCCGACCTGCTCCAGCTCTTCAGCACCAGCCGCAAATCCGGCGTGCTGGTGATCATGGGCCAGGACATCGGCAAGATCTACCTGCGCCAGGGCCGCGTCTACTTCGCGACCATCAACGACGATCACGACCTCGATCCCTACAAAGCCTTCTACCGCCTGATCGCCTGGCGCGAGGGCACCTTCTCGTTGGAACAACCCACCGACGAGAGCTTCGAAAACGAAGTCGATGAGTCGATCGAATCGCTGATGATGGAGGGGATGCGCATCCTCGACGAGATCCAGAACCTGGGTCCCGACGTCCCCGACATTCACGCCGGCCTCTCCATCCCCACCCCGCTTATTGCTCCCCTGCGTGAGCTGAGCCCCGAGCAGCTCGACACCTTCCAACTGGTGCTCAATAACCGCTCGGTCTCCATGGTGCTCAACAAGAGCGCGCACGGCGATCTCGAAACGATGCAGGGACTCCTGCACCTGATCCGTAACGATTATGTGAGCGCCGACAGATGAGCCAGGGCCCCTTAAGGGTGCCTCCCCACAACGAGGACGCTGAGCGTAGCGTGCTCGGCGCGATTCTGCTCGATAACCGCGTCCTCGATGAGCTCTCCGGCACCCTCAAGTCGGAGGACTTCTATCGGGAGTCGCACCGCCACATCTTCCGCGCGATGGCCGCGCTCCACCAGCGATCTGAGCCCATTGATGTGCTCACCCTCGCCGACTTCTTAAGCGCCGAGGATAACCTGGAGCCCGCCGGGGGCGCGACCTACCTGACGCGCCTCTCCGGCGAGGTCCCCTCGGCGGCCAACGTCGGCCAGTACTCGGCGATCGTGCGGCGCAAGTCTGCCCTGCGTCAGTTCATCTCCACGGCCGATGAACTCGTCGGCGACTGCTACAACGACGTCAACGACGTTGAAGCCTTCATGGATGATGCCGAGCAGCGCCTCTTCTCCATCACCCAGTCCGGTCAGAAGCGCGGCTACACCTCCATGCGCGAGGTGGTCAAAAGCGCGTTCTCCCAGATCGAGGCCCTCTACCAGAAAAGCGAGACCATCACCGGGGTGCCCAGCGGCTTTATCGACCTCGATGAGATCACCGCCGGCTGGCAGCCCTCCGACCTGATCATCGTGGCCGCTCGTCCGGCCATGGGTAAGACCAGTTTCACGCTCAACATGACCGCCCATGCCTCGATCATGCGCAAGGTCCCCACGGTCTTCTTCAGCCTGGAGATGAGCAACGAGCAGCTCGCCATTCGTATGCTCTGTAGTGAGGCGCGCATCAACCAGTCCAACCTGCGCCGCGGCTCCATGACCGAGCAGGAGTGGGCCCGACTGATCAAGGCCGCCGGGACCCTCTCCGAATCGAAGATCTTCCTCGATGACACCCCGGGCCTCTCGATCATGGAGTTCCGCTCCAAATGCCGCCGGCTCAAAGCCGAGCATGACATCGGCATGATCTTCGTCGACTACCTCCAGCTGATGTCCGGTTCCCAGCGCAGTAAGTCCGCCTCCCGCGAACAGGAGATCAGTGAGATCTCGCGTGGACTCAAGGGCGTGGCCAAAGAACTCAACGTCCCCATCATCGCCCTGGCCCAGCTCAACCGCGGCGTGGAGCAGCGCGCCGATAAACGCCCCATGATGAGCGACCTCCGTGAATCCGGCGCCATCGAGCAGGACGCCGACCTCATCGGGTTCATCTACCGCGACGAAGTCTATTACCCGGAGTCCGAAGCCAAGGGGCTGGCGGAGTTTATCATCGGCAAGCACCGTAACGGCTCGATCGGCACCGTGCACATGCGCTTCTTCGGGCCCTACACCCGCTTTGAAAACCTGGCGCCGGAAGACGCCGCGCGGGTGGCCTCGATCGCCGCGGCCAACGCCGAATAGTCCCATATAGCGCCGCGACCGTGCTCGCTTAAGTCCACAAAAAAGCGCTCCCTCGTACACGAGGGAGCGCTTTTTTGTGGTGTTTTTCAACCTCTTACCCCCGAGGCCGGCCAACGTTCACCGGCCTGCGGCGCACCGAGACGTTCCGCTCAGACCAGGTGCCGCCGACGCCGGGCAAACACCCAGCCAACGAGCGCGACCAGCGCGGCCAGCGGCGCCTCTCCACCGGACCGTCCCGTGGTCGCACACCCGGAGGCCGTGCGCACATTGCGCCCATCACCATCGTTGGCTCCCAGCCCCGGCGTCTGCTCGTCCGGCGTACCATCCTCGCCAGCCTCCCCCTCTCCTCCCGACACGATCACCACCGGCGCCACATCCACCACCGGCGCATAGGCCGTGGACGTCGTCCCGCTGGCGCGATCCTGCACGTAGATGTGGTCCACATCGTACCAGCCGCTCTCTCCGTCCACGGGAGACTCCCCATGGAGCAGCTCCACGCGCAGTCCGCGGACCTCCCCGGACCACTGCGGATGCCCGCTCAGATCGACCACCAGATCGTGGTACTCCCCATCACCGGGCGCCTCAAAGAGCACCTGACGCGCCGCCGCGTAGGACTCGCCATCGCGGATCCACCCCAACGCCTTGAGATGCGCCCCGTCGTGAGAGCGGGCGCGAATGACCACCTCCCCGAAGCGATCGGCATCGATCGTCGTCCAGCCTGGCGAGGTAATGGACGCCCCTTCCCCGGTCAGATGCTGCGCCAGCAGGCCGTGGGAGGTATTGAGTTGAAAGCTATCAAACGCCTCGATCCCGGAGGCCGACCACCCCTCGACATCTTCGCCCTGGGGGCCTTCGAAGAACCAGGCATCATGATCAAAGAGATCGAGCCCCTCGGCGGCCTCCAGGATGCCCGCGGTGCGATTCAGGGTGGGAGCCGCCCCAAAGGAGCTCTGGGCGTACACGTCTTCGATCTCGCTCACCCAGGCCCGCACGCCGCCAAAGGGCACCAGTCCAAAGCTGTAGTCGCTGACCTCAAACTCCACGACCACCCGCTTGGACTCCCCGCTGGAGAACGCGTTCATGATCAGCTCTCCGGAAGTCCCCATCTGATCGCGGGCCGGGTTGCCCGCGGCGTCGGTGGCATCGTTGACCGACCAGCTGCTCTGATCGCCGGCGGGATGATCGCTCTCGATGACGTAACTCACCGGCGTCAGCCCCTGCTCATCAAAGGCGTACCCCAGGCGCACCCCGCGCAAGACCCGGTCGGCATCGTTACTCAGCAGGATCTCGGCCGAGACGCGGTCACCGGGCAGCGCGTCGTCGACGCCGGCGCTGGAGCCCTGCGCCACAAAATTATCGCCCCCCTGCATCTTCGCGCTCAGCGCGACCTTCAGGTTGTCGGGAGCCGGCGGGTCGATCAGATCCAGCGTCATCTGCAGCAGGGTGTCGAGTCGATTCATCATGTTGTCGCCCGGGCAGCTCGTGCTCTGGCCGGGCCACTCGCGATGCCCCTTAACGGCGGTGCGGTTCAAGGGCACCCCGTGCGTCTCGTGCACCCAGCGCAAGATGCTCGCGCCGGCCTGAAGCTGGGTCTGCGAGGGGATCTGGGTGGTGAAATCCGCGATGTAGCTGATGCCCACGTTACCGGAGTTCTGATACCCCACATGGGCCCCGGGGCGATCGGAGCGCGAGCGCCCCTGGTAGATGTTGCCCGCCTGGCTGATGACAAAGTGGTAGCCGATGTCGCACCACCCCTGGGTGTTGATGTGATAGCTCTGCATCTGGCGCATGCGCGCGCCAGCGTCGCCGCCATCGTTGGCGGGCAAATAGGTGTGGTGAATGCTCGCGCGATAGGGCGCCACCACGTCGCCGCAGATCTTATCAGGGTTAATCGCGCCCCACTCTGAGCGGGGAATCACCAGGCTGCGCGGGGCCACCGCCTGACGGGTGGTCCCGATCTCACCGGGAGCGTCCGGGCGCTCGGCCCGCTGAATCTCGTCGGGCGCCACGACCTCCTCAAAAAACTCAACCTCGGCAAAGCTGATGCCTTCAAAGCCGCGCAGCTCAATGACGTGGACCGCCTCCGCCAGACGTACCCGGGCGTTGAACATCCGCCCCTCGTTCCAGTAGACCTCCACCGGCTCCCAGGCCGAGGTGCTGCCGTCGGCCCGCTCCACGCGGTACTCCATGCCGGCCAGCTCGTCGGCATCCACCATCCAGCCCACCTGGCGAAACGCGTCCGGATACTCCAGGCGAGCCCGGTTGCGATCCTGGTCAAAGACGCGAGCGATGGCCTCGGGGGTGGAGAACACGATCGAGCTGTGATTGCTGTGATCCTCCTCCAGCCCCTCCACCTCCCCACCGACGCCACCTTCGAGCGCCTGAGCCTCCTGAAACTCGCCGCCCGGGGCTGACTCGGGCTCCGGGGCGCAGGCCCCGGCTCCCAGCATCGCCACCATCGCTCCCATCATCCAACCTGCCGCCACGCGCTTCATCATCTGCCTCACCAGTCAAAGGCTGTGCCCGTTTGCCATTCCCGCCATCAGGCCTCGAAGTATGGCCTCGCCACCACGATCACGCCAGCTTTATCCCGGAGCGCCGGTAGCGAACTCGGCGGTGCAGCTCTTCAAGATTTACGCCACGCCTCTTGCCCGCGCCCCGGAGCCTTGCCAGGGGCGCTGCAGGTCCCCAGCTCCCCAAAAACCCGACGCCTGGGAGACCTCGACACCCCCGACTCAGACCCTCCCGGGACATTCTGGCGCCCTCGACACCCCCCGACTAAGGCCCTCCCGGGACATTCTGGCGCCCTCGACACCCCCGACTCAGACCCTCCCGGGATAGTTTGGCGCCCTCGACACCCCCGACTCAGACCCTCCCGGGATAGTTTGGCGCCTTCGACACCCCCGACTCAGACCCTCCCGGGATAGTTTGGCGCCTTCGCCCCCCCCGACTCAGACCCTCCCGGGACATTTTGGCACCCTCGACACCCCCGACTCAGACCCTCCCGGGACATTCTGGCGCCCTCGACACCCCCGACTCAGGCCCTCCCGGGACATTCTGGCGCCCTCGACACCCCCTGCCGATACCCACCTGGGACAATCTGGCACAGTCGATACCCTCTACCGATGCCCACCTGCGCCAATCTGGCACAGTCGATCCCCCCTGCCGATGCCCACCTGCGCCAATCTGGCACAATCGATACCCCCTGCCGATGCCCACCTGGGACAATCTGGCACAGTCGATACCCCCTGCCGATGCCCACCCGGGATATTTTGGCACCCTCGACACCACTTTTTCCGAGGTTGGGGGTCTCGGGCCTTATGGAAATGTCTTCGGGCGGGCCCTTGCTCCAGCGCGGGGCCTGCCTGAGGCCTGTGGACCCAAGCTCTGCGCCAGAGTGGCACAGCCGTCCTGGCCCGCAGCAGCGTTGATTCGCCTCATTAAACTCGCTATCACGCATCGGCAGTACGCTTCCTCTTCTCCGTACGACGGCTACCCCGGAGCCCCCATGCCCCTTTCTTCCCTGCGTCTTGTCGCATTCCTCGCGCTTCTGGGCGCGCTCTCCACCACCTCGCTGGCCTGCTCCGACCCTGCCGAGCCGGCCGAAACGACCCAGCGCTCGCTGACGATCACCTCTCCGGCGCCCGCCGAGATCGTGTCGAAGAGCCGCGTGCGTGTCACCGGCACCGCCGAAAACATCGATCAGGTGGAGGTCAACGGCACCAGCGCCGACGTGACCGACGGGCAGTGGGAGGCGCTGGTCTCCTTTGCCGAGGGCGAAGTCACAGCCACGGTCACCGGCGGCGGCGAACAGAGCTCGGTGGACTTTATCGTCGACTCGCTCCCCCCCGAGCTCTCCCTGACCAGCCCCGAGCGCGCCACCGTGCTGGATGCCGAGGTGACCACCTCGGTCAGCGTCACCGGCTCCGCCGCCGACCCGGGCACCGGGCTCTTTCTGGTCAAGATCGGCGAACAGATCATCGACGTCGAGGACGACGGGAGCTTTACCTATGAGCTGAGCCTGACGCCCGGGTTGAATCACGTGGCGGTGACCGCGATCGACCGCGCGGGCAACGAAACCACCACCCGGCGCGGCGTCCATTTCGGCCCTCTGGTCTCCCCGGCCGAGCGCATCGATGACGCGCTGCGCGCCGAGATCACCCGCGAGGGCTTTGAGCGCATCAGCGAGGTGATCGAAGCCTTCGTCACCCCGGAGCGCATCATGGCCTTTGTTGCCAATGCCGAGCTCCCCCAGAACCTGGAGATCCACGATATCACCTTTGAGAGCATCGACCTGGCGCTCTCCCCGCAGGAGGGCTTCATCGCCATCGACCTGACCCTCAACGGGCTCGCGCTGGAGGGGAGCTTCGCGATCGACGGCAACGACCCCATCGAGGGCTACATCAACATCGCCACCGTCGGTGTCTACCTCGAAGTGGAGCTGGAGCCGCGGGAGGATAACTCCCTGGAGCTGCGCATCCGCGACTCCGAGCTGACCCTGGACAACGAGGACATCACCAGCAACCTCTTCGGAGACAGCGACACGCTGCGCAACCTGGTGGGCAACATCCTCCAGGTGACCTTCACCGAGTTCATTGGCGACCTGATCGTCGATCAGCTCTACGATCCGGGCATCCTGACCCAGCGCTTTGAGTTTCTGGGGCGGGCCGTGGAGTTGACCCTGGGCATCCAGCAACTGCTGGTCACGCCGCAGGGCATGACCCTGGAGCTCACGATGATCTTCCCCGAGCTCGCCCACCCGGATGTGGTCGATGTGGCCGGCGCGCTGCAGCGCGCGCTGGGAGAGACCGGCGGGGCCAGCGTGAGCAGCCCGGTGCGCATGCACACCAACCGCAGCGCGCTCGATCGTGCGCTGCACGGCGTCTGGCGCAGCGGGCTCTTCCACCAGGTCATCGGCGGCGACTCGCTGGATGCCGTCGCCCTGCCCTTTGAGCTGACCGTCGACGGGTTGGCCGGCCTGCTCGACCAGCGCATCCGCGACCTGGCCGAACCGGGCACCCCGGTGGGCCTGGGACTGCGCCCGCTCCTGCCGCCGGTGGCCGGCCTCTCCCCGGCCACCGAGGCCAACAACACGGCCATTAACGTGGGCATGGGAGACTTTTTGATCGACATCTACCTCCTCCACGCCGATCGCGAGCGGGAGCTCGTGCTCACCGTCGCCCTCTTTCTCGACGTGAACGTGGCCCTCGACGTCGACACCGAAGAGCTGCGTTTTGACCTCGATGTGCAGGCCGAGGGCGACCTGGCCGACTCCCCGGTGCTGGACCTGGAGCCCAAGCGCGTGGTCAACCTGATCACCGACCTCATTGAGCTCGTCCCCACCCTGGCGGCCAATAACCTCAGCGTCGGTGGCGCCGCCGAGCTGGAGTGGGCCCGCATCGGTGACCCGCAGCTGGAGGTGCATGGGGAGCGCGATGATCGCCTCAGCGTCGGCCTGAACTTAGAGGCCGCCGAGACCCTCGACGTCCCGGTCGACGCCGGGGAGTGATCCCCCTCCCGCAGCGCGCCCCTCTGCCCTACGGGGCGCGCTGCGCCGGGGTCAGTAACCGAGGTTGGGCGCCAGCCAGCGCTCGACCTCGGCGACGCTCATCCCCTTGCGACGGGCGTAATCCTGGATCTGGTCTTTGCCCACATCGCCCACCCTTAAGTAGCGGGCCGACGGGTGCGCAAAGTACCAGCCGGAGACCGCCGCGGTGGGCCACATCGCAAAGCTCTCGGTGAGCTGGAGCCCGATGCGCCGCTCCACATCCAGCAGCTCCCAGAGTTTGGCCTTCTCGGTGTGGTCCGGACAGGCCGGATACCCCGGCGCCGGACGAATCCCTCGATACTGCTCGGCGATGAGCGCCTCGTTGCTCAGCGCCTCCCCCTGCCCGTAGCCCCAGGCCTCCCGCGCCTGACGGTGCAGGTACTCGGCAAAGGCCTCGGCCAGCCGGTCAGCCAGAACCTTGACCATGATCGCGCGATAGTCGTCATGGTCGCGCTGGTAGCGCGCCACCAGCTCCTCGATCCCGTGACCGGCGCAGACGGCAAAGGCCCCCAGATAGTCGGGCAACCCGCTCTCCACCGGGGCGATGTAGTCGGCCAGGCAGCGGTTGGCCTGCTCCTTACCCGGGCGCTCACGCTGCTGGCGCAACATGCACAGACGCTCCCGCACCCGGGTGCGCGCCTCGTCTTCAAAGAGCAAAATATCGTCGCCCTCGGCCCCCGCCGGAAAGAAGCCCCAGGCGGCGCTGGCCCGCAGCGAACGATCGGCGATGATCTCATCGAGCATCCGCCGCCCCTGATCAAAGGTCTCCCGGGCGATCTCCCGGTAGCGCTCATCGTCGAGCACCTGCGGGTAGGCGCCCCGGATCTCCCAGGCCACAAAGAAGGGCGTCCAGTCGATGTAGGGCACCAGCGCCTCCAGCGAGAGGTCATCGATCTGACGCACGCCCAGAAAGCTCGGCTCGGCGATGTCTGCGGCTTCAAACGCAATCGGGATGCGCCGGGCCCGGGCCTCGGCCAGCGGGAGCATCGGGCGTTGGCCCCGCTGCTGGTAGATCTCGCGGTCGCGGACCTGCTGCGCGCGGACCTCGGCCACGTAGCTCTCGCGCTCCTCGCCAAGCAACCCGCCCACCGCCGCGCCCACCCGGGAGGCGTCGACCACGTGCACCACCTCACCACTGTACTCCGGGGCGATTTTAATCGAGGTGTGGCGCCGACTGGTCGTCGCCCCGCCGATCAACAGGGGCGTGCTCATCTGGCGCCGCTCCATCTCCCGGGCCACGTGCACCATCTCGTCGAGCGAGGGCGTGATCAGCCCGCTTAAGCCCAGCATGTCAGCCTGATGCTCCACCACCGCGTCCAGAATCTGCTCGGCGGGCACCATCACCCCCAGATCGATCACCTCGTAGTTGTTGCAGCCCAGCACCACCCCCACGATGTTTTTGCCGATATCGTGCACATCGCCCTTCACCGTGGCCATCACGATGGTGCCCCGGCCCTGGGCCTGGCCCTCCTCTTTTTCGGCCTCCATCTGCGGGAGCAAATAGGCCACGGCTTTCTTCATCGCCCGCGCGCTCTTGACCACCTGGGGCAAGAACATCTTGCCCTCCCCAAAGAGGTCGCCGACCACCCCCATCCCGGCCATCAGCGGCCCCTCGATGATATCGAGCGCCCGCGGGTAGTGCTGGAGGGCCTCGGCCACATCCTCTTCCACGTAGTCGACGATGCCCTTGATCAGCGCGTGCTTGAGGCGCTCCTCCACGCTCCCCTCGCGCCACTGCGCCTCGGCCACCTGGCGCCGGGGGTCGGCGCTGTAGTTCTCGGCAAAGTCCACCAGGCGCTCGGTGGCATCGGGACGCCGGTTGAGCAACATGTCTTCGACCAGCTCCAGCAGCTCCGGGTCGATCTCGTCGTAGACCTCGATCTGCGCGGCGTTGACGATGCCCATGTCCAGCCCGGCGGCGATGGCGTGGTAGAGAAAGGCCGCGTTGATCGCCTCGCGAACCGCATTCTGACCGCGAAAGGAAAACGAGACGTTGCTCACCCCGCCGACGGTCTTGACCCCCTCGAGCTCAGCCTTAACCGCGCGCACCCCCTCGATGAACCCCACCGCGTAGTCATCATGCTCGGCCATCCCCGTGCCCACCGTGAGCACGTTGGCGTCGAAGATGATGTCGCGCCCCTCAAAGCCCACCTCGCGCAGGATCGCGTAGGCCCGGTGGGCAATGCGCCGGCGGTGCGCCAGCGTCACCGCCTGGCCCTCCTCATCAAAGAGCATCACGACCACCGCCGCCCCAAAGCGCCGGATCGTCTCGGCCTGGCGACGGAAGACCTCCTCGCCCTCTTTGAGGCTGATGGAGTTGACGATGGCCTTGCCCTGCACGCATTTGAGCCCGGCCTCAATCACCTCAAAGCGCGAGGAGTCGATCATGATCGGCAGCCGGCTGATCTCGGGCTCGGTCGCCACCAGATTCAAAAAGTCGGTCATCACCTGCACCGAGTCGAGCATCCCGTCATCGACGTTCACATCCAGGATGTTCGCGCCCCCCTCCACCTGATGGCGAGCCACCGAGAGCGCCTCTTCATAGTCCTGAGCCCTAATCAGCCGCGCGAATTTGCGCGAGCCGGTCACGTTGGTGCGCTCGCCAACCATGGTGAAGTTCGCATCCGGCCGCAGCACGCAGGGCTCCAGCCCCGAGAATCGCGTCAGGGGGCTGACCGCCACCGGCACCCGCGCCGGGTAGGGGGCGACCTTCTCGGCGATAGCCCGGATATGCTCCGGGGTCGTCCCGCAGCAGCCCCCCACCACGTTGAGCCAGCCCTGCTGAGCAAACTCCTCAATGATCGCCGCCATCTGCGCGGCCGACTGCTCATACTCCCCGAATTCATTGGGCAGCCCGGCGTTGGGATAGGAGCTGGTGTACACCGGCGCCTGGCGCGCCAGCTCCCCCATAAAGGGGCGCATTTCCTCGGCGCCCAGCGCGCAGTTGATGCCCACGCTCAGCGGCCGGGCGTGCTCCACCGAGGTCCAGAAGGCCTCGATCGTCTGCCCGGAGAGCGTCCGCCCGCTCCGATCGGTGATCGTCACCGAGATCATCAGCGGCACCCGCTCCCCGCGCTCGGCAAAGACCTCTTCCATCGCCACGATGAAGGCCTTGAGGTTGAGCGTATCAAAGACCGTCTCGGCCAGCAGCAGGTCGACGCCCCCTTCCAAAAGGCCCTCAATCTGCTCGGCGTAGGCCTGGCGGATCGCATCAAAACTCACCGCCCGGTACATCGGCCGGTTCACATCCGGCGACATTGAGAGCGCGCGGTTGGTCGGCCCCACCGCCCCGGCCACAAAACGACGCCGCTCCCCGGGACGTGCGCTGACCTCGTCGGCCACCTGCCGCGCCAGGCGCGCGGCGGCCACGTTGAGCTCGTAGCACACGTCCTCCAGCGCGTAGTCGGCCATCGAGATGCGCTGCGCGTTAAACGTGTTGGTCTCAATGATGTCGGCCCCGGCCTCCAGATACTCCCGGTGGATCCCGGCGATGACCTCCGGACGGGTCAACACCAGCAGATCATTATTCCCCTGGAGCGGGCTCGGATGGTCGGCAAAACGCTCGCCACGGAAGTCTTCCTCGCCGAGCTTGTGGCGCTGAATCATCGTGCCCATCGCCCCGTCGAGCACCAGAATCCGCTCCCGGAGCGCTGCTTCAATCGCCTCTTTCGCCGGGGTTCGCCCCTTTTCCATCGCCCTGCTCCTTGCTCCGGGTGCCTGAGACACCCCTTGATGCCGCCTCCGGAAGCCCGCCCGGCGCGACGTTCACACCACAAAAAAGAGGCGCGGACCGCAGCGGTCGCGCGCCTCACTCCATCCCGCGTCCGGGGCCGCAGGCCCCGGGGCCCCTAATCAAAGGGGCTCTCGGTGTAGTAGGGGTTATCGCCGGAGCCGTGATCGGTCACGTCGATGATCTGCGCGATATCCTCGGCAAAGGCCTCGCGAAGCAGGCGCTCCACGCCCTGCTTCAACGTGGCCGAAGAGGCCGCACACCCCTGGCAGCCGCCCATCATCTGGATGTAAACGTTGCGGTCCAGGTAGTCCACCAGCTCGATCTTACCGCCGTGGCCGGCCACAAAAGGGTTGATTTCATCGTCGATCAACTTCTGAATCTGTCGTCGCATCATCGCGCTCCGCGCTAAAAGTCAGGTCTGGCCGCGTTCAACTCCTGGAAACGCGCGGCTTCGGGTATAGCCAACGAGCCCTTCTTTGCCAACATTCCCACCGGCACAGGCTGCCTTGTCAGCGGGAAGACTTTGGGCATAGAGTGGCGCGTCTCTCGGCCCCCCCCTCGTGGAGCAGTCCCTATGCACAGCCCCCGCCAGAAGGCTCAGCGTCGCGTTCTGTACGCGATGGCCTGGTTTGTCTTCCTCTTCTGCTCGTCGGTGATCGTCACCGGCATGATCGTCGGCCAGTCCTCGCCATCGGTGGCACAGGAAGCGGTCGAATCTCCCGACACCGCCCCCCAGGGCGATGACGCCGCGCTGCCCGACGCCTCAGCCGGCGAGGGCTCACCTGAGGCCGAGGCCCCGGCGCCCGCCGAGGAGGTCACCGAGCCCGCCCCGACGGCCGCGCCCACGGAGGAAGCCAAGCCCGCCGAGGCCGGCGAGGCCGGCGAAAACGTCGCCGCTCAGAACGCCGAAGCCGGGCAGTTTAAGCTCGGCGAGATGGAGGGAGAGGACTCCTCGCTGGGTGAGAAGTTTGTGAGCTTCTTTGGCATCTTCGCCCTGCTGGGCGTGGCCTGGCTCCTCTCGACCAACCGCCGCGCCATCAACTGGCGCCTGGTCGCCATCGGCACCGGCCTGCAGCTGGGCTTTGCGCTCTTTATTTTCTACGTCCCCGGCGGCCAGAAGGTCTTTGAGATCGCCACCGTCGCGGTGAGCAAACTCCTGGAGTTCACCAACTCCGGCGCCGAGTTCATCTTCGCCAGCTACGTCACCGGCTCGGTCGAAGGGGGCTTAATCAACTTCGCCTTCGCCGTGCTCCCGACCATCATCTTCTTCAGCGCGCTGATGACCGTGCTCTACCACCTGGGCATCATGCAGAAGCTGGTGCACATGTTTGCCTGGGTCATGCAGCGCACCATGGGCATCAGCGGCGCCGAGAGCATGTCGGCTGCGGCCAACATCTTCGTGGGCCAGACCGAAGCCCCCCTGGTGGTCAAACCCTTTGTGAAAAACATGACCGTCTCCGAGCTGATGGTCGTGATGACCGGCGGCTTCGCCACCGTGGCCGGCGGGGTGCTGGCCATCTACGTGGGCATGATGGAGCCCTCCTTCCCCGACATCGCCGGCCACCTGCTGGCGGCCTCGGTGATGAGCGCCCCGGCCGCTCTGGTCATCGCCAAGATCATCTACCCGGAGACCGGCCACCCGGCCACCGCCGGCAAACTCGAGATGGAAGACCTGCGCGAGGACGTCAACGTGCTCGACGCCGCCAGCCGCGGCGCCGCCGAAGGCATGAAACTCGCCCTCAACGTCGCGGCGATGCTCCTGGCTTTCATCGCGCTGATCGGTCTGATCAACTACCTGATCACCTGGCCCAGCCTGATGATCAACGCCTCCACCCTGGGCTCGCTGGCCGAGGCCTACGCCGCGGCCAGCATGACGATTCCCCAGGGCTGCGACCCGGCCACCGTCGCCGACGCCGCGATGGTGGGCTGCATTGAGACCATGCAGGCCGCCCCGGGCATGACCTCCTCCTGGATCGCCCCGGTCGTGACCATGCAGGACATCTTCGGCTACGTCTTCTGGCCCTTTGCCTGGGTGATGGGCGTGCCGGTGGAAGACTGCTACACCATCGCGCGCCTTTTGGGCGAAAAGATGGTGATCAATGAGCTCGTCGCCTACGGCAGCCTGCAGCAGCTCCTGCTCGACCCCAACGTCGTGCTCTCGGATCGCTCGATCATCATCGCCACCTACGCCCTGTGCGGCTTTGCCAACTTCGGGTCCATCGGCATTCAGCTCGGCGGCATCGGCGGCATCGCTCCGGAGCGCAAGCAGGACCTGGCTCGCATCGCACTGCGCGCGATGTTCGGCGGCACCCTGGCGGCGTTTATGACCGCCACCATCGCCGGCATCCTGATCTGATTACCTTAGCTGACCCCGACCTCTGGAGGGGCCCCGCCAGGCGCGGGCCCCTCTTCTTCGCCCCGGGCTCTGCAAAGCCCCACTCAACAGGGCGACGAACCCGATACCTTTGCTGGAGTATATGATGGCCCACCCCACCTCCGATCTGGCCGGCCGTGCCCAGGCCAGCGCCGACTTCCTCAAAGCCCGCATCACCGACGCCCCCCGCATCGCCATGATCCTGGGCAGCGGCCTGGGCGCCATCGGCGATCAGCTCGACGACGCCACCGCCATTGACTACGCCGAGATCCCCAACTTCCCGGTCTCCGGCGTCGAAGGCCACAAAGGCCGCCTGGTCTTCGGGCGCCTCGAAGGCGTCCCGGTCGTCGTGATGCAGGGCCGCTCGCACTTCTACGAGGGCTGGTCGATGCAGGAGGTCACCTTCCCGGTGCGCGCCTTCCATCTGCTGGGCATCGATCACCTGGTGGTCACCAACTCCGCCGGGGGCATCAACGCCGACTACAAACCCGGCGACCTGATGATCATCAACGATCATATCAACTTCACCGGGCAGAACCCCCTGCACGGCCCCAACGAAGACGCCTTCGGACCGCGCTTCCCCGATATGAGCGATCCCTACAGCGCCGAGCTGCGCCAGCTCCTTCACCAGGTCGCCCACAGCCGGGATATCGCCGTCAAAGAAGGGGTCTACGCCGGTGTCGCCGGCCCCAGCTACGAGACCCCGGCCGAGGTGCGTATGCTGCGCACCCTGGGCGGCGACGCCGTGGGTATGTCCACGGTGCCCGAGGTCATCGTCGCCAGCCATTGCGGCATGAAGGTCGCCGGCATCAGCTGCATCACCAACTATGCCGCCGGCTTAAGTGACACCAAGCTCCACCACGACGAGGTCAAAGAGACCGCCGACCGCGTCCGGGAAACCTTCACCGGCCTGGTGCGCGGACTCGTCCAGGCCATCGCTCACACCCTCTGAGGCCTGCAGGCCCCACCTCCAGGAGGCACCGATGACGCAGAACGATGAACGCTTCGCCGAGATCTCTGACGAGGACTGGGCTCGCCTGGAGCGCGCCGCGCTCCAGGTGCGCGAGCATGCGCATGTCCCCTACTCCAACTTTCCGGTGGGCGCCGCCCTCCTGACCGAGGATGGCGAGGTGGTGGTGGGCTGCAACGTGGAAAACGCCACCATCGGCGCCACCGTCTGCGCCGAGCGCAACGCCATCGGCACCGCGGTGGCCAGCGGTCAGCAACGCTTTGTCGCCCTGGCCGTGGTCACCGATGTCGACGAGCCCTCGGCTCCCTGCGGCATCTGCCGCCAGGTCCTGGCCGAGTTCTGCGACGACCTCCCCATCCTGATGCTCAACACCTCCGGCACCCGCCGCTTCACCACCCTGGATGAGTTGTTGCCGATGCGTTTTTCCGGCCGCGACTTCCTGCCCTGACAAGCACCTCCCTCTCTCGTATCGCCCCGATGAAACGCGCCCGCCACCTCTTGGCCGGCGCGTTTTCGCGTGATGCTCCCTTCCCCGCCCTCGCCCCTGTTGCCTCAGGGCGCGTCTCGGCCATGCCGGCGACCACCGGCCCGACGACGGGGCCCCTATCCCCCATCCGGGGCATCGAGTGCCCGCGCCGGATACCCTACACTGGCGTCTCCATCGCGATCTGCGCCTGACCAGGCGGCGCACCGACCTCCTGAGCCGGCCCGAAACGCCCCCTCGGCCCGCCCGGCACCGGATGGCCAGCAAGAGTTGTCACCCTGCTGGCACAATCTTCGCATCAGGATCCGGGCATATTGCACATTTGCGCCCTCACGGAAGCAGGCTTTGTGTTCCTGATTCCGCGCCGGTGTTCTACACTCACGCCTCACCTACCGGTGAAGACCTGCGCCTCTGGCCCGCGGACAAACGATGTTGGCCCTTGCCACCCCTCCCACACGATTTGGACCTTTTCGCCTCTTGGCCAGCGCCGGCAAAGGAGGCATGGGCGAGGTCTTCCGCGCGGTGCATGAAGCCCGCGATATCGAGGTGGCCATCAAGGTGATGTCGGCTCGCCGCGCCCGGGACCCCCATTTTAGCTCGGCACTGCGCGCCGAGGTGCGCGCGGTCGCCCGACTGCACCACCCGGGTATCATTATGGTCTTCGACTGCGGAGAGGTCAGCGCCGCGGTCGAGCGTAACACCGGCGGGCGCTTTGTGGCCGGCTCCTCCTGGCTGGCCATGGAGCTGGCCAGTTACAGCCTTCAGGACCTCGACCGCTCCCGGCTGGACTGGTGGCATGTGCGAAACATCCTGGTGCGCATCCTCGATGCCCTGGCCCATTCGCACGCCCGCGGGGTGATCCACCGCGACTTAAAGCCGGCCAACGTCCTCTTTGTTGAGGGCGCCCACGGCCGCCAGCTCAAACTCTCGGACTTTGGCCTGGCCCACGCCCTGGACGATGAGCCCACCGCCGAAGACGAAGAGCCCCGACGCGTCTCGGGCACCCCGCGCTTTATGTCTCCCGAGCAGATCACCGGGCAATGGCGCGCGCAGGGACCCTGGACCGATCTCTACGCCCTGGGCTGCCTGTCCTACTGGCTGGTCGACGGCGAGCCCCCATTTCGGGACGGCGACACCGACGCGATCCTGCAGGGGCATTTACACGGGGAGCTCCCCCCGCTGCGCGCGCCCTTTGCCGTGCCCCCCCACTTCGGGATGTGGCTGGGGAGGCTGCTGGCCAAACGCCCCGAAGACCGCTTTGAGCGTGCCACCGACGCCGCCCAGGCCCTCTTTGCCCTTGGCGAGCCCCCGGGCCAGGAGCGTCCCGGCCAGCCCGCGCCCCTGGGCTTTGTGGCGCCGCTGAGCCCGACGGTGGTGCCCTCCTCCCTGAGTGAGGATCTCGGCATGACCGAGATCATCAGCGACGTGATTCACGCCCCGCCCTCGGTACCGGAGCTCCGCGCCCTGGAGCGCCCGCCCTCCTCGCCACGCCACCGAGCAGTGGGAGCGTCCTTTTCCGTGCCCCGGACCTGGCATCGCAAAGAGGCGCCTCCGCTCTCGCTGGATCTGGTCGGGGTGGGCCTGGGACTCTTCGGCCTGCGTCAGATCCCCCTGGTGGACCGTCAGGCCGAACGCGATCAGATCTGGGAGACCCTACGTCAGGTGGCCTACCGCTCCAGCCCTCGGTTGACCCTGTTGCGCGGGGGCACCGGCACCGGCAAAAGCCGCCTGGCCAGCTGGATGGCCGAGCGCGCCCACGAGCTGGGCGCGGCCACCCCGCTCACCGCCACCCACAGCCCCCAGGAGGGCAAGGCCGATGGCCTGGGCGGCATGCTGGCCAACCACCTGCGCTGCGTGGGGCTCTCCCGCGAACGCATCCTGGAGCGGGTGCGCCACAGCGTGGCCGACGCCTCGTTGAGCCCCGACGATCTGCACGACTGCCTGGCCCTGACCGAGATCATCTGCGCCGCCACCCACGCCGACTACCGCGAGGAAGATGCGCGCATCCGTTTCCGCACCCCCTCGGAGCGCTACGTGGTGGTCGAGCGCTTTTTACGGCGCTTTGCCGCCCACCGCCCCCTGCTGATGGTGCTCGACGATCTGCAGTGGGGCAACGACACGCTGGCCTGGCTGGAGCACCTGCTCCACTCCGCCGAGTCTCAGGCGCTGCCCCTGCTGGTGGTGGGCACGGTGCAGACCGACGCCCTTTTGGAGCGCCCGCTGGCTCTGCAACGTCTGCGCGCGCTCGCTCGTCAGGAGCCGGTCTCTACCCTGGAGGTCGGACCGCTCAGCGAGGAGCACCAGCGGGAGCTGGTCACCCGGCTGCTCGGCCTGAACCCGGGCCTGGTCAACCAGGTCACCGCCCGCACCGGCGGCAACCCCCTCTACGCGGTGCAGCTCGTCGGCGACTGGGTTGAGCGCGGGGTGCTGGAGCTGGGACCGGGCGGATTTCGCCTGGTCGAAGGGGAATCGGGCGCCATCCCCACCGATCTTCACCAGGTCTTTCGGGAGCGTTTGCGCCTGCTCGTGCATCAAGAGCCGGGCGAAGCTCCCAACGACGCCCTTCTCGGCCTGGAGCTGGCCGCAGTGCTCGGCACCGAGGTCCACCGCCGAGAGTGGAAGGCCGTCTGCCGTAAAGAAGGAGTGGCGCTGCCGCTTCTGGCCGTCGATCAGATGGTCTCCACCGATCTGGCCACACTGCAGGGCGGTAGCTGGAGCTTCACCCACGAGGCCCTGCGCGAAACGCTGGTTCGCCTGGCCCGGGAACAAGGCCGCCTGGCCCGCCATCATGCCCACTGCGCCCGCGCGCTCGCCGAACTCTACTCCCCGGAGCATCCGGGCATCGCGCTGCGACGCGCCCGCCACCTGATCGCCGCTGGCGAACGCGAGGCCGCGCTCCAGCCCCTGCTCCAGGCGACCGCCCAGGCCCGGGTCCGCTGCGAGTTTGAACTCGCGCATAGCCACTGCCAGCGCTACCAGCGTCTGCTCGATGAGCTCAGCGCTCCGGCCGACGACCTGCGCCGCGCCCAGGGGTGGCTGGAGCGTGCCAAGCTCCTGATCCGCCAGGACGAACTCTCCGACGCCGACGAGGTCCTCCAGCGAGCCGCCGAGGTCGGTGAAGCCCGGCAGGAGGTCCGCCTGGTGGGCTGGGCCATGCAGCTGCGCGCCGATGTGGCCAACCGCCGGGGCCAGATCCCCGAGGGGCTAACCTTTTTGGAGCGGGCCGAAGCGATCTTTGATGCCGACGACGACCTCCTGGGCCAGGCCCGCACCACCCAGACCCGGGCCGAGCTACGCTACTGGGCCGGTGAGTATTACGAGGCCGAGCAGCATTTCCGCCGCGCACGGCAACTTTTTCGACGTGCCGGCGAAGAGCTGGAGCTGGCCCGGGTGGAGATGGCCCTGGGGGCGCTCTACACCACACTGGGCAACTCCGAACGCGCCACAGCCATGCTCCTGCACGCCCGCGAGGTATTTGAGCGTCATGGCGACGTCGGCGAGGTCGCCAGCGCGCTCAATAACCTGGGGGAGGTGCATCGGCAGGGAGGGAACTTCTACCAGGCCGAGCGCGCCTACCTGGAATCCCTGGCCATGCTCGAGCGCATCGGCATCACCGACGACCTGGTCATTCTGGTCAATCTGGGAATGGTGCGCCTGGTGCAGAACCATGTCGACGATGCCGCCCCGCTCTTTCGCAAAGTCCTCAGCCTCCTTCAGGGCTCGCAACGCGACGGGTATCTGGCCTTCGCGCATCTGGCCAACCTCCCGGCAGCCGCTCACCATGGCCGCTGGGACGAATGGGATCACCACCTGAGTCAGGGCATGGAGTTGCTGGAGAGCACCGGATTTGTCGACGCCGATCTGGCCGTGATCACCCGCGATGCCGGCGAACGAGCGCTGCTGGCCGGCCAGCCCGCGCGCGCGCGCCACGCGCTGCTCATCGCGCGCAGCCAGTGGCTGAGTATGGCGCGCCAGGATCAGGCCGCGAGCATCGATCGAATCTTGCTGCGCGTGCCTTGAAAGACGCCCGCCGGTGCCCTTCTTTGGGGGGCAACGGGCTCGCCGGGGGCGGCCCATCGCTCAACCAGACAGGTTTCGGGGGAGCCGCCCACAGGCCGGACGCATCGACCTCTGCCCGGGCATGGCCCCCCTCTCCAGGGCAGACGATGGCGCAGACGACGCAGGAAGAAGCACCCATTCACCTGACCATCATCGGCGGAGGCTCGGCCGGCTGCGCGGCGGCCCTGTGGGCCGCCGATCACGGTGCCCGGGTCACGCTGGTTAACGCCGGACTCCCTCTGGGCGGCAACGCCATCAATGTTGGCGTCTTTCCGGCCCGCATCTTCATGCAAGCCGCCACCGCCCGCCGGCGCACCGCGCCCCCCTTTACGCCCGGACAAACAGGGGTGTGTACCGAAGTCGACCTCAACGCCTTAAGTCACCACGTGACCCACTCCATCGAGGTTGCGCGCCGCGCGCTGGTCCAGAGCCTGCAACGACGGCCCGGGCTCGAACTCATTGACGGATACGCCCGATTTATCGATGCCCACACCCTGGAGGTCGACGGCAAACGCTGGCAGTGCGATCGTACGCTCCTGACCTGTGGCGCGAGTTCCTCCCCCCCGGAGATCGACGGCATTGAAGGCGCCGGGGTCTGGCGCCTCCAGGACCTGGTCAACTGCAACGAACTCCCCGAATCCATCCTGATGCTCGGAACCAGCGACCTGGGGCTGACCTACGCCCAGGCCTTTGCTCGCCTGGGGAGCAAAGTCACTCTGCTCAGCGAACGGGAGCGTTTTCTGGATCCCGAACATGGCGAGCGCTGGGAGGCGCTGCTCCGCGACGCGCTCCGCGACGATCAGGTTATCCTGGAGCCAGATTGCACCGTGACCCACCTGGAACGCAAGAATGGCCAGGCGCGCGCGCTGGGCACCCGCCGCGGCGCCCCCACCCACTGGAGCGCCGCCCAGGTGGTCGTGGTTGACCACCGACACCCCTCCACCGATCGCCTGGCCCTCCACGCCGCCGACGTGGAAACCGATGCTCAGGGCTTTATTCAGGTCGACGAGTCCTTCCGCACCTCCCACCCCCTGATTTACGCCGCGGGCGACGTCGTCGGACCAGGCCGGCACACCCACGCCGCCGTTCAAGACGCCATCCTGGCTGCCCACAATGCGGTCCTCCCGACCCGCACTGCCGGTCACACCCACACCGCCCCCTTTGTCATCCCCACCGACCCCTCCTTCGCCGGCGTGGGCTGGAATCAGGCCCAGGCTCAGGCGGCCGGCTTCGACGCCGAGTGCCTCTCGCTGGACCTGAGCACCCACCCTCTTGGCCCTCCCACCGGCGCCCCTCAAGGCTTAATCGAACTCATCTGCGATCGCCGCTCCAACCATCTTCTGGGCGCTCGCCTGGCGGCCCCCGGCGCCGCTGATGCCATCATGGAACTGGCCCTGGCCGTGCGCTACGGGCTCCCGGTCGACGAGCTCGCCACGCTGGTGCATCCCCCGGCCACATTGAGCGAGGCGATCGCGGTCTGTGCTCGCCATCGCAGGCGATAGGCCCGGTGTGAGCGCAACCCGCATTGGCTTTTGATTTCCCTCCCAACCCTTGATACACACCTCCCCATCGTTGAATACACGAGAGCCCGCGGCGTCTAAGAGCGCGCAACGTTCTCGTATTTGTCTGCTTCGCATGGAATGGTTTGGTGAAGCTACACATCCTGAAAAGGCAGGGAGGGTAAAATGAATGTTCTCTGGAAACGTGCCAGCAATCTCACTCTCTTCGGCGGCCTGTGCCTGAGCATCGGCGTCGGCTGCGTCACCGACAATAATAGCAATCCAGATGACCCCTCAGGCTGCGAAAATCTGACCAACGACGACGTCTCCTCCGGCGCCACCCTTTCCAACGACAGCTGCTACGAGATCAACGGTGGGATCAATGTCTCCTCGGGCACCCTGGTCATTGAGGCCGGCACCACCGTATTTATGGGTGCAGGCAGCTCCATCACCTTGAGCGGTACCGGCACCCTGGAGGCCTTGGGCGAAGAAGACAACGAGATCCTTATCCGTGGCGTCGACGAGGAGCGCGGCTACTGGGCCGGCATCTACATCAACGAGACGGGCACCTCCAACCACGTGCTGGAGTACGTGACGATCCGCCACGCCGGTGGCGATCAGTTCACAGGCTCCAGCGACTCCAAAGGTGCGGTCTATGTGCGTGGCGAGTCGCGTCTGAGCGTCTCGAATTGCGCGTTTGAACAGAACGCCTTTGCCGGCATTCACGCCGACGACGACGGAAGCACCGTCACCATTGAAACCACCTCGTTTACCGGCAACGAGCTTCCGCTGCGCCTGCGGCCCAACCACTTCGCGGCGCTCGGTGGCGATCTGAACATCAGCGGGAACGACGCCGACCATATTCTCATGACCGGCGGCAATGCGACCGCTACCAACTCGGGTACCTGGCAGGCCTACACCTACCGCCTTCCCAAGGATGTGACTCTCGAGGCCGACGTCACCATCGCCGCCGGCGCCACCCTGGAGTTCGCCCAGGACACTCGCCTGGCGGTGAACAATGACGCCGGCTCGCTCAACATCGCCGGCACCGAAGACGCGATGGTCACCCTACGCTCCGCCAATGGCGAGCGCGGTGGCTGGGGCGGGCTCTACTTCAACAACGCCGTCTCCTCGAGCAACGCCATCACCTACGCTTCGCTCGAAGACGCTGGCGGCGCCCAAAATACCGGCTCCTCCGTCTCGCTCGGTGGCATCTACGTCGTTGGCGACGACACGCGCCTGACGATCGCCAACTCGACCTTCGTCAACAATGCCTTCGCAGCAATTCACGTCGAGTCCTTCACGACCAAAGTCTCGGTCAGCGCCTCGCACTTTGAGAACAATGAAGTGCCGATCATCGTTCACCCCGACACCATCGGTAACCTTGCCGCCGACCTGACCTTCAGCGAGAACGAGAGCAACGTCATTGAGGTCAAGGATGTCAGCAGTAACACGGTAGAGTTAGTCGCTGACGCCACCTGGCCCGCCTTTGAAGTGCCCCTTTTCGTCAGCACGTTCATCTATATTCAGGGTCACCTCACCTTGAGCCCGGGCACCGAGCTTATCTTCGCCACCGACGTTGGCTTAGACGTTGACGGTGGCAGCCTCACGGCCAACGCTGCCGACGCCGACCCGATCGTGATGCGCGGAGAAGAAGCTCTCAGCGGCTTCTGGATGGGCATTGGCTTCAACGGCTCCTACACCGCCGACAACCAGCTGATTAACGTCGAGCTGATCAACGCCGGCTCGAAGCGCTGGACCGGCAACTCGGATCACCAGGCCTCGCTCTACATCGACGGCGACTCACGGGTGACCGTCGAAGATCTGACTATCACCGGCAGCGGTCAGCACGGCATTGTGGTCCTTACCGAGGGTGAGCTGGTGGGCTGCACCGGCCTGAACATCAGCGGCAGCGCCGGCGAAGACTTCTTTGGCGCGGTGGCCGACGCCACGGCCTGCCTGCCCCTCTAAGTCACCTGTGAAAGACGCGTCGGTGGCTAATGGCCGCTGACGCGAGCGTAAAAAAGCCGCCCCTCAACTGGGGTGGCTTTTTTTACGTCAACACAACGGCACCCGACACCCGAGCTCTTTGCCCAAAATGGCAACCCTGCCCTAAATACACCTCAATCGACAAAATCCGGTCCCGGGTAGCATTTAAACCATCGCACAAAAAAGAGCGCACATCCTGACATTAGTCGAAACAGACTTTCGCCACCGTCATGAGTCGCATGCTCACCCTACATTGTCAGGAGTCACAACGCAGCTTTATCCCCTGCCAGCGCGAATGCACTATAGCATCGACATTTGCGTTTTGACTTCCCCCCTATCTCTTGACAGATCCGAAACATGACTAAATACACGAGAGCACTCAGCGTCTAACAGGGCGCAACGTTCTCGTATTTATCTGCTTCACATAAAATAATTTGGTGAAGCTACACACACTAAAAACTAGGGAGGGTCCAATAAATCTTCTCTGGAAACGTGCAAGCAATTTCACTCTCGTCGGCGGCCTCTGCTTGAGCCTGGGCGTGGGCTGTATCACCGGGGAATCCGGCGATAACGATCGCCATCAGGATCCGGCCAGCTGCGAAACTCTATTCAACGCGGACATCTCGGCCGGGGGAACCCTGGTGCGAAACACCTGCTCCAGGTCAGCGATGACCTGAGCGTAGAAGGCGGCACGCTCGTCATCGAACCGGGCGTCACGATCTTCTTCGAGCGCGACGCCTCGCTTGTCTTTTCGGGCGATGGCAACCTGGACGCCCGCAGTGAGGAAGACAACACCATCGTGCTGCGCGGCGATCAGGAGGAACGCGGATACTGGGACGGGCTCTACTTTGTTAACACGGGAGGTGCATCGAACACCCTGAAATTCGTGACCCTCCGTGATGCCGGCGGCGCACGCTTCAACGCTCATAGTGATTCTATGGGAGGCGTGTTTGTCGGTGCACGTGACGTCCAATTAAGCGTTGAGTCCTGCCGCTTTGAAAACAACAGCTTCGCCGCCATTCACGTCGCACGTGACGCAAGCCAGGTGACTATCAACGATACTGTCTTTTCGGGCAATGAACTCGGCCTCCGTGTAACTGGCAATCACCTTGTCAACATGGGAGACGACCTGAAGTTTGAGGGTAATGATCAAGACGCCATTGAGGTGCTCTCAAGCCTCAACACCAACTCCACCGTCCTCGTCCGAAACGGAACAATTCCCGGATACGCCTACAACGTTCAGACCAATATGGAGATCAACGCTGGAGTCACCATTGCTGCCGGTGCGACCTTTACGATGAAGCAGGATAGCAAGGTCGAGGTCGCCGGCAGCGAGAGCTTCCTGGCCATGCAGGGCACCGAAGAGGCTCCGATCGTCTTTGGCTCCGCCAACGGCCAGCCTGGCGACTGGCGTGGGATCTCTTACGGAAACTCGACCTCCGCTAGCAACCAAATCTCCTACCTGACCCTGGCCGACGCCGGCGGCAAGGCCTACTCCGTTGTAAGCTCGCACCGTGGCGGACTCTTTGTAGTGGGCGACAACGCGACTCTGAACATCAAGAACTCCACCTTTAGAAACAACAGCTTCGCTGCCCTCAGTATCGCGAGCGATAGCACTCGGGTTGTCGTCGAAAGCTCGCATTTTGAAAATAACGAAGAGCCGATTCGCACCCACGCCAACACGATTGCCCAACTTAGCGAAGATTTAAGTTTTGAGGGCAACGACCCTCAGGCCATTGTGGTCAAGAACGGTAGCGGATATAGCGCCATCGCCGTCACGGAAGATGCCATCTGGCCGGCCTTTGCCGTTCCCGTACAGATGGAGACCCAGACCGACGTGGAGGCGCTCCTTACCCTGAGCCCCGGTCTTCGCATTCGCTATGCCAAGGATGTTGGCCTTCTGATCAGCGAAACTGGCAAGCTCGCTGCCGACGCCACCGACGCTGATCCCATCATCATGGAAGGCCTGGAAGACGTTACGGGCTACTGGAAAGGCGTCCACTTCGAAGGAAGCCTCTCGAATGACAATAAGCTTATCAACGTTCAGCTCATCAATCCGGGCTCAGCCCGGTGGGATGTCACCTACCCTTCTCAAACCGGCCTCTATCTGACCTCGTCAGCACGTGTGTTCGTGGAAGATGTCACGATCAGTGGTAGCGGTCATCATGGCATCACCGTCAACCGTTCCACGTTGGTAGGCTGCAGCGGCCTGAGTATCTCCGAGAGCGTTGACACTGACTTTTATGGCATCACCGGTGTGGACGAGTGCGAGGCACTCTAAACCTCACCTGAACCCATCATCGTTAACACGTTAAAAGCCAGCCCCGGCACGGGGCTGGCTTTTAACTTTAGCGACGCCTTTGCTGGCTCGACCTCTCGTTCAAAAACGCGTCGCCAGCCCCAGCTGCGCCCCGAACTGCCAGTGGCCCATATCTCCAAAGAGGCGTCGTGCTCCGAACTCAGTCTCCACACGAAGCATCGGGGTGAGTTCAAATCCCAGCCCCACCGCCCCCGCCGCCCCCGGGAGTGACGCCTGGCGCATCCCCATCACCGACATCGAGGTGTAACCCGCCCGGGCGTAGAGCCCTCGGTACCAGACGGCCGCCTCGGGCAAAAACTCCCAGCGCGCGGCCGCCTCCCAGCCATTGAGCGGAAAATTGCCACCGAGCAACATCATCCCGTAGTGCAGGCTGAGTTCGACCGAGAAGTGCGCCCCCAGATACCCGCGCACTCCCAGCCCAGCCTGCCAGGTCGAGCGATCAAAACAGGCGCATCCCTGCGAGCGATAGGCGGCCATGCCTCCGCGCACCAGCACTCCCAGCCCCAGGGGCCGGGGGCTCTCCCGAACCTCGGCGCGCTCCTCTTTGCCCTGCTGCTCCCGGGAGGTAGGCTCCCAGGCAACCTCCTCCGAACGCACCTCCCGCGGCATCAGCAAGCTCGCAACTACCATCAGCGTCAGCGCAACCCACCAGGCTCCTCCCTTCCTCATCGCAGCCCCTCCAGATAGCGACGGGCCCGCTCCAGCTGCGGATCGCCCTCCACCGAAAACCTTCGCGCTCCGTCCCCTGCCTCAAGCGTCTCTCGCTCCACCGGGAGCACTATCGTCGGTTCCAGCCCATCCTCAGTGTTTTCACCGGTGAGGGTCTGCACCACGTAGGTGGAGACCTGAAACCAGAGACCGTCTACCAGCATCAATCCCCGATCCGGGGAGGCCGCCCCCCCTCCGGTACGTCCCCCGATCAACACTCCGCGCCCTTCCTCGACCATGCGATGCGCGAAGTAGTTCGACGCCGAGAAGGTCCCCTCGTTCACCAACACCACGACCGGTCCCTGGTAGGTGCGACCGCGCGCGGGCGCTTCCATGCGCCGGTACACCCGCCCCTGGCGATCCACAAGTTCAAACGCTCTGGCATCTTCCCCCACCAGGCGTCCGAAGAGCCCGTCGCTCACCGACGGAAAGCCCCCACCGTTATCCCGAAGATCGATGATCAACGCCCGGGTATCGAGCAACTCATTGACCAGCACGTCGAGGCGATCGAGGTCGTCAATAAAACCAAAGGTCTTGATACGCAGGTATCCCACATCGCCCAGGCGGCGAGCGAAGGGCTCGTGGAGGACCGCTTCCCGACGAAGCTCCACGCTCTCTCCACTGGCCGTCGTCACCCGCACGCGGGTGCCCACCTCACCGGCCAGCGCCGACTCCGAGCCCCGCAACATCACCTCGCCGGCCTCTCCTCGCCGCACCAGGGTCACCGCGCGACGCATCACCTCGGCGGCCGGCTCCCCGTCGATGGTGTCTACCACCGCTCCGGCACGCAGCCCGGCCTCCCCGGAGGCCTGTCGCACCACCACCTGCCCGCCTCGCAGCGCCAGTCGCACTGGTGGCACCCCGGCCTCCCGAAGTTGATAGCGCTCCAGGCGGGTATGCCCGTCGGAGAGGAGCGCCAGCGCGTTGGCCAGACGGGTCAAAAAGGTCTCATCATCGAGCTCGGAATCGTCGACGGCCGACCAGAGCGTCTTGGAGAAGAGCTCCAGGTCCACATCTTTTTGAGCCGCAAAGGGATAGTGCGTGTGCACCAGCTCATCGATCGTCGACACCATGCAGCGTCGGGTATCATCGTCGAGCGGAAAGCTCCCGCAGGCAGTCCCGGCCTGACAGCTCGTCAGGCTGAACACACACGCCCACAGCGCGCATGCCACAAGCAAGCGTCTCATCTCCCCCCCTTTTCCCCGGTTGTCGGCCTGGCTTACCTAAAGCTAATCCCCGCCCGGCCCTCCGACAGCGCTCCCCCCGGCCGGACTCACAGGCGCAGGTCGGCCCGTACGCCTTTTTTGTAGGCTTTCGCCAGCGTCTGCGCAGCCTTACGCACGGAGGCGTCAATGCGATCGGGGGACTGAATCTGCAACACCGCGTAAAAGTTCCCCTTTTCTTTTCCCCGATGCACCCCCTGCCCCTTAAGTCGCAGCCTGGCGCCGGCGTTCACCCCGGCCGGCACCTTGACGGTGTACTTGCCCCAGGGGGTAGGCACGGCGATGGAGGCCCCCAGCAACGCCTCGGCCATGGTGATGGGCACCTCCAGGTAAAGATGGAGGCCCTCACGACGCAACCTCTCATGCGGGCGCACGCTCAGCTCCAGGTAGAGATCCCCCGGCTCGCCGGTGCCGCGCTGGGTGCGCGGTGCTTCGCCCCCTTTCCCCTTGAGCTTGAGGCGCTCACCATCGGTGACCCCACCGGGCACCCGCACCTTTAAGGGTTTCCCGTTTACGCTAAACTCGAGCTCCTTGCCTTTGAGCGACTCCATAAAGCTCAACACGACCTTCGCACTCAAGTCGCGTCCCTTCATCGGCATGCCAAAGCCCTGGCCAAACCCGGCCCCACCACCGCCAAACATGCTGCCGAAGATATCTTCAAAGGTCGCCCCCCCTTCAAATCCAGTCGCTCGGGCTCCCCGACGCCCCCCGGCCTGCCGATAGGCTCGCGCCCGCTGCGCGTCAAACCCCTCGCGTAACCCGTCGTAGCCAAACTCATCGTAGAGCTTGCGCTTCTTGGGGTTACTGAGCACATCAAAGGCCGCCGACACCCGTTTAAAGCGCTCCTCAGCCTGAGCATCCCCCGGGTTCACATCCGGATGGCTCGCCCGGGCCAGCTTCCGATACGCTTTTTTAATGGTGTCCGCGTCGGCGGTCTTAGAGACCCCTAAGATGTCGTAGAGATCGCGTTTCATTGCCGCCACCACAGATCAAGGTTGATTCATGTATGAAGGGCGCCAGCCCCACCGGGGCCGGCGCCACGGGCCAGCGTGCTCACTCGAAGGTCGGCTCCACAAAGCCCTTTCCAAGGTTCTCGCGGTTGCGCCCCTGGCGACCTACCGACCACCCGGCGGTACAACCGGAGTCGGCCGGATCGGGCGGGGCCTGCTGCGCCCGCAGGTGCAAGGGCACCGCGAAAGACGCCCCACCCAGCGGCAATCCCACGCCCTGAGGCACATACCCAATCAGCCCCACAACCTGGAGGTTGTCGCCAACCTGAGCCACCGCCCGATCAAGCTCGGCCGTCCAGGCGAGCAAGCGGGCGGCGTGGGCTTCCAGCGCATCGTAGGCCGGCGCCGACGTTGTGGTCAGCCCCGGTTCCAGACGCTGGCGAGTCAGCGTCAAGACCTTGGTCAGCAGCGTTTGTCCGTAAATCAAGAGATCGTGCAGCGCGCGCTCCGAGCCCAGCCCCTGAGCCACGCGCGCATCGGTGCGAAGCACCGCCAGGGTGCGCATCGCACCGGCCACCGCACTCAGCGTATGCTCACTGCCGTGAAGATGATGATCCAACGCCGCCTTGATGACTTGCGCGTCGCCGACCTTCTGCTGGAGCACGACACGCAACGTCTGCAGCCACATTTCCAGTTCGGCCACCGCCATGTGAATCGCGTGCTCGCTGATGCGATCTTCGGGGGCTTCTTCTTTACGGGCCGCCACCAGCTTCTCGGCCTCGGCCAGCAGCGCCTTCCCGCGATCCACGCCGTCTTTGTTAAGACCGGCCTTGCTCATCGCCTCGCGCACATCCGGCATCTCCTCCCAGGTGTGCGTCGCCACTAAGGCATGACCCATCAAACGGTATACGGGCGTCGACATGACTTCTCCTCACTTCAGCAAAGTGTGCATCAGGCGCAGTTGCAAAATTTCTTATCCCCTCAAAGGGCGCGCCAGCATAGCCCAGGCATCGAACCTCGACAAGATGGGCACCACCCCACCCCGGGCCCCTAAATATTGACCTGAATGCGCCCGGCAGGAACACCCGCCTTCATCAAGGTTTCGGTGACCGCTTTGACCATCACGGGCGCGCCGCTCAGGTAGGCAAACGCGCCGTCAAGCGGTGGGGCCAGCGCCGCAAACGCGTCCTGCACGTAGGTGTGTTCGCCGCCCTCTTCCAGAGCCATGCATACCTGCACGCCCCGCGCCTCCAACGCACTAAGCAGCGCTCGACAGGCCAGATCGTCGTCGTGGCGCTCTCCATAAAAGAGCGCGATCCGGGCGGGTCGAGCCGGCGCTTCCAGCCAACGCTCCACCAGCGGCAAGAGCGCGGCCAGACCGCTACCGGTGGCAAAGAGCAGCGCGCTGGCGCCGACCGCCTCCCGGGCCTCAAACCCTCGCCCCTCTGCCAGGCTTACCTCGACCTCGTCGCCGGGCTTAAGCCCGGCCAGGGCCTGTGCCAGATCGCCCTCGGCCTCGACCAGAAACTCCCAGCGTCGCTGGCGGGCCCGGGCCACCACGTAGAAGCTCGGCGGCAGGCCGGCCGCGCCCAGCGTGGTGTACTGTCCCGGGCGCTGCAATGAGGCGGCGAACTCTTCATCGACCTCCACCGCCAGGCGCACGTAACGCGAGCCTTCAGGGGCAACCTCCTGCACCGCAAAGCGCCGGCGCACGCGCCGAGCCTCCGGAGGCGACCCGGGCTGAGCGGTGAGCAGGCGCTCGACATGCGCCTCCACCTCGGCCTGCGGCCGCGGTGCTCTCTCGCGCTCCGAGGAGCGGTGCCCCCGCCCCAGACCGCAGATTGTGACCTCCCCGGCGACCACCTCGACGATGCGCCCGTCGACGTCTTTCACCCGCAGGCCGCCCGACGGTGAGAGCCCGTCGGCGATTCCCCGCATCGCGCTGCCGCCCTGCTCATAGCGCACCTCACGCCCTTTCACCCGGTCCAGAGCCGCGAAGTCGGCCCCAAAATCCTCCAGCCCCTTCGTCTCCAGACGGGTGCAGGCCCGCAGAATCGCCTGCTGCAGTGCGTCCACCAGGAGCATCCGATCGTAGACTTGCCCCCCTTCGCTTAACAAGCTCGTCGCCACGGGATGAAGCTCCTCGGGGAGCTCCCAGCGCCCGATATTCACGTTGAGCCCCACCCCTACCACCACTCCCTCCAGCCCTGTTGGGCCGGTGGCCGCCTCGGTGAGGATGCCCCCGAGCTTACGCTCGCCAGCGTAAAGATCGTTGGGCCACTTCAGCCACACGTCCACCCCGGAGATCTCTCGCAACATCCCGGCGATCTCCACGCCGCAGGCCAGCGTGACCCCGGCAACTTTGGCCAACTCCAGCGCCGGCCGCAGGACCATCGAGAGGTACACATTGCTCCCGCCTGGCGAGTGCCAGGGGCGGCGCTGACCATCCGACTCCCGGCGCCCGCGACCGGCGCTCTGCTCCTGAGCGACCACGGTCGTGCCATGGGGCGCCTGCTCCTTGAGCAGACGCAGGGCCTCATCGTTGGTGGAGCCCAGGCGGCGGTAGACCAGTATCGGCGAGGATGATTGTTCGTCCATCACACAGCTCCGGTGCTTGAGCGAAGTTTCATCGACACATCGACCGCCGTGGCCGAATGCGTCAACGCTCCCACCGAGATGATGTCCAGCCCCACATCACCCAGGTGCTCCAGACGCGCGCGCGTCATGTTGCCGCTGCCCTCGATCACCACGTCGTTGCCGCGGCGATGACCGCGAATCTGCGCCACGGCTTCGATCATCTGGTCACGATTCATATTGTCGAGCATCACGATCTCCGCGCCGGCATCCAGCGCCTCTTCGACCTGAGCCAGCTCGGTGATCTCGACCTCCACGCGCACCGAATGGGGGGCCTGACGGCGCACCCGCGCCAAGGCCTCCCGAATCGAACCGGCCGCGGCGATGTGGTTGTCCTTGATCATCACCCCGCTGGCCAGGTTGTAGCGATGATTCGCTCCCCCGCCGCAGACCACCGCATACTTATCGAGAGCACGCCACCCGGGCAGGGTCTTGCGCGTGTCCACCACCCGGGTCGGCGACTCGCCCAGCGCGGCCACAAACGCCGCGGTCAACGTGGCCACCCCACTCATGCGCTGCATGAAGTTCAGCGCGATACGCTCCCCACGCAACAGCGACACGGTCGGCCCCTCCAGGCTGGCCACGACCTCGCCGGCTTCAAATCTCGCACCCTCGGAACGCGCAAAGTGGACCTTCACCTGCGGGTCCACACGGGCAAACACCGCGTTGACCACCGGCTGGCCGGCCAGCACAAAACTCTCCTTGGCCACCAGCTCGGCCCGACCATGCTCGCCAGCAAAAAAGGCCTGGGAGGTGACGTCGAAGCCAATCTCATCCTCATCGATCGCCAGATCGATAAGCTGCTGAATGCGCGGGCTGATATACAGATGCATCGCTTCCTCTTAAGGCAAAGACCACTGTGCAACGAGGGGCGTCCGGGGGGGAGTGCGCCCGGCGGGCTCACGTCGGACACCTTACTCTCAGTTCGGCTTGCGACAAGGGAGCGTCCCACAAAAAAGCCGGCTCCCATCCGGGAGCCGGCTCTTTTTTCAACCGTTCACGCGCGACTCAGTCCCCCATGCACACGTAGCTTCGGCCGCCACCGCTGCGGTTACGCTGATCGTCACAGACATATCCCTCACGGCAGTCGTAGCGATCCATGCAGGTGGGCAGGCAGATGCCCCCGCTGCGGTCCACGCAGGCCGTGTTCATCGGGCAGTCCTCGTGACGATCGCAGGCGCGCACACACATCCCGTAGGGATAATCGTCGCCGCGCTTGCAGGTGCTCCCCGGGTCGCAATCGATGTCGTCGCGGCACTCCCCGCCGACGATATCCCCGCCGAAGTTCCCGCAGCTGCTCAAAAAGGTCAGGCTCACCATCAGGGCCATCAGAGCTATCCATCGCTTCGTCATGCGCTCTCCTCGTCAGCCTCTCGAATCTGCATGGCAGCAGCGATCGGCAAGGTCTCCAGCTCCGGGCGGAGTTCCTCCAGGCCCAGGCTGCGCAGGTTCGCCCGCACAAAGTGGTAGCGATCCAGCAGGGGACTGGTCAGGGGCAAGTCGAGCATCCGCAACGCAAAACGGCGCGGGTCCTCATGCGTGCACCGACCATCGGACTCGAAAACCATCGCATAACTGGGACCGGGCAGCAACGAGTCGCACCAGGCAAAGGTCGGCCGCCCTCCCTGATACATCGTCAGGTGCAGGCTACCCAGATGAGGCTCATAGCCAACGAAGGCCCCGGCGCAGCGTAGCTCGCTCATCAACTCCTCGGCCCACTCCGCGCCCAAAACGCGCTCATCGAGGTCGACGCCGGGCTCGGTCACCAGGGAGATCTCCCCCTCCTGAGCCACCAGCACCCCACCCTCCCAATGCTCGGGGCTGGCGGTCACATCGCGTACGCCCACGTCCATCAGCGGGGCCGTGCGTTTGAGCGCTTCCACAACCCTGGAGGCCGAAGCATCGACCACCAGCTGAGAGAAGCCCGGCCATTGCCCGGGACGCCCCTGCTCCTCGGTCTGATCATCCCAGAACTCCGTGGAGTTCTGGACTCCAAGATCGATGCGGTGAATCCCCTCATCGTCGATCAAATACCACTCTCGCTGCATTCAACGCGTCCGTGTCACGTGCTGCGGTCACGGAGACTTCCCTGTCTCCTGGCTCTGGACGCACGAGCTTGGATCGGCCCCCGAAGCTCCGCAAGAAATTAGCACGGAAAGTCGCCACCCACGCCCCAGCCAGACGAGGGTGACAGGCGCGTTTATATCGAAAAATCAAAGCCCACGTAGACGATAGCCCTCAACCCCTCATTGATCCGCTCCAGCCCCGGACCGGCATTTACCGGCACCCGGGCGTACTGAGCACCGATCCCTAAGTTGAGATCGACCAGCGGCCAGCCCAGCACATCGACCTCCACCCCGGCGCCGGCGTTATAGCCCGTGGTGGCCAGATCCAACGCAATCGAGGGGCCGGCCTCCGCCCAGATCGCCAGGCGCGTCGTCGGCAGCATCAGGCGAGCGTGGAGGTTGGCATCCACCTGGGTATAGCTCAGGTCGGGATCGCCAAAGGTATGGCGGGCGAAGTTAACTTTCGCGCCGATCGCAAAGCGCTCAAAGCCCAGCATCAGCCGCGCCCCGGCGCCCAGACTCTCCAGCTGACGCTCTCCCCCGGCCAGCTCCGCCCCCTCCAGTTCCGTGCTCTCCAGAGCCACCGGAAGCCAACGCACATCCACCCCGGCTCGCACCACGGCCTGCGCATCGGCAGTCGCTCCCATCATCACGGCCACGGCCACCGCCGCCGCCAACCACACCTGAATCCAGCGCATTGTGTCCTCGCTTCGAGCTAGTCGAGCTGTTGTAGAGTCAAGGGTGAGCGGCCGATAAGCGCCACGGTCCTCAGAGCTAAGACGCGTCCGAGCGCTTTTTAATCAAACTGGCCAGCGCCCCGGGCGCGCCTCCCATCGTAGCACGGGACAAAAAAAGAGCGCGGAGGGCCTTTCCCCCCCCGCGCTCTCAGGTGTGGTGTCGCTTCCGAGAAGCGACCCACCGAGCATCATGCTGCCCGCGCTGCTTTAGCGCTGGCCCTGATGGTTGCGAGCCGCCAAAAGCGCATCCTGCACCATCTGCTCGCGTTTATCGGCATCCTTCCAGTCGGCACGCGCCGCATCACTGAGGCTGTGAAGCGGATCGAAGTACGTGAAGAGCTGGCCGGGCTTGACCGAAGGCGCGCTGTAGACGCTGACCCCGGTCTCACGATCGTAGTGCTCGTAGGAGTGCGCCTCCCGCTTGCCGCCGCCGCCGGGCGCATCAACCACGAAGGTCGGGGTGTTGAACCCGGCCGTGGAGCCGCGCACGAACTTCTCAATATCGAGGTTGGTCTGCAGCGAGGTACGCAGGTCTTCGACCCCCTGCACCATGTCGTGCTGATAGACGTAGTAGGCCTCGACGTTGACCTCACCCAGGCGCTTGACCAGCAGGCGCATCGTCTCCTGCGAGTCGTTGACCCCGCGCTGGAGCACCGTCTGGTTGCGCACGGTGATCCCCCGCTCAAAGAGCGTGTTGGTGGCGCGGCGGCTGATCTCGGTGATCTCGTTGGGGTTGTTGAAGTGCGTATGGATGCACACCTGCTTGTGCACCTTGCGACCGTGCTCGGCCACCCGGGTCACCGCGTCGAGCCAGCGCTCGTCGCTCAGGATCTTCATCGGCATCACCGCCAGCCCCTTGGTCGCAAAACGAATGCGACGGATGTGCGGGATCGCCAGCAGGCGCATTCCGATGGCTTCGATATGCTTGAAGGCCAGGTTGTAGGCGTCGCCCCCGCTGATGACGATATCTTCAAGCTCCGGGCGGCTCTCAATGTAGGCAAAGGCCTCTTCCCAGCGCTTGGGGCTGACCTTGAGGCTGACCTTCTCCACCACATCCGTGTCCACGCCGATGGCGTAGCTGCGCGTGCAGAAACGGCAGTAGACCGGGCAGGTGTCCAGCGGCAAAAAGAGCGCCTTATCGTGGTAGCGGTGCGTCAACCCGGCCACCGGCGCGTCGGCCTGCTCGTGGAGCGAGTCCAGGGTGAGCATCGGGTGGTCCATCGTCAGCCGCGAGGCCACCGGGATGAACTGGGTGCGAATCGGGTCATGCAGGGGATCGTTCCAGTCGATCAGGCTGAAGAGGTAGGGCGTGACGCGCACGGCCATCGGCGCCAGGTGAAACCCGCGCAGCACATCGTCCACAAACGCCTTGGGTGCCAGCCCGTCCATCAGCTCAAGGAGCTTATCCTCGCCGTAGAGCGAGTTCTTCATCTGCCATTTGTAGTCGAGGAACTCCTCCTCGCTGACATTGGCAAAGGCCGGGATCTCCCGCCAGAATTCACCGCCCCTGAGATTGCGGTGCTCCAACGCCGAGGCGTCAACCGGCGGGCGAGCGGTGCGCTCGGCCGGGGGGGCAGCGTGGGCTTTGGTGGGTTTCTCGGGGGTGGGGACGTTTTCTGCGCTCGCCATGGGTGTGGACTCCTCGAAGGATGCAAAATCAATACGAAAGATGGCGCGGCGGGCCGTAACCGCGCTCAGAGTCCACACTCCCCGCCACATCAGGCAGCGAGTCCGGCCGGCACAATCTGAAAACTTCGGCCCGAAGTGTCAAGGCTGCGCTCGCCATCGCCGGTGTTTCAGGGGCGCCAGGTCACCCGCCAGACCACCTCCCAGCCGGGCCCCAGCGACGCGGCCCGGCCCGCGTTGAAGGGGGCCCGCTCCACGCGGTCGCCTTCTTCATACACCGGCTGCATCGCTTCGAAATTCGCCGTGGTATGTCCGGTCAGTCCCCAGGCAAACCCCATCCCCAACGACCAGGACTTCGAGGCCGTCTCCAGCAGAGCGATATCGCCCACGGCCTGGGCACTAAAAATGAGCCCGTGAGCACGGCCCTCATAGATACGCGAGCTGTAGGAGGCCGGCTCAAGCGCCAGCCGGTGATGGACGTAGCCCAGCCCCAGGCGCGCCCCCAGGTGCACGCGCTCGTTCACCAGACGCACACCCCAGCCCACCTCGGCCTGCAGCGCCGTGCGTGTCCAGTCGTATTCGAGCGTCTCGTCCAGACGAGTGCGCACACGGGTATCGATGGGCATCGCCAGCCCCAGACGCAGCCCTTCCAGCCCCAGGCCCTCCACGTTCACCCGGAGCCCCGGCCCGATTCCCGGCTCCGCACTGAAGTCCCCCTGCGTCGGCGGCATCGACACCATCAGGAGTTCTGCCCCGATGCGCAGGGGACCGGGCTCCTGAGCCTGCGCGTCCTGCACCCCGGCCACACTTCCCAGCGCACCCAGCAGCATCACGACCAGCGCACCGCCGAGGGAACCACGTCCGTTCTCTTTTCTCATCGCCATCATGGCACCACTCCTCAGCGCTCGAGCACTCGATCAAGCAACACAAAATCAAACATCCGGGCCCGACTCGCCACCAGCTCGTCCAGCGGCAAGAGCGTCAAAAGCCCGTGTGGCGAGTCGTGCAGCACCACCAGCAAGCCCTTATCCGGCATTACCGCCAACGCCCGGGTTCCCCCGTCAATACGCGTCGTCGCGGTCTGTCCGCTGGCCACATCCAGCTGCACCACGCTGTCGCCCCACTGATACACGGCAAAGAGCCCGCCGCTGTACCTCGCCACATTCGCCAGCGGGGCCGCCGCGCTCACATAACTCGCCCGGCGAGTGTCCAGATCGATCAATGAGAAGCCCTGCTCATGGCCCACCACAACCTTGCCTGCGGCTCCCTCGAACCAGCTGACAAGCGGCGGACTCTGCAGCCGCACCGCCTCAAGCCCCCGCCCCACCGTGGGCGTCTCACTGGCCAGCGTGAGCAACTCCGGTCGCACCAGCGTGACCAGGCGGTCGCGAGTGCTTGTCACCAGCAGACGCGGCTCCGCGTCATCCTCCTGGCTCCCCGGCACATCAAAACGTTGGAGGCCGGTGGGCGCCACATCCATCGGCAGTTCATACGTGCTCGACTCACCGCTGAGCACATCCACCATCGTCATCTGCGGCCTCGCCCCATCCACGGCAAAGATGCGCCGCCCGACCCCGGGAAGATCAACCACCTCAAAGCGCACCGGCTGCTGCCCGGCGTAAAGCTGGTTGACCGACAGCGCAAGCCTTCGGCCGCCCTCCGGAGAGGACGCCGGCTGCACGACGATCTGAGTAATGTCGCTCCCCACGTCGGTCAGCACAAAGATGCTAATGGACTCCGGCGTCCCGGGAGCGTCGTCCGTGTCAATGACCACCTGCACCGCCGAGCGGGGCGTATCAGACTGGCTCACCGTCAGCGGAATCGCGCGCAGACGATCGTCGGGGTGCTCGGCCTCCAGATCGATCACGTTGATCTCACTGGTCGAGAGCCCCAGCGCCAGCCGATAGGGCTGCCCATCCAGCTCAAAGGGCGGCGCAAACACCAGGCGCTCCGGCTGGCTGAAGAGCGTCAGAACTTCGGCCTCGCCAGCCGCCTCATCCCGCAGATCCACCAGGCCCACCTCGTTGAGGTTGCGGGCCTCGCCACCGACAGCCGCCGGATCGTGACTCAGGAGCACGTACGCGCCATCAGGGTCGATCGTCATACGCCCAAAAGCACTGCGCGCCCGGACATCTCGCCGCGTCCCCGCATCCAGGTCATGAAGGCTCACCCCGGGAGCCGAGCCGCCGTGCAACGCGGCCACCGTCGCCCCGCCGGGCACCGGCTCCAGCAGCACCACATTCTCCCGGGTGGGCTGATACGCAACCTTAAGCTCGCCACGGAGCGCATCGCGATCCGGGCTCACCACCACCAGCTCGGCGCGAGTGCGGTCGGCCCACACCAGCTCCTCGCCAACCTGCACCGGCCCCAGGTAAGAGCCCTCATTCATCCAGGCTTCGGGATCTCCTGTGCCACAGGCCGTCAGCGTCAGCGCGGCGGCCATCCCGACCCATCTCATCATCATGGTACGTCTCATGGTGTTCCCTTTTGCTGCGCCTCGCGCAGGTTCATGGCCCCTGAACAGCGCCTTATTCAATGCCCGCATTAAGCTGAAAACCGGTCACCGTCTCGCGCTCCCCGGTACTCGCCATCACAAAGGTGATGCGCCCGCGGGGATGACTCTGATCGATGTAAATACGCCCGGTCTGCGGAATCAGCCCCATCCCCTGGGGCAGGCTGGCCAGGCTGAACACGTCGTTGCTGAAGCTGGTCAGGTTCACGCGCACCACCTCGCGATGCGCCGCACGCTCCGCCTCACCGGGCGCCGGCGGCTCAAAGCTGAGATAGACCGAACTTGGGCCGATGGACGGCGCAAAGAGCACCGCCCGGGCAATCGCAAGCTCGGTCAACACCAGCCGCGTCTGCGCGCTGGCCATCGCGAGCACCGAGAAGCCGTGGCTGCGCTCAATGAACTCCGGATCCGAGGGCGTCAGCCCCTGGCGCGAGCCCGGGCGGCGCGGATGCACCACCAGAAAGGTCGAGCCGTCCACGTCGGGAAAGACGCCGATCACCTCTTTTTCAAAGCGAACCTCCCGCAGCTCTTCGGCCAGAAAATCCACCACCACCGCGTCTCGCACCTCGGGCCGGGTGGTAAAGACCAGCCCCGCCGAGGCATCCTCGCTGAGCACCACCGAGCCCAGTCCTCCGACCGGCAGAAGCAGCGACTCCAGGCCCAGGTCCGGCTCCGCGGCGTCTTCGGGCAGCGGAGGCACAAACCCCTCCTCTCCCCAGAGACCGAGCGCCTCCTGCGCCAGGCGAACCTCGTCCGGGCCGTCGGGCAGGCTCAACACCACCAGCTGATCGACCTCGGGCAGCGCCACCACCAGTCGATCCGCAGACAACGCCGCGCCGGTGGGTACCGCTCCCAGGTAGATCGCGTAGCGTCGGTCCGCCTCCAGCTCACTCACAAACAAGAAGGGGTGCAGAGGCGACCAGGCCACCAGCGTATCGCCATCGGGAGCAAGGTGCAGGCGGAGCTCCTCGGGCTCGACCTGCGCAAACTCGTCGGGCGTCAGGAGGCGCGGAGCCACAAAGCGATCGGCGTCGATCGCCTCGAGCTCCAACACACTCACCCCGTCGTCACTGACCACCACGGCGCGCTCCCCGGGGCCATCAAAGAGCACCTCCCGCACCCGAAATCCCACCGCCACATCAAAGCTCCCCCGGGTGCTGACCACGCTGAGCGCCGAGAGGTCACCGATGGGCCCATCTTCCTCGCTGTCATACCAGGCCACCCCGTAGCGTCCCGACGCGCTGATCGCCAGACGGTTGGCGTTGGGAACAATCGGCAGGTGCAGACTCGGACCGCCCTGCGGGTCGAGCAACGAGAGCGTACTGTCACCCTGGTTAAGCACCATCACCCGGGCCCCTGCGCCCCCATCATCCGGCGGCGCCACCACCTGCGAGGGCTCTCGCCCCACCGGCACCGCGCGCACCGCCAGGCTCTGGCTGTCGATGATCGCCACCGCGTCCAGCGTGCGATTGGCCACGTAGACCTGGTCTCCCACAATCGCCGGGCTCGAAAACTCAAAGGTCTCCGGAACCTCGGGCTCCGGCGCCTCCGGGCCCGAGGGATCCTGATCCCCGTCCCCCGGCGGCTCCAGCGTGGTGCCCCCATCATCGCCGGCCCCCGGCGGCGAAGTGCCCGCATCGCCACAGCCCCAGGTAAGTAGCAGTACTAAAAGGAGCGGCAACTTCCACACCCTGTACATCCTCGCGCTCATCACTGGATCTCCGCGTTAAGTTCAAACCCACTCACCGTGCGCTGAGTGCCATCTTCGATCGAAAAGAAAGTCACCCGCCCCCGGGCATCGTTCTGGGTGACGAAGATCTGATCGGCCACGCGTCCGATCTGGGCAGGGCGTTGCGCCACCGAGAGCCGCTCCACCCCAAAGGTCTCCAACGAGATGCGCACCACCCCAAAGTTGTCGGCCTCCTCCCCGACGAGCATCCCGTAGAGCCAGCCCGCTCCGGCCCGGGTCGTCACCATCAGCACCGTCTGCGGCTGAGCCTCCAGCGCCACCGCTCGCACATAGCCCGAGGCCAGATCCCACAGGCTCAGTCCTTCCTCGTACTCAAAGCGCTCCCGGGGGTCGGCATCGGCCGGGGGAACTCCAGACTTCGGCCGATGCACCACGACCGCCGTGCGGCTATCAGGAGAGAACGCCAGCGTGCGAATCTGGTGGCGCAACCTGACCGTCTTCAACTCGGCGCTCTCCAGCTCCAGCACCCCGACGGTGGGCTCCGCGGGCAACGTCGAGAAGATCAGCAACTGCGACTCATCGGGGGTCAACCGGGCAATGCCGGCGTCGACCTCATCCGCAAGCGCGATCAGCTCGACCAACCCCGAGACCTCCTGCTCATCCTGCGCGGCGAGCACAGCATCCAGATCAAAGCGCGCCACCTGGCCCACCTGACGCATCGCCACCAGCACCTCACGACGCAGCCCCCCCTCCACGTCACGCTCCAGAAGCTCCATATCGGTGGGCACTCCGGGCAAGAGCACCCGCTGCTCTCGGCGGACTGCCTGCCCTTCTTCGGAGAGTTCAAAGACGCCCAGCCCGGCGAGCTGCGACGTTCTCAGGACCATGGCCGAAGCGTCGGCGGTGAAAAGCGCTTGCTGATCGCGCGGCGGAAAGTCCTCGTTCGAAGCTCCCAGGTCCAGGGTGGGCACGAAGCGATCGGCTTTGATCTCGTCAAACGCCAGCCGGCTGATGCCTTCCTCTCCCACCACAAACCCGAAGCGCCCGTCTTCGCTAAAGCGAATCGACTCGATCTGGCGCGTGACCGAAAGTCGGTAGACCTGATCCTCCCCCGGCGCATCGCCCAACGCGATGAGCGCCATGGCCTGCAGCGAAATCGCCCCGCCCTGCACCGGCAGCTCCAGCTCCGGATCGATGTAGGCCAGGGCGTAACGCCCCCCGGGAGCCACCGCCAGCTGATTGACCTCGCGGGGCACACGCAGCACCCGCACATCCGGGCGCTCCGCGGCATCGCGCAGATCGGCGCGAACCACCGCCACCGTCGACGTTCCCTCGCTCCAGACGTAGGCGACCGCCCCCACCCCCGCAACCTCGGCCGCCACCACCGCCCGGGGATTGAGCCCGACCTGAATCGGCTCCACCGCGAAGGTCTCCCCATCGATAAGCGCGATCTGATCTCCGCCCTCGCGCCCGCCCGGCACAAAGATGTAGCGCTCGGTCGCGGCCACCCGCTCCACGATCGCCTCTTCGATCTCCGGCTCCGGTTCGGGCTGCGGGTCGGGAGCACCGGGCTCCCCGCCCATATCGGAGTCCTCGCCGGCGCCCGTATGATCGTCGGACCCTCCCGGGTCCGGTTCATCGTAGCTCCCGCCGCAGCTCAGCAACCCGACGCAGAGCAGCACCACCATCGTCCGGAGCGCGCTCCCCCGGAATCTAACCCTTGTTTTATATAGGTTCATACGACCTCCCTTCCTCCGCCCATCCGCCCCGCATATCGGAACGCCGGCGGCAAGCTCTTCCGCTGTCACGCTTAAAAAGCAAAAGCCGGGCCATAAGGCCCGGCTCCCTATCTCACGTTCACCACGGAGCTGGATTCGTAGCAGGTCTACTCCACTACCGGACAAACCCGTATCCCGGCACACCCGACCTCCGCGCCAGAACCCGCCCGACTAGAAGCGCACCCGCACCTGGGCACCGGCCTGCTGCGCTCCGATCACCGGGGAGAACACCACCGGCGCCTCTTGCTCCTCACGGCTGCTGAGCACGACCCAGGCAATACCTCCGGCCGTGGCCACCGCGCTGAGCGCATAGAGCGTGGGCACTCCCCAGCGAGCCCGCTCCACGCTGGCAACGAGCTCGTCGTAACGCGCCCGATCGCGCCCGGCCTGCGCAACCTCTTCCAACTCATCAAAATCACTGCGGCTGCCCAGATACCACACACTGGCCCCCACCAGTCCGACCACGCCCACCGAAGTAAGCGCCCAGCCGCCGATCGCCCCACCGCCCCCGTCCACCGCACCAACCGGGGAGGCACCGACGGCCAGCGCAACATCTTCCCCTTCTTCCTCCGCCCGCGCCTGAGCCAGGCGAGCCCACAAAGCCTGCCCCTCCGCCGCGGAATCCTCCTGCCAGTGAGGCTCCCCGACCTCCAGGTGGGTGCGCGCAGCGTCGAGTTCCCCGGCCTCCAGCTCCCGGCCGGCCAACACCAGGGAGCAATCTGCGTACACCGCGCTCACGTCTTTCAGATCATCGGCGGTCGCCTCACCGCTGGCCTCAAACTCCGAGGCCAGCTCCATCGAGCGTGCGCAATCTTCGAGCAGATAACGCGAGATCATCTCGTTCTTGAGCAAAACCGGCTGCGGATAGGCCCGGTACGCCTCACGGTAGGTCTCGGCGGCCTCCGCCAGCTCTCCGGCGTCATAGTGGGCCTGGGCCCGGGCACTCAGACGCAACATCTCCTGATAGGCGTCGTCCTGCTGGGCAAAAGCACTCGACGCGCTAAGCATCACCAGAGCCGCACTGAGCATCCCAAACACGCCACGCTTCGTCCCCTTATGTCGCATCACCATACGTCCTCGTTCAGCTGCTCAGCGACCGGGTAAGGTCAACCGGGCCGGTTCTTCGGTAGATTCGGGCGCTTCGCTCTTCTTGAGGCGTCGCGCCCCCTCCAGACGCAAACGCGCAGGCTCGGTAAGAGCCTCCTGGACGCCATCGCTTTTTGAAGACGTCGTACTCGTGTGCCGGTCCCTTTGAAGACGCGATGCAGCCTCCTTGCTCGCCTGTTTCGATGCCGCCTCGGGGGGCTCTTCGCCGGGCGCCTCATCCTCGACGGCCACCTCCCTCAGACCACGCTCTTCCAGTGCTCCCGCACCGGCGCCCTTGGAGCTGGGCTCCTCATCTTCGACGTTCATCGCTGGCGATGACGCCTTCTCGCCAGCCGCCTTCTGCGTCACTTCCACCCCAGATGCCGGCCCGCTCCCCCCTTCCACCTGCGCCCCCTCGCCGAGCCGCTCCGAGTCATCACTCTCTCCAGTTGATTGCCACAAAAGCCCCACTCCCAGCAGCAGCACCACTGCAACGCCCACAATCCAGACCATCGGCGATGCGCGTCGCTCATCATCCGACATCTCCGGCCAGGTATCAGGAGCCTGAGGCACACTCTCGTCAACGCCTCCGGAACTCAGTCCCGAAGCCACACCGACACCGACCGGACGCAGGCCCGCCTCGCGATCGGCGGCAGCTCCAGCACCCTCGTTTGTCTCCGCCAGCAGCTCCGCCTCGGACCTGGCCGAGTCCTTCTTCTCCCAGGTCTGCGCCGCAGCCAGCGTAGGCGCAATTCCAAATTCCAGCGCGGTATGCTGAGGGTCGCTCGCCATCACCTCCGGCGCCTTAGCGGCCTTCTCCCCACGTAGACTCACCACCTGCGTCAACGCCGTCGCGTCGCTTGTCTGCAGCACCACCCGATCCAGCGCCTCGCCCAGCGCCTGACAACTCTCAAAGCGCTCCGTGGGCTCCTTCTTAAGGCAGCGCATCACAATCGCGCGCAACGCATCCGGAAGATCGCTGCGCTCCATCGGCGGCACCTCCTCATTGAGGTGCAACATCACCGTCTCAATCGGTGAATCCGCCAGAAAAGGCAGCCGCCCCTCAATCAGCTCGTAGAGAATCACGCCGATCGAGTAGATGTCGGAGGCAAAGGTCACATTTAGTTTGGCCCGAATCTGCTCCGGACTCATGTAGGGCGGCGTGCCGAACATCTGTCCCATCCGGGTCAGCCGACTCTGCTCATCGGCTTCATCGTCTTCGGCAATCCGCGCGATGCCAAAGTCGAGCACCTTCACCTCCAGCTTCCCGCTCTCGGTGATGGCGATCATGATGTTGTCAGGCTTTAAATCGCGGTGGATGATCTTCTGGCTATGCGCATGACCGATCGCGCTGACCACCTGTCGCGCCACCTCCAGCACATCCTCCAGCGTCAACTGTTGCCCGGCCCACTTCTCCAGCGAATGCCCACGCACGTACTCAAAGATCGCGTAGAGCGCCTCGATCTCCGCCTCGTAGCCAAACTCGTAGAGCATCACGCAGCCGGGATGGCTGAGCCTGCCGATCGCCCGTGCTTCGATCTCAAAACGCCGCCGTATCGCCTCGTCTTGAGCCAGAGAGCGATGCAGGAGCTTGACCGCCACCTCCCGCTCAATGGTCTGATGACGCGCCAGATACACCGCGCCCATGCCACCGGCACCCAGCTCGCGCTCCAGCAGATACTTGCCATCAACAAGGGTCCCCACAAGGGAGGGGGAAGATGTCCCTGGAAGGTGCGTCATCAGGAGCGTTCTCGCGGGCCACTGGAACAACGGCGCCCGGAGGCGCCAGGGAGCGGGTGAACTGGCCGCGCGGTGTGCAAACATCCCGAGCCAGAGAGTGCTACCTTCAGATTTTGCACGACGGCCTTGCAAAGTAAAGTAAAGCCCCCCCGCCCGCTCTTGGACCATCGCTCGCCAACGTCGCTACATCGCCGCTCGCCCCGGCCATCGCCAGCCCATCATTTCCCCGCGCACGGCCCCCGCCTTGACCCCTCTTGCAGCGATCACTATGCTCCCGCGTCATCAACCACAGCTCTGCTGCTCTGGCACAGCTCAGGTCTCCCGGCCACGCGCCTCGGGAGACTTCCACAGCCCTCGATCCCTCCGGTTTGTTCATGTCACACCCTTCCTTGCTCTCTCGTTACGCCGGGCTGGCCCTGACGGGCCTGTGCTCCACGATGCTTCTGGCATGCAACAATAATACCCAGCCCGAAGAACCGATCTTTGTCATCGAAGAACCCGACCCGGTCTGCGATGGCTACATCGAGTTGCCCATCGATGCCGACGCGCTGGCCGCGGTGCCCGATGGTGAGATTGGCACCATCACGCTGGTCGATAGCTTCGCCGTCGAACACCCCGAGGGTCGGAGCCAGGAACTCTGCGTGAACGTGCCCGAGAATGTGCTCTCACTGGCCATCACCGTCGAAGGACATAACCGCGACACCCTGACGCTGGGCAGCTGGCTGGGACCGGACTCCTTCCCCATTGTGCGCTCGGGCTGGAACACCGCCGAACAGATCTGCACCGACTGCAACAACCGCATCGCCTCCCATATTGGCGCCTTCGCCGCACTCGCCCCCAACAGCCCGGACTCCCACGTGGAGCCCGGCCGACACATCTTTACGATCGACGCCGGACGCGCTGCGAATGCATTCAGCCAGCCCAATCCCATCAGCGGTAGCGCCCGGGTCAGCGTCCACGCCAAAGTCGTCGGCGGCGAAGTTCCCGAGAGCGGCACCCTCGATCTGAACATCTTCTTCAGCGGCTCCAACGGCTGGACTGCCGCCAGCGCCCCGGGAGACGCCGACTTCCAGCAGATGCTCGATGAGGTACGCGAGATCTACGCGCAAATTGATATTGAGATCGGCGAAATTGCCTACCTCGATGTGGAGGAAGAGTTCCAGGACGTCAGCGATGTGACCGCCACCGATGGTGAGCTGGCTCGCCTCCTGGCCAACTCCGAGCGCGCCCCCCTCGACGGACCAAGCCTCTTTATGGTCGACCGACTGCGCAGCCCTTTTGATGGCATGGGCGGCGGCGTACTGGGCATCGCCGGAGGCATCCCGGGCCCGGTCCACGTCAAGGGCACCGTCGCCAGCGGCGTGGCCGTGACCACCAACGAAATCCCCGGCGGCCCACCCATCTCCCACGTCTTCGCTCACGAGCTGGGACATTACCTGGGACTCTTCCACACCTCGGAACAGAACCTCTTCGGGGGCCCGCAGATGCATGACCCGCTGCCCGACACCCCGAACAACGACGAGAGCTTCCTGATGCACGCCACCGGCGGTGGCGACACCCTCTCCCCCTGGCAGGGCATTGTGATTCGCAACAACCCCTGGGTGAAACCCTGAGACGCGTCTCGTCCACCGGCCTGTTCCTCCCGCATCTTCTGGAGACACCTATGCGCAGCATCCTGATTCAGCTTCTCATCGCCTCAGCCCTGCTTCTGGGCATGGCCTCTCCGGCCCTGGCTCAACACCAGCACCCGCACGAGGTCGACGCTGACTTTGAGGACTTCCTCAACACCATTGACGCCTTGCCCACGCCCGAACTCTTTGCAAAATGGCCCGACGCCGAGCAACGCCTCCTCAACGTCGCCCGCGACACCGAGGAAAGCGTCTACCGCCGCTGGCGGGCCACCTCGATGCTCTCCAACTTCGAGACCCCGGCGGTACGCACGGCCCTTTTGACACTGACCACCGATGCCGCCGAAGATCTACGCGGCATGGCGCTGTTGGTCCTCGGCGCGCGCTTCCTCAAAGGGGGAGATGCCGAAGTCCTTGCCGCCATTGAGGCCCGTCTCAGCGATGCCGACGCCTCGGTCCGCCGCGACGCCGTCCGGGCCCTGGCCTACGGCCATGGCCCTCAAATCGAGGCTCGCCTCAGCGCCATCGCCCTGGGTGATGATCCCGGCATGGCCCGCATTGCCTCTCGCGCCCTGAACGAAAAAGCAACAGATACGCAATAAACACAATCACTTAACACACACGCCACCCCCAAAGCGCTCGATGCGCTGCGGGGGTGAGGTGTATCTGGGGCTTAGCTGCGCTCTTCCAACTTACGCGCTTCCTTGCGCATCCCCTGCTGCGTGAAAATCGCATCATCAATGGGCACATCAAAGCGCAGGTCCTCATACTCCATCCGCGTAAACTCCTCGGGCGCATCGGCCGGCACCACCTCCACACGATGCGGAATCGGGCGACCATCGACCTCCTTGACCTCGCTGAAGGTGATCGTGCGCACCGCCTCCTCGCCATCGAAGTAGACGGCCTCCATCGGCGTCCACTCCTCGGCATCCAGCGTGTAGAGGATGCGCGAGTACGTCACCGGCACGCCTTCTTTGGGCACCATGGACGCCTCCAACACCCGCTCGCCATCGCGCTCGCCCCAGGAAAGCTCCACATCAAAGTCATCCTCGTAACGTGACTCCCGGACCAAATCGTCGTTGGTCAGATGGCTCCCCATCCAATCCTCCGAGAGCATCCCGGAGGGCACCCGCATCAGCCGATCGGCGCGCGGGGCGTAGTTCCACAACCCCTCGTCGGCGCGCAGCGTGGCGGTGCCGGCCTCCCGGGCCGGCGCCGTGATCACAAACAACCCCTTATCCTCTCCCTCGCTGAAACCCCGCACGCTCAGCCGGCGCTCCTGACCTTCGCGCTTGATCGTCATCGTCATCTCCGACTCCGCGCTTTTAGAGCGATAGAGCCGGTCCAGATGGCTGTTAACCTCGTCCACCGTCGGCAACTTTGGCGCATCCTCCTGCGCGCCCGGCGCAGACACAACCCAAAGCGCCAGCACCAGCATCACCGCCGCCATCGTCCACACCCTGCGATTGAACTTCGCCATAACGTCCTCCCGAGCATCGCGCTCGGCTTATGGATCTCCAACGGGCTCAGTTCAAACCTAAGGACCAACACACTCATGATCGCGAAACTTGTAATCTCTGCGCCTACATGGCTATACTCGCTCCTCTTCGAGTATACCCACTCTTCAGGCGTATGACGCGCGCCTTATGCGCTACTGCAATGGAACGATCATGGTGAAACGCTCCCTCCTGCTTTTGGGCGGACTGCTCTTTGTGGCAGCCTGCGGCGATGATGTTGTCGACGGTCAATGCGACCCGGGCCTCATCCAGAATCCGGTCACCGGCGAATGTGTGGCCCGACAATGTGGCGAGGGGGAACGCTACAATCCGATCGATGGCTCCTGCGTGCCCGGTAGCGATAACCCCGATAACCCTGACACTCCCGACGGCGGCACCCCCGACACCGAAGAGCCCGACTACGACCCGGACTGCCCCTTCTTCCAGGACTGCGACTCCGAAGAGCCCGCCCCCTGGATTCCCCCGGCCGACGGCTCCTACGATCCTTTCGAGCCCCAGGACCCGGCCACCGCGACCTACCACAGCTGTGATCCGGAAGACGTCGGCTCGATCAGCGCACCGCAGTTCCTCCTCCACCGCGCCGGTGACTACCTGCTGGCCATGGACCCGGGCGCGGAGGTCTCCCCGCTCACCTTCTTTGATCGCAGCCCTCACGCCCACATGTTCGAAGATCAGGACAAGGGCTACGCCGGCTTTATCGTCTCGATCAACCCCCGCGCGGGCTACTCCACGGCCACCGATATGGCCTACTGGCTCAGCGATACCCTCAACGGACTTCCGGGTGTGGAAGATGCCCAACGCCAGGGCAACGGCCGCACCTACCGCACCCACGACGGGTACAACGCCTCGGTACTCAACCACGTGCGCGTCAACACGCAAGCCACCCCGGGAGAGGCCCGCGACGCGCTGGTCGCCGCGATCTTTGGCGTGAGTCAAACCGACCTGACCTACGAACTCACCGAAACCGCCACGGCGGATGGCAGCGACCTGCACCTGAGCTACAAAACGGTGATGCGCAGTGATCAACAGGTGATCATCGTCGGCGCCTTCACCACCGCCACTCGCTACGACCAGCCCGATCACGGCGCTCGTTTCGCCGTCGAAGACCTCGCCGGCGGCACTGCCCTGGCCATGGCCGGGGAGACCATGAGCGATCAATGCGTCTCGCTGACCCTGCGCGATACCACCGAAGTTGACATCATCATCTCGATGGATGCCTCCGGCTCCATGAGCTCCGTCCAAGCGGCCCTGAGCGGCTTTGCCAACGAGTTCACCACCCTGCTTAATGAAGCCGGCGTCGACTGGCGTATCGGGGTGACCGGTGTGGACTGCGAAGGTATCCAGGACGACGAAGAACTCAGCTATGACTTTCGATCGCTGTGGCCCGGCCCTGACGAAAGTCAGCTGCCCCCCGTCCCCATCCCCTTCCCCGGCGAAATGGATCTGGGCGGCCCTTGCCGCAGCCCCTCCGGCGTCGGCGGCATCGGCGGCGGCGGGGACAACAACGGCAAACTGGTGGGCGGCGGATTCACCCGCGATCCCCAAACCATCGCCGATCGCCTCAACGACGTCTCCTCTTCGTCCCATGAATACACCCTGACGATGGGCATGGCGGCAATTGACCGCTCACTGCCCCGCGCCGAAAACGCCGTCGACAAGATCCGCCCCAACGCCCAGGTTATTCTGGTTACCGTGACCGACGAACGCGAAGAACTCGTCGGCCACATGGTCCCGGGCATGTCGGATAGCATCAGCTCCTCCACCCGCACCGACATGGAGAACTTCCTGGACCCCTGGCTTGGCTGGCTGGCCCGCCCCGATGTCGGCGCCATCGTCTACGGACTCTACAGGGTCCCGGGGCAGTCCTGCGACTCCGCCGACCAGGGAAGCGTCGCCCACGGCATCCACCACGTGGTCACCGAAACCGGCGGCAGCTACGGCTCGGTCTGCCAGCCCGATGTCACCGAGACCTTCCGCGACATCGCCCACGCCACCCGCGACCTGACCAGCGGACTGCGCCTGGTCGGCAATCCCTACGCCAGCTCGGTCCGCGTGGACGTCACCGATCTCGACGGGGTCTTCGAGCGCTCCATTCCTCGCAGCATCGCGGAAGGTTTTGACTTCGACACCGCTTATAACAGTCTGATGTTCTACGGGAACAACAGCCCGGAGACCGACCAGCGTGTCATCGCCCCCTTCCTGCGCTGGAATCGAAATGTCATTCCCTGCGGTGAAGACGCTGCCTGCCCGGGCATCGCCAAATGCATCGCAGGGCGCTGCGGATAACACGTGAAAGATACCTCCACACCCGATGCCCCATCGCCTCCCACCCGCTGGCAAAAGATCCGCGCGACCTGGTGGGGGCGCTGGGGCATCGATCTGCTCCTGCTAGCCACCCTCTTCTGGGGGATCAGCGCCTACCAGACCCGTAATCTCATCGCGCGCAACACGCCGGCGCCTCCGGTCACCCTGGTGAACCTGGCCGACGGCAGCGAGCTCAGCCTCAATGAGCTCAACGCCGAACGCACCCTGGTCTACTTCTGGGCGACCTGGTGCGGCGTCTGCAAAGCACAGTCCCCGGTCATCAACGCGATGCATCGCCACGCAAAAGACCGCGACGATGTGCACGTCATCAGCGTCGTCATGGACTGGAGCGACCGCGAGTCCCTCAAGGCCTTCGTCGCCGAGAACAACATCGACTACCCGGTCTACCTGGGCACCGACGCGATGGCCGCCGGGTTCAACGTACAAAGCTACCCCACCATCTACGTCATCGACGACCATCGCCAGGTGCGCCACAGCATCGTCGGATACACCCCGCGCCTCGGGCTTCTCGCACGTCTGCATCTGCTCTGAGCGTGCCACTCATCCCGCGTTGACCCTCACCAACCGCGCCCGTAGGATGCCCTCGAAAAGCCCCCTGGTCGCCGCGCTCTGCGCGGCGTTTGCCTGTGTAACGAGGTACATTCTATGGCCCGCCGAAAAACCACCCGTGCGCTACGAAAACTCTACGAGAAGCAGACGCCACTGACCATGGTGACCTGCTACGACTACACCTTCGCGCGCCTGGTCGATAAAGCCGATATCGACATCATCCTCGTCGGTGACAGCATGGGCAACGTCATCCAGGGGCATGACACCACCGTACCGGTGACCCTGGAAGATATCATCTACCACACCCGCGCCGTCCTCCGGGGCAACCAGTCCGCCCACATCCTGGCCGACATGCCTTTTATGAGCTACCAGGCCTCGACAGACGACGCGCTGCGTAATGCCGGTCGTCTCCTCAAAGAGGGGCACGCCCAGTCGGTCAAAGTAGAAGGCGGCGAAGAACTCGCCACGATGATCGCCCGCATGACCGCCGCCGGAATCCCGGTCTGCGGTCACCTGGGCTTGACCCCGCAGTCGGTGCACGCCTTCGGCGGCTTTCGCCTCCAGGGCACAGACGATGAGGCCGCCGAGCGCCTGCTCAAGGATGCCCGGGCCCTGCAGGACGCCGGCGCCTTTATGATCGTGCTGGAAATGGTCCCCGCTGCCCTGGCCAAACGTGTGACCAACGCACTCGACATTCCGACCATTGGCATCGGTGCCGGCCCCCACACCAGCGGCCAGGTCCTGGTGCTCCAAGACATGCTGGGCATGAACTCCGACTTTAAACCCCGCTTCGTCAAACATTTTGCCAGCCTGGAAAACACCGTCGTCGGCGCCCTCAACGCCTTCGCCGACGAAGTCCACCAGCGCAGTTTTCCCGACGACGAACACTCCTACTGATCGGTGCGATGCCGCTGTGGCGGCGCGCCGTTCATCCCGCCCGAGGACTCTCCCGTGGAGATCACGACCTCCATCGAAGCGTTACGCACATACCGCCGTGCGCTGCCTGGTACGGTGGGCTTTGTCCCCACCATGGGTTACCTGCACGAGGGCCATCTGGCGCTGATGCGCGAAGCCCGAAAACGCTGCGATCACCTCATCGTCAACATCTTCGTCAACCCCACCCAATTTGCTCCCGGCGAAGACCTCGATCGCTACCCGCGCGACCCGCAGGGCGATGCCGAGAAGTGCCGTCAGCTCGGGTGCGACATCCTCTCCATGCCCACCGAGGCGCAGATTTACGCCCCGGACCACAGCACTGAGGTACGCGTCGGTGGGCTCGACACTACGCTCTGCGGCCCCGGACGCCCCACGCACTTCGCCGGGGTGACCACCATCGTGGCCAAGCTCTTTAATCTGGTGCAGCCCGATGTGGCCGTGTTTGGCCAAAAAGACTACCAGCAACTCGCAATCGTACGCCGCATGGTGCGCGACCTGAACTTCCCCATCGAGATCGTCGGCGTGCCCACAGTGCGCGAGGCCGATGGGCTGGCCCTCTCCAGTCGCAACCGCTTCCTCTCCCCGGAACATCGCCGCCAGGCCACCGCGCTCAGCGGCGCGCTGGTCGCCGCCCATCAGCTCTGGGCACGTGGTGAGCGCTCCCCGGCGGCGCTGGTCCAATGCGGCCAGCAGCGGCTGGCGCAGGCCCCCGATGCGCGTCCCGAGTACCTTCAATGCGTCCACCCCGATACCCTCCGCGAGTTTGCGCCGGACGAAGACCTCCACAATCAGCCGGCGCACCTGGCCATGGCCGTGCGTTTTGGCGACACTCGTCTCATCGATAACCTGCGCCTGGACGAGCCCCTGCCCCCGGGCCCCCTGGAACTTCTATGAGGATGAACATGCGCCCGAACTCCGCTTATCGCCTCACACTCCCCACACTTGCCCTCGGGTTGCTCCTGGGCTGCGGTGACGAGCCGGCTCAGATCGCCCCTGAGCAGCGCTGTGCCGAAGAAGGCTTAAGCGCCTACCTCGACGCCACCCTGGAGGGTCCCGAGCGGACCATCCGCCACGACCTGGCGCGCCCCGCTATCACCGGCGCGATCGATGTCCGTGGGATCAGCGTCAATCTGGGCGCTCGCCCCATCCCCGGCCAGGCGGACCAGGCCGATCTCATCCTCAACTTCTTCGACAGCAGCAGCGCCCAGAACATGCTCGACACCCTGAGCCAGCGCACGACCTCCGCGCCGCTGATCCTCCAGGTGATCGACGCCACCGCCGAAGTCACCGGCAGCCAGGGCCGTACCGACCTGGAGCGCTTTGACTGCTCGGTGGCCGACGATACCATCTGCGTGCAGCTCGGATACGACGTCAACGGGGACGAAGTCCTGGGCGACCAGGATCACTTCGTCTACCACGGCTCCGGAGGCACCCTCACCGTGGTCGGATTCGACAATCGAGAGAAAACCATGGAAGCCAACTTCCAGGTGAGCCTGGGCCAGAACATGCTGGGCTTTGAGGACACCACCACCGGCGAGGCTCGCGGCTGCCTTCTTCCAAACTACGCCCTTGGCAGCGGCGGACGCTATCCCCTGCAATAGCCGCCGGAGTGTGGCGCGCGCGTCCGGGCCGCCTTGACAGCCGCGGAGTGCGTGACTACAAAATGAATGGGCATTCATTCAGCCCACTTCTGCGCCCGATCCCCCCTGAAAAGAGGTTCGTTCTTTATGGCTGAGCCGGACAAGCAGCGCGGCAGCACTGAAAAGCGCGGGCGCATTCTCGAAGGCGCCCTGCGTGCCTTCGCCAAGAAGGGGTTCTACAATACCAAGGTCTCCGAGATTGCCAGCGAAGCCGGTGTGGCCGACGGCACGATCTACCTCTACTTCAAGAACAAAGATGACCTGCTCATCTCGCTCTTTGAAGACCGCATGGAGTGGATCATTGACCGGTTGCAGACCGAGCTTAAAGCGGTCGATGGCGGCGTGCTGGAGCGCCTCAAGGCGTTCATCCACCTGCACTTTCGCCTGGCCATTGAAGACCGGGATCTGGCGGAGTTCATCACCGTGGAACTGCGCCAGAGCGCGAAGTTTGTCAAAGAATATAAGAACCCCAAGTTTGCCGATTATCTGAAGATCCTTCACGGCCTGATTGACCAGGGCCAGTCCGAGGGCATCTTCCGCAGCGATCTGGACAGCCGCCTGGTCGGCCGCGCGCTCTTTGGCGCCCTCGACGAGGTTCTGTTGCAGCTTACCCTGGCGCGCACCGCCCCCAACGATGTCAAAAACGAGGCCGAGCAGATCTCGAGCATGATCATCGATGGGCTTATTGTACGCCCCCATTCCACGATGGATTGACCACCCTTACCCCCCTTTTGAAGGAGGCTGAACGTGAAAATTCTCACGACTGTGAAGCGGGTCACCGACCCGGACATGAAGGTCAAGATCAAACCTGACCAGAGCGGCGTTGTCACCGACGGCGTCGAGTACAAAATGAACTCCTTCGACGAGTACGGCGTCGAAGAAGCCATCAAGCTCAAGGAAGCCCACGGCGGCGAAATCGTCGTGGTCTCGGTGGGTCCGTCCTCGGCGACCAAAGAGATTCGCACGGCGATGGCCATGGGTGCCGACCGCGGCATCCTGGTGGAAACCGACGCCGAGCTCGACAGCGACGCGGTAGCCCGCGTGCTGGCCGAGGTCGTGCGCCGCGAGTCCCCCGATATCATCGTGATGGGCAAGCAGGCCGTCGACAGCGACCGCAACCAGACCGGTCAGATCCTGGCCTCCTACCTGGACTACCCGCAGGCCACCTTCGCCTACAGCCTGGAAGTCGCCGATGGCTGGGCCACGGTGGGTCGCGAAGTCGACGGTGGAACCGCCACCAAGCGCGTGAAGCTGCCGGCCATCATCACCGCCGACCTTCGCCTCAACGAGCCGCGCTACGCCAGCCTCCCGGGCATCATGAAGGCCAAGCGCAAACCCCTGGAGACGCTGTCCCCCTCGGACCTGGGCGTGGATATCGCCAACAAGGTCAACGTGCTTCTCTTCGAAGCTCCCGAGGAGCGTGAAGCCGGCGAGATCGTCGAGGACATCGACACGCTGATCGACCGCCTCAAGAACAAGGCCAAGGTCCTCTAATCGCCCTGCGTGCGCTCGCGTGTCTGACACGTCGAACGCGCCGGTATAGAGATCTTCTGGTGAACCCTTTTGCAATGTGAGGAACCCTTATGGCCAACGTACTCGTTGTCGCCGAACATCTCGACGGGAAGCTTCGTAAGGTCACCCTTCCCACCATTACCTTTGCCCAGCAGACGGCCGCGCTGACCGGCGGTGAGGTCCACGTGCTGGTGCTGGGCAACGGCACCGATGCCGTCGCCGCCGAAGTTGCAAAGTACGGCGTGAGCAAGGTGCACTTTGCCAACAGCCCGGTCTTTGAAAACTACCTCGCTGAGACCTACGCGCCGGCCATCGTGAAGGCCGCGCAGGCGATCGGCGCCACGGTTGTCGCCGCTCCCTCGAGCACCACCGGTAAAGACGTGCTCCCGCGCGTCGCCGCCAAGCTCGACGCCGGTATGGTCTCCGACGCCATCGCCGTGTTCGACGACGGTGGCATCAAGTTCCGCCGTCCGCTCTGGGCCGGTAACGTGCTGACCACCGTGGAAGTCGTCACCCCGGTCAAGGTCATCACCGTTCGCACCACCGACTTCGAAGCCCCCGCCGAAGGCGATGCCGCCGCCGTGGAAGCCTTCGATGCCGGCTTGGCCGCTCCGGATAACGCGGAGTTCGTCTCCTTTGATCAGGTCAAGAGCGAGCGCCCCGAGCTCACCGATGCCGCCGTGGTTGTGGCCGGTGGTCGTGGTCTGAAGTCTGGCGAGAACTTCCAGATGATCATGAACCTGGCCGACACCCTGGGCGGCGCCGTCGGCGCCAGCCGCGCGGCGGTCGACAGTGGCTACGCCCCCAACGACTGGCAGATTGGCCAGACCGGTAAGGTCGTCGCCCCGGATCTCTACTTCGCCGTGGCCATCAGCGGTGCCATCCAGCACCTGGCCGGCATGAAGGGCTCCAAGACCATCGTGGCGATCAACAAAGACGCTGACGCCCCGATCTTCCAGGTCGCCGACTTCGGCCTGGTGGGCGATGCGTTCGAAATCGTCCCGGCCCTGACCGAAAAGCTCAAGGGCATCGTCTGATTCGACTCGGGCCCCCTAAACAAGGGGGCCCGAGGCAAGAAGACTCAAAAAAAGCCGCGCTCCGGGCATCCGGAGCGCGGCTTTTTTGATGTGGCGAGCAGGCGCCTCACTATCTACTCTCGTGGATGGTGAGGCCGGCCCGGACAAAGTTCCGACAAATCCCCCGCCCCGGGCCCTTCTGCCTAGTCTTCGCGAGTCAGCGGGGTGCTCTTGGTCTCGGGCGGAACCACCATCACATGCGCGGTCGCCCCGCTCGCCACGCCGCGAGCCACCGACCCCAGGTTGCCCCCCGCAGCCCGCGGACCCGAACGCGCGCCGATCACCACCAGATCGGCGTCGATATCATACGCGCGCTTCACAATGGTCGCCGCCGGATCACCGACTTCAACCCGGGTGGTCGAGGTCAACTCCCGGGCCTTCTCCCGTTGCGGGAAGGGAACGTCCACCTGCTCCACGGTGCGCTCAAAAAGAGCTTCGATCTTGTTCTTGAGCCGAGATCGCGCCTGACGCTCATCAAAGCGCACCTGGCTCTTCAAGAGCCCGGCGCTATCCTGGGCCAGCGGCGAAGGCAGCACAAAGAGCAGCTCGAGCTCGCAGCCGTGTTGCAGCGCCATCCCCAGCCCCACCTCCAACACCTCGGCGCTGGTCGCCTCCAGGTCCAGCGCCACCAGAATACGTTTGAGGCGAGGACGCGGGTCGTGCTGACGAACCAGCACCACCGGTCGGCTCGAACTCTCCAACACGCGCAGTGCCGTCGCCCCCAGCTGGTGTCCGGCCCCACCGCTCTGCTCACCAACCGCCCCCATGACCACCGCCTCGACGTCGAAGCGCCCTGCCCATCGCGCAACCTGCTCGCGGCTCGCGCCCATCTCGACGACGGGTTCCCCGATCATGCGACGGCGCAGGCGATCGTCGAACTCGAAGTAGCGCTCCAACTCGGCGCGGGCCTCCTCAATGAGTTCCGCCTCAAACTCGCGATCATCTTCCCCGAGCGCAGCATAAGGAAATAGAACCCGACGCACATAGGGAGGCATCGGCTCCAGGGCGTGCCCGACCTGCATGCGCGCCGGCTCCTCTCCACCGAGGGCGCGGGCAAAAGCCAGCGCACTGCGGCTGGAGGTAGAAAAATCCAGCGGGACCAACACCTGTTCGACGCGGTACATGTCACCTGCCTCAACGCTCACGCCGAACGGATCCTCTCCGCCACGACGCAGCTTCTACTGCGCTGGAGTTCAAGCGTAGCGCTCTTTTGACCAGCCCTGCTCGCTGACCGCTCTCTCAGAGCTGATCGAAGCTATCGGGTTGACCGTCACCCGTCGTATCCCAGCCGATACGCACGCGCTGGCCTTCCTCGTAGTATTCCCAGATGTTGGGACGACCGTCGTTGTCCTCATCCCGTTCCACGCGCAGGAGCTTCTCCTCGCTGTCGTAGAACTTCTCGATCGGAAACGAGTTATCGAACCCGATGGAGAGCAGGCGTCGCACCACTTTTCCATTCTCGAAAAAAGTGATCATGTCGATGCGGCCATCGAGGTCGAGATCCATCTCTTCCTCAACCACCTCTCCGCTGGCATCGTAATGCTGCCAGAGATCGACCTGCCCATTGAAGCTCAGGTCGCGCTCCACGCGCACCACCAGGCCCTCGTCATCTCGGAGAACCCACTGATCGGGGGCATCATCGCCGTTGAGATCCGCGACCTCCGGGGTTAACCCGCGGCGCGAGAGGTTGCCTTTATGCGCGCGTGCGCTGCCATCATCTACCATGGCATCTTGCGGCTTCTCTGCCTCTCGGGAACCGGCGCAACCCGAGAGACTCATCAGCACCGCCACCAGCATCAACGTCGCGCTCAGACTATGTATCCATTGCTTTTTCAAGCGTCACTCGGTCGTCTACGAGGTGATCTTTCGCCACCATAAACTGCCCTCGACTTCTAACAGATGGTCGAGTTCAAGACAACGCCCCGGAATCAGGTCGCCTATCGTCGCCAGGCATTCAGAACGTTGGCGTGATCGTCGGTCCAGAGCACTTCTCTGCCCTCCGAGCGCGCCCAACGCGGGTCGAGACGCTCCAGTTCCTCGATCGCCAGGCGGTCCTCAGTGAGCACCACCCAGGTCGAGGGCTGACGGGCGGCGTTGACATCGATCTCGGCGCCGGGCGCATCGTCGAGCACCCGCAGATGAATCCCCTGCTCGCGGGCCTGACGCCGGAGCACAGGCAAAAGGTCAAAGTAACGATTGGAAATGTGCACGGCCAGCAGCCCCCCGCGCTCCATGCGACTGACGTAGAGAGCGAACGCCTCCACGGTCAGCAGATGAACGGGGATGGCATCCGAGCTAAACGCATCGACGATGAGCAATCCGTAGGGCTCGGCATCCGACTGCTGCAATTGAATGCGCGCATCGCCCACCACAAAGTCCAGCGCCCCGGCCGGCGAGCGCTTCAGAGGCCCGTAGCGCTTCGCGACCTCGATGACCGTCGGGTCGAGCTCATAAAACGTCATCTCATCTTCTGAGCGAGCGTAGCAGGCGTGCGAGCCCAGCCCCAGCCCGATCACCCCCACACGCCGGGGTAACTCGCTGCTGTGGTAGAGTTCAAAGAGCCCTCCCATCGGCCCCTGACGATGGTAATACGCCAGGGGCGTGCACCCCGGGTCTTCTTTCAGCACCTGGCCGTGCACCGTGCCCCCGTGAACCATCCGGTAGTGCGCGGCCGACTCCGCAATCTGCACCGTCCCGAAGAAGGTGCGCTCTTTAAAAATCACGTTGCCGGCGATGCCCGGAAAAAATGTCGACGCGGCCAGCACCCCCAGCAGCCCCAGGGCCAGGCGGCGCGGGCGCTCCACCTGGCTGTAGGCTATCGCCGCCGGGATCCCGAAGAGAAGCACCGCGCTTATCTGGGTGATAGTGATGTCAAAGATGCGCAGCGCCCCCATGGTGGCGAGCATCAGGAGGGTAGCCGCCACAGGCGCGGCCCGCTTCCAGCGGCGATCCGGATCGGCCCTCTCCGCCTCAGACTGCGGACGCAGCGCACAGGCCAGAATCATGACCAGCGGATACTCCCAGATTCGGTCAAAGATCATCGGCGCCAGCAGACTGTTGAAGATCCCTCCGAGCAGGCCCCCGATCGACATATGCAGATAAAAAGACGTCAGGTGGGAGGCAGCCGGCCGCGCGCGCGCCAGCCGGCCGTGAATCACCAGAGCCGCCAGCCCAAAAAAGACAATATGCAACGGTAGAAGGAGCCAGGCCGGATGCGTTGCCCCCATAATCCAGGCCACCAGCAGCGCCACGCCCACCAGGCTCATCACTCGCCCCATCAACGCCAGACTCAGGCGCAGTGAGGAGAACACCAGGATGAAAGATCCGGTGTAGAGCGCCAGCGGAATCACCCAGAGCAGCGGAAACGCCGCCACATCGGTGCTGATGTAGCTGGTAACCCCGAGCATCAGGCTGGAGGGCACAAAGGCGTAGAGCACCCACCGCCCGCGCGAACGCGCATCGGGGCCGGGAACCGACGCCCGCGTCGGGGCGACCTGCCCATCCTCGCCATCGGGGGCCCCGACCTCCACATCACGCGTCTGTGCGCCGCCTCGCAGCGTCAGGACGCCACATCCCACAAGGAGCGCCACCAGCAGCGCGAACGCTCCACTCCACAGGGAGGCCTGCGCGCGCACCCCGAAGATCGGCTCGACCAGCAGGGGAAACCCCACCAACGCCAGGAGGCTCCCCGCGTTACTGGCCGCGTACAAAAAATAAGGGTCACGGGAGCGCCGGTGGTCCAGACGCGCAAACCAGGCCTGAATCAGTGGTGAGGTGGTCGAAAGCGCCAAAAAGGGCAGCCCCACGCCCAGCCCCAGCGCCGCCAGCAACCACAGGTTGGGGTAAGAGGAGAGCAGCGGGCTGCTCAGGTCCATGCGGGTCATGCTCAGCGGCAACGCCAGCAGCGCCGCCAGCAGCAGCCCCCCATGCAACACCAGCTGGCGCCGGGGGCGCAGGCGTTGAAGGCCATGCGCCCATAGATAGCCCCCCAGGAGCACCGCCTGAAAAAACATCATGCAGGTGTTCCACACCCCGGGAGTTCCCCCGAGAAAGGGTAGCAGCATCTTGCCGGCCATCGGCTGGACGACAAAGAGCAACAGCGCACTCAAAAAAATCGTGAGTGTAAACAGAACAACCACATCGATCTCTCGACCCTGCAGTCCTTCAAAACATGCCCGGGTCAGGTCCCCCGAACGTGTCATAGCTCGTACGTACGCCCTTCAACCTAACGGCTGCCCTTCCCGGCGTCGAGCCTGCGAATTTGATTCGACTGCACGCCTGTATTACAACCTCCAGGTTATACACTCACCTGTGCGCCGCGATGAGCCACGATGCGCTGCGGCCGAACCTATCGATACCCTCGGATGCCTTTATGAATCGGCTGGTAACCCTGTGTGGGCTCTTCGTGATGACGACCCTGAGCCTGAGCGCCTGTGGCATTGACTTTGAGGCCCGGCAGCAGGCCCCCGGCCAGGAATGCCGCGCCGATCAGGACTGCGCCCCGGATCTGGTCTGTCGGCAACGTCGATGCACCCCGCTGAGCCGTCTTGATGCCGACCTGCCCGATGCCGGCCTTCCGGACAGCGGACCAGGCGACACCGGCCTTCCGGACAGCGGACCAGGCGACACCGAGGTCCCGGATCCTGACACCGATCTTCCTCCTGATGGCTGCCAGCCGGGTGCGCAGACCTGCGCCGATGAGCAGACCGCGCTGCGCTGTGAGCCACGTGCCGACGGAACCGGCGCCTGGACCTCGATCCCCTGTGCGGCGCACGAGTTCTGTGCCGGGGAGACTGGCGAGTGCCTCCCGCGTGAAGAAGCCCCCTGTTGCCCCGATGGTTGCGGCCCGGATCAGGTCTGCCATCAATGTCAGTGCGTCGAGGTCGACCCCGCTTCCTGCACCTACCAGGATCAGCCCTGTGAGGAGGAAGGCCAGGTGTCCAACGGCTTTATCTGCACCAACCTCGATGGCGAAGCTCAGCTGACCTGCCTGGGCATCTGCACCACCGATCGCTCCAACCCCTCGTCGAGCTGCCCGACCCCGGGGACCTACTGCTACGCCGAGCCCTTTGAGCCCAACGGGGTCTGCCTCTCGAGCTGCGAGCGTGGTGACAGGTGTGCGGCCGAACACCTGAGCTGTGTGGCCTACGAGCACGACGGGGGCTACGGGCTCTGCCTGCCTACCAGCGGGCAAGAACCTGTGGGCGCGGAGTGCGATGACGACGAACCCTTCAGCTGCACCGAGGGCGCGATCTGTATCGACGAGGTCTGCCGCGCCTCCTGCCGCCCCTTCGGCGGCCACAACGACTGCGGTGGCGAGGACGTCTGCCTGCCCGTCGGCGCGCAGACCGGCGTCTGCATGAACCCGGGTCCCAACGCGGGCTCCAGCCCCGACACAGGCGGCGTCTGCAACCCCGACTTCCCGACCTGCGGAGCCGACGCCACCTTCTGCGCCGAACTCGACTTCAGCGACGCCGCCGGCCAATGCCTGCAACTCTGTCGCCTCCAGGCCGATGACTGCGCGGAGGGCTCCCCCTGCATTCCGGCCGGCGATGACGAAAGCGGCCTGGGCATCTGCCTGAGCTTTGGCGGCTTCTAACGCGCCGAGTTCCACCGCACCAAGAACCCAAAAAGCCGGCGTAAGCGCCGGCTTTTTTTCGTCTTCGAGCCGCGGCCAGAATGCCGCCCGATCCTCGAGAATTGGCCCGGGGGGTCAGGCCGTAAAGATGTGCTCGAGCTCTTCCATCACCGCCTCCTCAGAGGCGTCTTTGGCCACGGCCATCTCCTGAACCAGCAGGCGACGGGCCTTGTCGAGCATCTTACGCTCCCCAAAGCTCAGCGCTTTATGGAACTTCAAGAGGTTGAGATCGCGCAGCACTTCCGCGATCTCGTAGGGGCTGCCCGTCTGGATCTTCTCCAGATAAGCGCGGTAGCGACGGTTCCAGGTCTGCTGGTTCAGATCGACATCGCGCTCCCGCAGGATGTCATAGACCTCCTCGAGCTCTTTGCCGCTCATCACGCTGCGCAGACCGACGTTTTTGACGTTGTTCACCGGGATCATGATGCGCTTATCCGAGTCCATCACGCGCAGCACGTAGAAGGTCTGGCTCGTGCCCATGATCTCTTTGGTGTCGATGCCCACCACCTCCGCCACCCCTTGAGCGGGGTAAACGGCCTTATCTCCAACCTTAAACGGGGTCACCTTGACTTCTCCTTACCAATGAGGCTGTGGGGCGGGGCCTGCCCGGGGGCTCCCTTCAACCGGGGCCGTGCAGGACCGGCCGCGATGCCGAAGCATTGCCAGGGAGCGACCGCGTCGGCCGCGCCCACAAGACTGGCTTCACACAACGAACGGGGATGAGCGTACACGCGGCGCGTCCGGGATTGCGCCGTCCATACAGAGACACGGGCAGCTGCCCGAGAGCTGGGAGCAAAAGCGTTGAGTCGACGACGAAGACGCACATTCCACCAGCGCAGGGGGATTGAAAGAGCGCTGGACAAGGCGCCGGCGCTGAGCTACGAGGAGGTCTAACCTCATCGATGACGTGCCGCATTCCGAAGGATCGGCGCTGCCCAACGCGTCGTGCCCAGCACGCGATAAAGCCCCAACACTGTAGTCCGTTGGCGCGCTGAAGACAACTGCCTTGCGCGGGATTTCGTCGGATTCGGCGAGCGCGAGCGGCCGCCGGAGAGGAAAAAATCGCCCGCATCACAGCAGTGATGCGGGCGATGTCGAACCTTAAAACTTAGAGGCGCGGCAGCTCGCTGATCTTGATCAGGTTGTGCTGACGGGCCACATCCAGAAGACGGGGAAGGGTGAAGGTTCCCAGCTTCCGGGCGTAGTCTTCGTTGCCGCCTTTGAAGCGCGCGTTGGTGATCGCGTCAACCAGCTTGGCCTTGGTGCCAAACTTGCTGGTCATCAGCTGATGGGCGTCCCACAGGCGAAGAAGCTTGCGGTTGCTCATCGTCTTGACATTGTTTTCAAAGGCCGCAACGGCTTCTTCGTCTTCCGGGCGGTCGAGCACGCCGAGAACTTTCTCCGCCAGCGCTTCTTTGGAGCCGTACTCTTCTTTGACGCGCTGCATCGGGGTCTTTTTAGCCATAATACATCTCCCTTTTTAAAGCGTCGACACCGCCCTGAGCTTGCAGCCGGCGGCTGGGAGCAGCCGGGCCGGGTGAAGCTGCTGTGGCAGCATCGGCGGGCGCGCGGAACAGAGGCGCGCCGATCGTTTGTTGAGCGCCACGACAGGCCGTGGCAAGGTCATCTCGCAAGAGCGATGCCCGAAATTTCGGGGGCACCCCTGACGAGGCCCCCTCCTAACAGAGAGTAGCTATGCACGCAAGCTCGACGCTTTTTTCACGACGCCTCAAATCATGCCTGATGTTGCTGGCGGCCGCCTCCGTGGTGGGCGCGTGTAAACCCTCCCCGGAGAGCCCTGCTCCCCGGGCCGAGGAGCAGGTAGAGGCGCCGGTCGAAGCGCCGGCCGGCGAGGACGTCGACCCCACCACCGAGGTGGTCTCCGGCGAGGGGCTCTCGGTGACCCTTGGCGAGGTGGAGAAGGCTGTGGACCGCCTGCGCATCTTCGCGCCGCGCGCCGAAGATGGGGCGTTTGCCAGGGCCGACGAGCGTTGGTTTCGCACCCCACAGGCCCAGTCGAGCCTGGTGAACAACCTGCTGCACTTCAAAGTCATGCGTATGAAAGCTCAGGAGTTGGAACTGAGCATCTCGCCAGCAGACGAGATCGCGATGCTTGAATCCCAGGAGCAGATGCAACCGTTTCTGCCCCTGTTTCAAGAAAACGATCAGAGCGAAGCGCTGCGTGCCCACCTCAGCGCAGCCGGCCTGAGTGTGGAGGACGTCCGCCACCTGCTCCACGACATGATCTACGCACAGAAGGTGCACGACGCCCTGATCGAACGCTTCGATGATGAGAAGCTCTGGAAGATCTACGAGGCAGCCAACGACACCGCCACGGTGGTGGCGGTCCGCGGGACCAACACCCCGACCAGTCGCGAGATCGACGAGGCCGTCTCCACGATGGCCTCCGAGATCGAGGCCTACTACCGCGACAACCCCCTGAGGTACATGCGTCCGCAGACCGCGAAGCTCACCGTTCTGCGTCCCAAGTCCGGCGAGAACCCCGAGGCCGTCCAGGAAGCCGCGCGCCGGCTAAAGTCGGGCGAAGAGCCCGAGGCGATTGCCGCCGGCCTGGGGCTGGAGCTGCGCCCGGAGGCCTTTTTGATCCTGCCCGAGAACCCGAAGATCTTTGAAGAGGGCGCCGAGGATGTGGGCTTTGCCATCAGCGGTCCGCGCGGGCAGTACGCCTACCGGGTGCTCGAGCGTATCGAGCCCACTCCGATGGAGCTCAATCGCCCGCTGCGCCGCGAGATCGCCTCACACCTGATGCGCACCCGGGGCATCGTCCCCTCGGCCCGGCAACGGCTCCAGCCGGCGCTCGCGCTCTTAAACGAGGTCCCCACCGGCAAAGCCCTGAGCCCGGCTCAGATCGAGGGCCTGATCACCGCGCTGGAAAACGCCGGGTTTGAGGCCGTGCACTCCGAGCCCTTCTCGGTCAAAGGCACCGGATATATCCCCGGTCTGGGCCTGGCAGAAGAGCTCGCCCAGGCCGCCGCCGAGCGCACCCTTGATGAGCCCACCCTCGATGAGCCGCTGAAGTCTCGCGATGACATCTTTGTCTTTCGACTGGTCGACCGTCAGCACCCCAGCCGCGAAGCCTTTGCGCAGGACAAAGAGAGCTTCCGAGAGAGCTTTATGGCCCATAACGGCCATCGCCTCTCCCAGCAGCTGGTCAACGCCACCCGCGAGGAGCGCAACATCATCATGAATCTGCAGGCGGTCTCCCGGCGCTACCCCTTGATGAGCAAAGACGAGCTCGCGGCCTTCGCCAGCGAGCAGGCCGCGGCCCATCAGGCCGCGCCGTCCCCGAGCGCCGCGGAGGCTCAGGCCTCCAACCCCACGGGCAAATAAGCCCCGCCCAGCTCCGGAGCGGGCTCGGCCCAGGGGAAGTCCGGGTAGAACACCCGCTCCAGGGTCAGCCCGCAGGCCGGCGCGGTCTGCCCGGCCCGGCGGCGCTCCCCGCTCTCAAAGACCTCATCGATGCGGGAGAGCTCCATGCGCCCGGCCCCGATGTCGACCAGGGTCCCCACCATGATGCGCACCATATGCTTGAGAAAGGCGGTGCCCTCGACCTCCACCTCGATCATTGAAGGCCCCCGGGTGTGCACCTCCACCCGCCGCATCTTGCGCACCGTGGTGGGACTGTCGCAGCCGGTGGTGCGAAACCCCTCAAAATCATGCGTACCCACCAGCTTCGCCGCCGCCTGGCGCATGCGCTCCAGATCCAGCTGGCTGCCCATCTGCCAGACCCGATCGCCTAAGAAGGGATGGTTAAAGCGGTGGTTCCAGATGCGGTAGCGGTAAATTTTGCCCCGGGCCGAGTGACGCGCGTGAAAGCCCTCGGCGGCCTCCTCGGCCCGGGTCACGCAGATGTCATCATCGGTTAAGGCATTGAGCGCCCGCACAAAATCCCAGAGCTTGCGCGGGCTCTCGTGGTCAAAATGGGCCACCTGCCCCAGGGCATGCACGCCGCTATCGGTGCGGCTGGCTCCCTGCACCTTCACCGGCGCCTCCAGCCCGAGCACCGTCTGAACCGCGCGGGTCAACTCCCCCTCCACGGTGCGATCTCGGGGCTGAATCTGCCAGCCGTGATACGCGCTGCCCCGATACACGATATGAAGTCTCACGCGCACCATGGAGCGCTCCTTACAACACCCGACGCGCGGCGCTCACCCGGAGCGCCGCGCCCCGACGATCTTAAAACTCAAACGCCAGCCCAAACGCGAAGTGACTCGTGCTCAGGTCCAGGCCTTCCCCGCCGAAGTTATCGACGTTGGCCCAGGTGTACTCGGCAAAGAGGTAGGAGTTGTTCACCCCCCAGCTCATGTCGAAGGCCGCCGCGCTGCCCTGATCGATGAAGTCCAGGTGGAAGTTCAAACCGGCGGTCACGTGCCAGCCGAACTTCCCGCCGGCGGCCCGCTCCTCGCCAGCGCCGGCGGTCTCTCCATCCGGGCCGACCACCCGCCAGAGGTGGTAGTCCAGGCCGGCCTTCAGCTTGGGCACCAGCGGGATGTTGTGATGCAACGCGCTGTAGTCGTAGCGATAGACCAGCCCGGCGCGCAGGGGGATGACCCGAAAACGCGCCTCGTCGCTCACTTCGATCGGCATGCCCTCGGGGGTGTGCACCCGCGCGCTCACCGAGCCGTAGCCGGCGTTGAACCCCAGACTCAGCTTCCCGAAGCCCCTCCAGAGGTGGTGGTCGTACTCCACCTCTCCCAACACCATCGACTTGCCGCCGAAGAAGCTCTCAAAGGGCCCCTCGGCCCCTCCGAACTCCTGATCGATGCGCGGGCTGTAGGCCCCGCCCTTGATCTCCAGCACGCCACTCACCGGCGACTGCGCCTGGGCCGCAGCGCCCGAGAGCATCACCGCCATCATCACCACACCAGCACTCACAAGCGGGCCACCCACGTGGCGAGCTCGGGTCGAAACATTCATCAGCAGGCTCCTTGAGCGTCTGCAAAAAGGTGTCAAAAGGGTCATCGACATCAGGCCCGGGCCCCGGCGCGCCGCACGCGGGTGAGCCCCAGTCCCAGCAGCGCTACCAGGAGCGCCCACAGCCCGGCGGCGCCACTGCCACCGCCGGCGCTGGCACAACCATAGCCTCCTGTCTCACTGCCGCCGGCCTCCTGGTAGTAGTCCCAGAAGTTCTTCGTAGGTACCACCTCCACCTCGACCGGAGCGGGGACCAGGCTGTAATTCTCCGCGTCGTCCTTGGCCACCACGGACACATGGACCACCGTGCCCTCCGCCAGGTCCACCGATACCTCACCGGTGTTGGTGGTCTCGTTGAGGACCACCGGGTAGCGCTTCGAGGAGTCTCCCAGGTCATCGATGCTCACCCCCCCCTCAAAGGAAGTGGTGCTCACCACGGCAAAGTAAGCGCTGACATCCTCCGAGCTTGAGGGCTCAATGTTCACCAGCATCGTCGTCGCCGTACTCATACCATCGAGGGTGACCGGCGCTTCCGGGCGAATCAGATCCACAACCACCCGCCCTTCCACGTAATCGGCGTCCACGGCGCCGGTGACGTTGTTGTTCGGGTCGATATGAACTTGCACAAAATGCTCCAGATCGCTCTGCTCGCTCTCACAGAGCTCGGCGTTACTAAAGCCCACCAGATCTTCGAAGGGGACCTCCGCTACGACCTCGCCCGTATCGATCATCAGGGGGGAGTCGGAGCTCATGTCCTCGCACTCCACCGAGGGCTCACCATCGGTGCAGTTGACATTGGTGGAGGTCCCCCGTGCCAGGCTGTAGATGTAGGGGCCGGAGAACACCGCCGAGGAGTCCTGCTCCTCGGCGACGGCATAGGTTGTCTCGAAGGTGAACTTAACGATGCTATCGTTGTTGAGCGCCTTGCGGCACTCCGCGATGCCGGCCACCAGCGACGCGCCGTCAATTTTCGCATCGCCCAGCGCCGAGGGCGTGGTCTCCTGGACAAGGGTGCTGCTTTTGGGCGCGCGCGCCTGAGCCTGGGGAGCGACCGCCAGCGCCACGGTGGACGCACTGAGCGCGGCCACCGCCCATCGAGTTGAGTTCATCATCATCATCCTTCTCATCGTTTCTCCACCATCGACTCGCCGGCTCCCCGCACGCGCCCCTGCTCGGCAGGTGCTCAGGTCAGGAGCGCCTCGGCAATCTGCACGGCGTTGAGCGCCGCGCCTTTACGTAAATTGTCGGCAACCACCCAGAAATGCAGCGTTTGTAAGCGATCGCGGTCCTGACGCAGGCGCCCGACCCAGCAGGGGTCGGTGCCCGCCGAGCTTCGCGCCAGCGGATACTTCGCCTGCGCCGGCTCGTCGTACACCTCGATCCCGGGGGCCTGCTCCCAGAGCGCGCGCGCCTGCGCCACCGGGAGTGCCCCCTTGAGATCGACCGTCACCGACTCCCCATGGCCCCGGACCACCGGCACCCGCACGCAGGTCGCGGCGATCTCCAGCTCGTCCAGTCCCATGATTTTACGGGTCTCGCGCATCATCTTTTCTTCTTCGCGGGTGAACCCGTCGTCCATGAAGACATCGATCTGCGGCAGGGCTTCAAACGCTAACGGATGCGCAAACGTCGCCGGCTTCGCTTCTTGTTCCCCGTCGATGTACGCGCGCACTCCACAGAGGAGTTCATCGACGCCTTTTTGCCCGGCACCCGACGCCGACTGGTAGGTGCTCACCACCACCCGCTCCAGGCCCGCGGCCTGGTGCAGGGGCCAGAGCACGCAGGCCAGCTGAATCGTCGAGCAGTTGGGGTTGGCGATGATCCCCTGGTGGGTGGCGATGGCCTCCGGGTTGACCTCGGGCACCACCAGGGGCACCTGCGGATCCATGCGAAAGGCGCTGGTGTTGTCGATCACCACCGCCCCGGCCTGCACCGCCCGCGGGGCAAAGGCCTTGCTGACGGCCCCGCCGGCCGAGCTGAGCACGATGTCGACGCCGGCGAAGTCGGCCTGGGCCAGGTCCTCGATCTCGACCTCGCGCCCGCCAAAGTTCACCCGCGCGCCGGCCGAGCGCGACGAGGCCATCAGGCGCAGCTTGCCCAGCGGGAAGTCGCGCTCCTGGAGAATCGCCAACATCTCCCGGCCTACCGCGCCGGTCGCTCCCACCACCGCCACGGTGGGGGTCTGGGGGAAAGACTTGGACATGCTCATCGCTCGATCGTCTCCAGAGGTCATAAGGGGTATCGGCCGGGGCCGGCGAGCCGGTCACCGCGTCAGGGACGCCAAAGCCCGGGCGCAGAAGGCCGGCACTCTACAGAAGGCCCCCCATCGGGGCAACCGCCGCCACCGCCGGGGGCCGCTCGCCAGGTGCCCCCGGGCCAGCCTTGTGATGGGCTAACAATGGCTCTATAAACGGCGCTCTTAACGCGCCGGCGCTTCGCGCCCGGCGCCCCCGTAACGCGATGTCTTCCATTGAACTGATCTCCTAACCTCGTCACGAGCGACCATGAGCGCAGCGACCTTTCAGGACCTTATCCTCACCCTTCAAAACTTCTGGGCCCAGCAGGGGTGCATCGTCGCCCAGCCCTGGGACGTGGAGAAAGGCGCCGGCACCTACAACGCCCACACCTTCCTCCGTGCCTTAGGACCCGAGCCCTGGAAGGTGGCCTACGTTGAGCCCTGCCGACGCCCCACCGACGGGCGCTATGGTGAGAACCCCAACCGCCTGGGCAGCTACTTCCAGTTTCAGGTGCTCTTAAAGCCCGGCCCCGACAACGTGCTCGATCTCTACTTCGACAGCCTGCGGGCCATCGGTATCGATCCCCTGGAGCACGACCTGCGCCTGGTCGAAGACGACTGGGAGCAGCCCACCCTCGGCGCCTGGGGCCTGGGCTGGGAGGTCTGGATCGACGGGATGGAGGCCACCCAGTTCACCTACTTCCAGCAGGTCGGCGGCATTGAGCTCAGCCCCATCCCGGCCGAGATCACCTACGGCCTGGAGCGCATCGCGATGTTTTTGCAGGGCGTCGACAGCGTCTACGACCTCAAATGGACCGAAGACGTCACCTACGGCCAGATCCGCCACCAGGAAGAGGTGGAGTTCAGCCACTTCAACTTCGAAGAAGCCGACACCGAGCTGCATTTCCGCTGGTTCGACGAGTTTGAAGCCCAGGCCAAAGCCCTGATGGACAAGGGCCTGGTGCAGCCGGCCTACGACTACATCATGAAGGCCAGCCATACCTTCAACGTCCTCGACGCCCGCGGCGCCATCAGCGTAACCGAGCGCCAGAAGTACATCGGGCGCATCCGCAACCTGGCCCGCGGCATCGCCCGCACCCACCTGGAGAAGCGCGAGGCCCTGGGCTTCCCGCTCCTGCAGCGCTGAGCGACAGGCCGAGTTGACAGGCCCCACAGGCGGCCTCCCCCCACGTTTAAACCGCTTCAGACCCCGGTGTGATGCTATGGAATTTATCTTTGAAATCGGCTGCGAGGAGCTTCCCGCGCGCTTTGTGCCCGCCGCCCTCGACCAGCTCCGCGACCTCTTCGCCGAAGCCGCCCTCGACGCGCGCCTCACCCACGGGGCTATCCGCATCATGGGCACCCCGCGCCGCCTGACCCTGCTGGTCGACGACCTGGCCCCGGCCGCCAGCGACCTCCAGGAAGAGCGCACCGGCCCGCCGGCCCGCGCGGCCTTTCGCGACGGTGAGCCCACCAAAGCCGCCCTGGGCTTTGCCCGCGGACAGGGCGTAGCGGTGGAAGACCTCTACCTCGTCGAGACGGAAAAGGGCGAGTATGTCGCGGCGAAGGTCTTTGAGGAGGGCAAGCCGGCCCACGAGATCTTGCCGGCGCTTCTCGAAGGGATTCTGGCCAAACTGAACTTCCCCAAATCCATGCGCTGGGCCGACCTCTCGCTGAGCTTCGCTCGCCCGGTGCGCTGGATCGTGGCGGTGGCCGGTGGCCAACTCATCCCGGTGACCTTTGCCAGCGTCTCCAGCCAGGAGCACACCTACGGCCATCGTTTTGCCGCCCCCGAAGCCATCGAGGTCCAGACCATCGCGGGCTACTTAAGCGATCTGCGCGCCGCCCAGGTCGAGCCCGATCCGGCCCTGCGCCGGGCCACCATCGAGGCTGCTCTTCAGGAGCACGGCGCCCAGGTGGGCGGCCAGGTCATCGACGACCCGGAGCTTGTCGAGGAGGTCACCTACCTGGTGGAGAAGCCCTTCGCCGTCACGCTCCCCTTTAGCGAAGCCTACCTGGAGCTGCCCCCCGAGGTGCTGATCAGCTCGATGCGCTCGCACCAGCGTTACTTCGCCATCGAGAAGGCCGATGGCAGCGGGCTGATGGCCGCCTGCGTGATCATCTACAACACCCCGGTGCGCGACCCCCGCGTGGTCGCCCAGGGGAACCTCCGGGTGCTCAAGGCGCGCCTGGACGACGCCCGCTTCTTCTGGGATCGCGACCTGAAGACGCCCCTGGCCGCGCGCCTTGCGGAGTTGGAGAGCGTGGTCTGGCTGGCCAAGGTCGGCACGATGAAGGAGCGCACCGAACGCATCGGGGAGCTGGCCGGACGCGTGGGCCAGGCCCTGGGCCTGGAGGGGCAATCCCGCGACGACGCCGAGCGCGCCGGGCTGCTGAGCAAGGCCGATCTGGTCACGCAGATGGTCTTCGAGTTCACCGACCTCCAGGGCGTGATGGGCCGTGCCTACGCCCTGAAATCTGGCGAGCGCCCCGAGGTCGCCCAGGCGATCTACGAGCAGTACCTGCCCGGGGGCTCCGGCCAGGACATGCCCGCCTCGGTGGTGGGCGCGGCGGTGGCGATCGCCGAAAAACTCGACGCCATCGTGGGCTGCTTCGGCATCGGGCTGGTGCCCTCCTCCACTGCCGACCCCTACGGGCTGCGGCGCTCCGCGCTGGGCGTGCTGCGGGTACTCGACGCCGGGGGCTACCCGGTGGCCCTGGGCGATCTGGTCGACCAGGCCATCGACACCTACCAGAGCCAGAACCCGGGCGTGCTCACCACCGGCGCCGCCTCGCTTAAGGGCCAGGTCAAAGACTTCCTGGTCACTCGCCTGCGCTTCCTGCTGATGGACGACGCCCCCACCGACGTGGTCGATGCGGTGCTGGCCGCCGGCGTCGAAGACATCCCCTCGGTGCGCGGCCGGGTCGAGGCCCTGGCCGGCCTGCGCGACCAGGCCGACTTCGAGCCCCTGGCCATCGGCTTTAAGCGGGTGGTCAACATCCTGAACAAACAGGCCGAGAACCTCCCGCTCGCCACCCGGGTCGACGCGTCGCTGTTGCAGGAAGACGCCGAACAGACGCTCTTTGAAGCCTTCACCCAGACCCGCGAGAAGGTCGACCAGGCGCTGGCCAACGCCGACTGGCCCGGCGCCTGCGCCCGGCTCATCGAACTCAAAGCCCCCGTCGACCGCTTCTTCGACGAGGTGATGGTCATGGCCGACGACGAGGCCGTGCGCCATAACCGCCTGGCACTTCTGGCCGGGCTGCGCGAACTCTTCTTCGGGGTGGCCGACATCTCCAAGATTCAGGCCTGATAGGTTCGAGAAGCTCGCGGCTTCTCCTTCTCTATCGGATCAAAAAAACCGGCTGGCGCCCTCGCCAGCCGGTTTTTTTTGATCTGGATAACGACTCGGGACGCCCAGTTGCCATTCTTGCCAGCCAGAACCACTACTCGGTGCCCCCAGTTGCCATTCTTGCCAGCCAGAACCACTACTCGGTGCCCCCAGTTGCCATTCTTGCCAGCCAGAACCACTACTCGGTGCCCCCAGTTGCCATTCTTGCCAGCCAGAACCACTACTCAGCCCCCTTAGCTCCCATTCTGTCGTGAACAGAAGCGCTACTCAGCCCCCTTAGCTCGCGTTCTGTTATGAACAGAAGCGCTACTCAGCCCCCTTAGCTCGCGTTCTGTTATGAACAGAAGCGCTACTCAGCCCCCTTAGCTGGCGTTCTGTTATGAACAGAAGCGCTACTCAGACCCCTTAGCTGGCGTTCTGTTATGAACAGAAGCGCTGCTCAGCCCCCTTAGCTCGCGTTCTGGCGTGAACAGAAGCGCTGCTCAGCCCCCTTACCCCTCGGGCCAGGGCCGCGGGTCGTGGCCAAAGGCCGCCACATAGAGCTCGGTGAGTTCCTCATCTGTGAGCTCGCGACACCAGCGCAGCTTCAGCTCGCCGAGCCCCAGCGGTCCCAGACGCACCCGGCGCAGCTTGCGGATCTGCAGGCCGCTGCGCTCGCAGAGCTTTCGCACCTGGCGGTGGCGCCCCTCGGTGATGGTGATGCTGATCCAGGTGCAGCTGGAGCGCTCGGCCACCCAGCCGGTGGTGGCCGGCGCGGTGAACTTGCCGGGCTCGTACTCCAAAGGCTCCTGCAACGCCGCCAGCACCGGATGGTCCGGCCCGAGCTTGGCCTTGACCTTGACGTGATAGACCTTCTCGATGGGCGCGAGCTCCGCGCTCGTCTCCTCCATCGACGTCGGGCCGGCGTAGTCTTTGTTGAGCAGGGCCTGGGCGAGTTTGCCGTCGTCGGTGAAGAGCAAGAGCCCTTCGGTGTTGAAGTCGAGGCGGCCCACGTGTGGCAGGGGCTCAAAATGCTTCGGCACGTGGTCGTAGACCGTGGGGCGGTCCTCAAAATCCACCCGGGCGGTGATGCAGCCGGGGGGTTTGTTCATGATGAATGCGGGCATGGAATGGGGGGCTTGAGTGAAAGAGGTGTGAGCAACGTGAAGCCTGACGCTCAACCGAGCCCCCGCTTCTTCTTCAGGAGTTTATGGGACATCGTTCGCCCCTCGTCGATGTCGCGCTCTCCGCGCTCAGCCAACGACCGGACGTGATGAACATAATGCATGTAGAGCATAATCTCCTGCATCATTTCTCCGTAGGTCAGGTCATCTGGAAGCTCGCGAATAAACGCAACCAGGTCTTCTTTTGCGTGGGTCATCGGCATTCTCCCGCACGGTTTCGGCTCGTTTATAGTGCCCCCCCTGATCACGCTCAATTAAGATTCACAAATCGCCCCTGCACCCGCTGCGTGTTAGGAGCGGAGCCCTCGCCCCACAGCACCACGTAGACCGAGCCCGCCACGTGGTCGATGCTCACGCCGTAGGGCATCCGGGCCTGGTCGCCGCTGTGCAGGTCGACGCGGCCGGCCTGGGAGGTGAAGTCGCCGGAGGCGTTGGCGAGGAAGCGGCGCGCATGCACGTTGAGGGCGGTGCTGCTGGACTGGCGAGTGATCCAGGCCACCGCACCGCCGGTGGGGGAGGCGGCCACATCGCCCAGGAGCGCCTCGCGGTTACCGACGGCGCTGGAGGCGTAGTCACTCCCCACACTCATGCGGGAGCCATCTTTCACGAGGATGGTGTTGCCGAATCCCGTGCCGCCGCTGAACGCCAGCCAGTGGCGGCCGTTGTTCTGGGCTTTGGAGAGGCGACCGCTGCGATTTATCGCAACGGTTGGGTGCGCGACGATGGCCTGGGCGGGGGTGGCTTTGGTTCCGCCGGCTAAGATCTGGCCGTGGTAGACCCGAGGGGCGTCGGAGGAGCCGCCCACAAAGCTCATGGTGATGAGGCGGCTGTCGTTGGCGGCCACGCTCGGGTCGGTCTGGTCGCCGTAGAGGTCGACCGGATAGGGGAAAAACCCGTCGAGCAGGCGCTCGCCATCGGCGTTAAAGCGCTGCAGCACCAGGCGCGCCCCCTCCTGGGTCAAGGCGGAGGCGGCGAGTATGGCTTCGTCGTCGCCGAGCACCGCGACATCGGGCTGCCAGATGGTATTGATGGCATCGCCGGAGCTCAAAATCGGTGTCACGGCAAAAGACTCGGCCTGGCGCGGCGTACCGTCGAGATCAAAGGTGCGCGCGTGGATGGTGCGATCGACGTCATCCTCGGTCCACACCACAAAGAGCGTCGTCTCGCTCAAAGCCAGCGAGGGCTGGATGCTACGGGCTTCCGGGGTGGTGGAGACCTCAAAGGGCTCGACCAGAAGCTCGGCGTCGCACCCCATCTTTGCGGCGTACACCCGCTCCGGCGTACCGGATTCGCCGGGGCGCTGCACGTAGGTCACCCACACGCCTTCCCCGTCGAAGGCCAGACGCGCCTGAAGCTGCGCCTGGCCGACCAGCGGCAGGGTCCAGGTCGAATTCGTATCCAGCAGGTCGGCACAGGTTGGATCGGGCGTGATGTCGGCATCCGGCTCGGTGTTGGTGTCGGGCTCGGTGTTGGTATCGGGCTCGCCACCAGCATCCGGGAGGTTGCCGGCATCGTCCCCTACCTCGCCGGCATCCTCGCCAGCGTCGAGGAGGTTGCCCGTGTCCGGGCGCGTGTCGACGCGGATGTCCTCATCCTCACCCGAGCCACCAAAGATGCCGCCTTCGGCGCAACCCACCACACCCACCATCAACGACACCGCCAGCGCGGCACGCCCGAACTTCCAACCGGTCTTCATCACTTGCTCCTCTCGTGACACACCCACACAAAACGTCGCGCCGACCGCGCACGCAGCCGTCGCCCCCACCGGGGTTTCAAGACCTGTGTGGCGAGCGCTGCGAGCAACAAGCTCAGGCGACAAACGACGTTGAATTCATCGAGAGGTTAGGTAGCAAAAGAGCGTGGTGGGGAGCAAGCGGTGGGCACGACTTACGAAAAACCAATCCCCCCAGACCCCACACACCACAAAACCCAACAAACACTCCCACCAACACCCTAACCGGAATGCCCGCCGGCCCTTCTCACTTCGCCCGCACACTCAACACCAGCACATGCGAGAAGCCATCGTAGATGCCCGGGTAAGCCTCGGTGCCGGCGGATGTCTGGCTTAAGATCACGTAGTTGTAGGCCAGGTTCACCCGCAGGCGTTCGGCGACGTCGTAGGCCAGGCCCAGCGAGGCGATGTAGCGGTCGGTCTCGGGCTGGGCCGGGGAGAGCGCGCCGGGAGGCGCCGGGGAGGGATCGATGGCAAAGCCCGAGCGCAGGGTCAGGCCATTGACCGGCGACCCGTATTCCAGGCCCAGACGCATGGTGATGGTGTCGCGCCAGTCGCGGGACTCCGAGAGGTCTGCGACTCGGGCGTCGTCGAAGTCGACCTCGAAGTGCTCGTGGGAGCTCCAGCGCTGATACTCCAGATCCAGGCTGACGATGCCCTGGGCGCTGAGCTCCCAGGCCAGCCCGAGTACCAGGCGGTCGGGGAGCCCCAGGGAGGTGGAGGCCCGGGTGTCGCCAAGCTCGGCGGCGAGTTCTGGCGAGAGGTGCGCGAGCTCCGCCGGGCCCTCCATGTTGAGCCGGACCGCCGAGCGCCAGCTCAGCCCCAGGTTCAGCGAGCGCCAGGGGTTGGCCCACAGGCCCACCTGTGCGCCCAGGCCAAAGGCGCCGGCCTTGAGAGTCATCTGCGCCTGCTGCGGGTTCTCGGCCACGTCGACCGCGCGCTCCAGGCCGACCCCGGCCCGCAACAGGCGCGGGCCGGCAGCCAGGGCCAGCCAGCGGGTCGGGCGAAAAGCCAGCGATGGGGCCACCTCCCAGGCCCGCAGGCTCAGGGCCCCGGCTTCGGCCTGCCCCTCCCAGCCCGCGGGCCAGCGCAGGCTGCTGGCGTAGGGAATTCCCACGCTCAGCCCCACTCCCCACCGCTTGCCGAGCCGGGCGCGGGCGTGAAGATGGGGCACCAGCGCCAGCTCGTTTTCGGCCCGGGTGCGCTCCCCGGTGCGCGGGTCGACATGAAAGAGGGTGGGGAAGATCGCGCCCGCCCCCAGCTCCACCGCCCAGCCCCGGCCCAGCACGAAGCCGGCCGGGTTGTAGTAGCCGGCCTCCGGCACGTCGGGGCGCGCGGTCAGCGCCCCGGCCACCCCGGCCGACGCCCCGCCCTGAACGCCCTGAGAAAACCCGCCGGCCCGGGCCTCAACCGCCCCGCCCATCACCACCAGCAAGAGCGCCAGCGCCACGCTCCTTCGCACCATCTCTCTGGCTCGCATCCTCACCTCGCATCCCAAAAATCCACCCCGCACCGCTCCCACCACCCCACACCCATCACCCTTAAAGCGCTCCGGAACGCACGCTCGCCACAGCGAGCGCCCCACCGGCTCAACCTACGTGCCTCCGCCGGCTGCCATCAACCTCCCCGGCCCGCTCCAGCGCCTCTCCTCCTCAGGGCGCTACCTGCTTGATGGTCGCCCCGACGGGCGATACATTCGCTCCCGCTATCGATCTGGCAACGACGCTGACCCGGAATGCCCCGGCAGACCTCTTCCCCTTGAAGGAGCCCTCCATGGCCAAACTCTGGAAAAAACCCAAGCGCTCATCCTCCTGGCGCAAGCTCTCGGTGGGCATGTGGACTCGCCCCTCCGACCCCACGGTCTACGGCCACGAGACCCATCCGGCCGACAAGATCCTCACCTACCTGGAAGAGGTCAGCGAGTACTCCGGGCAGAAGGTCACCATGACGGCCTACCTGGTCAAATCGATGGCGCTGATGTTTGCGCTCTACCCCGAGCTCAACTCCATCGTGGTGGGCAACCGGGTGATGCAGCGCGAAAACGTCGACATCTTCTGCCAGGTGGCCGTGGCCGGCGGCGACGGCAAAGACGCCGACTTAAGCGGGGTGAAGATCCGCAACGCCGACCGCCTCTCCATCGTCGAGATCGCCGAGTACCTGCACTCCCGCGCCACCCGGGTGCGCAAGGGCCAGGACGAGGAGATCGAGCAGACCAAGTCGATGATCGACAAGATTCCGCCGCTACTCCTGCCCACGGTGATGCGCCTGGTCGATATCCTGACCTTCGTGGTGCCGGTGGACTTAGGGAAGCTGGGCATCCGCGACGACCCCTTCGGCAGCGGCATGGTCACCAACTGCGCGCCCTTTAATATCCGCCTGGGGCTGGCCCCCCTGGTCCCGGCCTCGCGCACCCCGCTGGTGCTCCTGCCCGGCGCCATCTACGAGGCCCCGGCCGTGGTCGATGGCGAGGTCAAGGTCACCCAGGTGATGAGCTCGTCCTTTACCTTGGATCACCGCTGCTACGACGGCTACCACATCGGCAAATTGGTCACGACGATGCGCGAGTGCCTGATGGACCCGGCCTACCACCATCCCCCGGCCGAGACCTTTAAGAAGACCCACGTCGACCAGGCTAAGAAGGCCGAAAAAAAGCCTGAGGCGGCCGCCGACGACGCGCCTCGCCAGCGCACCCCCGAATCGTCTGCCAAGGCCCCGGCCTGATCGCAGGCCCCGGTGGCCGCCCGGCGGCCACCGGCCCGGCGCCCTCTCCTCCCCAGGAGAGGGCCTGCGGGCGCTCACCGGCATAAAGCACGCGACCGACGCTGTTGTCTGCTCGGCCGCGTGTTTTGTTTTCTCCCACCAGGGTCACGACGTGCGCATCTTTTCACACCTGCTCCTCCTTGCCATCCCGACGGTTTTCGCCGGGGCGATGGCCTGCTCCTCACCGGTCGATCCGGCCACCGGTCCCGACACCGACGTGCCGACCGACGCCGGCGACACCGAGCCCGACGTCCCGGCGCTCTGCGTGCCCGGCGAGGCCCGCTGCGACGACGCCGTCACCCTGGAGGTCTGCCGCCCCGATGCCAGCGGCTGGGAGCAGACCGTCTGCCAGGGAGAGTTGCGCTGCGACGCGAGCTCGGCCAGCTGTTCGGCCCAGCTCTGCCAACCCGGGGCCTTTGATGCCTGCACCGACCAGGGTCTGCAGCGCTTCTGCAACGCCACCGGCACCGGCTACCAGGAAGCGGCGTGCCCCGGCGGCGCGGCCTGCCAGGACGGCCAGTGTGGCCAGCCGGAGTGCCAGCCCGGGCTCAATCGCTGCCTGACCCGCGAGCAGCTCGAAGTCTGCAACCAGGCCGGCGCCTACGTGCCCGGTCAGCGCTGCCCCTCGGGCACCGAATGCTTTGATGGCACCTGCGAGGAGCTCTGCGAGCTCTCCACCAAGGTCTCCAGCTACATCGGCTGTGAGTACTGGTCGGCGGACCTGGACAACTTCGAAGAGGCCTTAAGCCAGCCCCACGCCGTGGTCATCACCAACCCCAATGAAGAGCTCGACGCCCGGGTGCGCCTCTTTGAGGGCGCCACCGATCGCGAGATCCTCAACGATAGCGAAGGCCAGCCCTTCGACACGACCATCCCCCCGGGCCAGGCACGCATCTTCTCGATCCCGGTGGGCTACGACCACTCCGGCACCCGGGTGTTCAACGACCGGGCCATCCGCATCACCGCCTCGATTCCGGTGGTCGCCCACCAGTTCAACCCGCTCAACAACATCGACGTCTACTCCAACGACGGCACCCTGCTCCTGCCCACCAACTCGGTGGGGCGCGAGTACTTCGGGATGAGCTGGTACTACCGCGGCGGCGGGGGCGTGCGCATTCGCGGCTACCTCACCGTGGTCAACTCCAGCAACCAGCCCAACCAGGTGCGGGTGACCCCCTCAGCCGAGGTCATCGGCGGGCCCGACGTGCCGGCGATCGCCGCTGGCGAGGAGCGGGTCTTTGAGCTGGCCCCGGGCCAGTCGCTGAACCTCTCGACCTCGGGTGCCGAACTCGACGCCGCCGAGTTGGAGGGCTGCCTGGCCAACCCCAACGGCCCTCCCCTGGCCACCTCCCCCTGCCCCGACCTCACGGGCACCCACATCGTGGCCGAGCAGCCCGTCACGGTGTTTGGCGGCCACCAATGCGGCAACGTCATCGCCGGGGTCAATCGCTGCGACCACATCGAATCGATCCTCCTGCCGGTGGAGGCCTGGGGCACCAGCTACGTGGGCTCCAAATTCAGCCCGCGGGCGGTGGGCTCGCTGCCCGAGCCCGACATCTGGCGGGTGATGGCCGCCGAAGACGGCACCCAGATTCAGACCGACCCGCCCATCGACGGGGTGCACGGGCGCACCCTGGCCGCCGGGGAGTGGCGCCAGTTTGAGGCCCGGGAACACTTTGAGCTCGGCGCCAGCAAGCCGGTGGCGCTGATGCAGTACATGGTCGGCTCCAACTGGCTGGGCATCCCCCGGGAGTGCAACGAGGGCATCGACTTTAATAACCCCACCGGCATCGGAGACCCGGCGATGTCGGCGGGCGTGCCCACCGACCAGTTCCGCGACAACTACATCGTGCTCACCCCTCAGAACTACGAGCGCGACTACCTCAACATCATCGTGCCCACCGGGCGCGAGGTGCGCCTGGATGGTGAGCCCATCGCCGCCTCGCGCTGGGAGCTGGTGGGCAGCCGCGGGCGCTTTGAAGTAGCCACCCTCCAGGTCGACGCCGGCTTCCATACGCTCAGTGGCGAGGAGCCCTTCGGGGTGATCGGCTACGGCTACGCCTGCCACGTCTCCTACGCCTCGCCAGGGGGACTGAACCTGGAAGGCGCCGACGAGCGCTAAAAGCTCCCTGCTGCGGGTTTAAGCCCCCGGCGAGGATCGCTCGCCCATCAGGGCAACGACCTCGTCGAGGGGCAGGGCCGGCACAAAACGCCCCAGAAAGCCCGACATCGACTCGGCGGCGAAGAGGCTGTTGACCACGGCCTCTTCGGTGGCCTCGATGGCCGCTTCGTAGAGATCGCGGGTGTGCTGGTCGTGCAGGTACACCAGCGAGCCGGTCCACCCCACCGGGTGACGCGGTACGATGTTGGTGGTGGAGAAGCCCAATACGATCTCGCCAGAGCCGTGCGCGGCCATGCTGCCCACCCTCCCCAGCCCCAACGCGCAGCGCTTGGCCACCCGCTCCAGCTGTTTGGGCAAGAGGGGCGCGTCGGTGGCAAAGACCACGATGATGCTGCCGTAATTGGTCCGGCGCCGCGGGTAGCTGCCCGCGCGGCGCTCCAGCGCCGCGCCCACCGGCACCCCGGCAATGCGCAGGTCGTCCATCACCCCGAAGTTCGACTGCACCAGCACGCCCAGGGTGTAGAGGGTCTCCGGCGGACCAAAACGCCGGGAGGAGGTGCCGATGCCGGCCTTGAAGTCGCAGGTGATCATGCCGGTGCCGCCGCCCACGTTGCCCTCGCGCACGCGCCCGCCCCGGGCGCGATCCAGCGCCTCGTACACATGCTGCGCCTTGAGGTGTCCCCCGGCGATGTCGTTGAGCCAGGAGTCGTCGCACTCGCCAACCAGGGGGATGGGCACATCGCCGCGGCGGCCGATCTCGGGGTGGCGGCGCACCATCCACTGCACCACCGCGTCTTGCACCAGCCCCACGCTCAGCGTGTTCGTCAGGCAAATCGGCGTCTCCATCACCCCCCACTCATGGACCTGCACCAGCCCGGAGACCTCCCCGGCGCCGTTGAGCGTGAAGCTGCCGCCGATGACCCGCTCTTCGTAGGGGTTGTCATTGGGCAGGATCGCGGTCACCCCGCTGCGCACCTGCCCGTCGTAAGACATCAAGGTACGGTGCCCGACCTTGACGCCGCTCACGTCGGTGATGGCGTTGAGCGGCCCGCAGGGCAGCCGCCCGATGCGCACGCCGGCCTCCCGCGCCCGCGGCCTGCGGCCGCGGGGTCTGCCCTCCTGCCCGCTCGCCAGTTCGCTCAACCCGCCGCCTCCCCCGGCCCCATCCCGGCGGCCAGCGTGCTCAGCGGCACCAGCCCGGGACGCTGCTCCGGATCGAGCCCCATCCGCGTGAGCGCCGCCCCCATCAGGTGCCCGATCAACGCCTGGTAGCTCAGCCCGGCCGCCGCGGCGATCAGGCATACATCGCTGTAGTCCGGCGTGAGCCCCGGCAGGGGGTTGACCTCCAGAAAATGAATCGTGCCCTCGTCGGCCAGACGAAAATCCACCCGCGCTAAGTCCCGCAGCTCCAGCGCCGCAAACACCTCCCGGGCCCGCGCCGCAATCCGCGCGCTCAACTCCGGCTCCAGGGGCGCCGGGCAGAGGTAGCGCGCCCCGGCCACCAGCTCTTGCTTGATCTCGTAGCTGTACACCGGAAAGGCCCCGGCAGCCTCGTTGAACGCCACCTCCAGAATCGGCAACACGCAGGGCTCAGCCCCGTTGCCGATCATCGCCACGGTGAACTCGCGCCCCGGGATGTAGGCCTCGACCAGGGCGGGCTGGTTGTAGCGCTCGCGCAGATAGCGCACCCGGGCGCGCAACGCCTCCTCATCGTGCACCACCGCGCCCTGCCCGATGCCCTTGCTGGAGCCCTCGCAGGCCGGCTTAACGATCAGCGGAAAGCTCAGCCCCGGGCTCAGCGGGATGTCGGCCGCCTGAAAGACCTGAAAGGCCGGGGTGTCCAACCCGGCCTGGGCCACCAGACGCTTGGCCAACACCTTGTCGAGCGTGATGGCGATGGCCACCGAGTCGCTGCCCACAAAGGGAATGCCCCGGTACTCCAGCATCGCCGGCACCTGGCTCTCGCGGCTGCGCCCCTGCCAGCCCTCGGCGATGTTGAACACCAGATCGGGCATCACCTCATCGAGGCGCGCCGGCAGGTCGCCGCGGGCCTCGATCGGCACCACCTCGTAGCCCCAGCCCTCCAGCGCCTCGACAATCGCCGAGATGGTGCGCGGCGAATCAAACTCGGCCTCCTGATCCCCGTCGAGCCCCCGCTTGACGTTGTAGGTAAACCCCACCCGCAGCCTTCGCCCCACCCGGGGCTGGCTAGGGCGCTGCGCGCCGAGCCACTGGCTCAACCCGGCGGCGTCCCCCTCGATCACCACCAGCTCCGTCTCCGGGTCGACACCGGGCTCCCCACCGGGCTCCCCGGCGCGAATCGTCTGGACCTGAAACCCCTTCTCAAAAAGCGCCTGTTTTACAAAAGGCGTCTGACTGCCCGTGATCAAAATCATGCGTGTCTCCCCGGCGGCCCAACTCAAACAAGAACCCGCGACACTCGACTGCTTCGCGTGGCGCGATCTTGTGCTCGCTTCCCAGGCAGTCAATCCTCGCCATGCATTTTTCGCGCCCTGACGGGGTGATTAAATTCCCTTGAGAGTTCAATACGTTAACGCGCCCCATGCACCAACTAAGGGCGCGCCTGTGACCGCATCACCTAAGGGGGAGAGGATGCCACGCCACGCACTGCTCATTGCCGCGCTCATCTGCTCGTTGATCGGCGTGTGGTCCTGCGCCAGCGCCCCGCCACCCGAGCCCGAGGCGCCGGCCTGCGAGGACTGCATCCAACCGCCGCTGCGCCGCGCGGAGCTCCTGGTGCACCTGGCCGCCGAGCAGGCCACCATCGCCCAGCGGATGAGCTACACCGGCAACGCCCCGCGCCCGATCACCGAGATCGCCCACGGCCCCACCCCGGAACACCCCCACCGCGAGCCGGCCATCCTGGAATCGGCGGAGGGCCCCTACCAGGGGCGCCTGGGCTGGCATACCGTCAGCGTCGATCCCGTAAACACCGAGGGCATCGCTCAACGCCGGCTGCGCGGGCGCGCCACCCACGCCGCCCACTGCTTCTTCGCCGAGCGCCCCAACGCCCACTCCCCCATCTTCGCCCTCTTCACCACCCACGACGCTCGCCAGGGCGACATCCTCTACGTGGGGCGCCACGACATCGATCTGGCCCGGGTGAAGGTCGCCCTCGACCATAAACGCGCCCCCATCCGCGTCGTGCGCACCGAGCAGCGCTGCGCCTTTCGCGACGACCAGAACCTGGCCGGCGCCATCGTCTTCTCGTACACCCGCCAGGACTTAAGCCCGCCTGAGAACGGCCCCTTCTTTGGCGTGGTTCTGGTCTCCCTCTCCGAGGTGCGCTACCCCACCGGCAAGACCGCCACGGTGGAGTGGCAGGCCGCCGGCGGGCGTTTCGCCGGCGACGCCGAAACCCGCCAGGTGCAGATCGAGCATTACGAGGCCCCCACCGCGCGCCTCATCGGCCCCTTCGCCTCGGAGGTCGCGGCGATGGAAGCCGCCGAAGCCCAGATCCCCGCCGGGCGCTTCCGGCTGCGCCCGGAGCACACCTTTGTGCGCATGCCGCCCCAGAGCTACCTGGGCGGCCAGCCCGACGAGTTCTGCCCGGTGCGCGCCAACTGCGAAGTCGAGGAGCCCCGCCAGGCCCCCGACGAAGTAGCCGAAAACCAGCCCGAGACCACCGCGATCTCCACCGCCGAAGACTCGCCACAAAGCGACGCTGAGGCCGAGGCCACCGCGGCCACGGACGCCACCGAGGAGCCCGAGACCGAGGCCACCGAGGAGCCTGAGGCCGCGCCTCCCAAAGCCCCCCCGGCGCCCCGGGTCGCCCCCGATACCCCGGCGCCCAGCTCCGCCTTTCCCACCCGACCTTAAGCGCGCACGGGGGCAGCACGCACCCGGCGTCTATGTTAGGGTGCCCGCGATGTGGATGACCGCTGCCTCCTGATAGCCCTATGACCCTTCCCGATCTCGACGTCCTCTTTGCCCGGGCCGAAGCCCTGCGCCGCCAGGGCCCCGCCGGGCGCTACGCGCCCAGCCCCACCGGCGATCTGCACGCCGGCAACCTCCGCACCGCGCTCCTGGCCTGGCTGCAAGCCCGCCAGGCCGGTGCCCGCTTTATCCTGCGCATCGAAGATCTCGACCGGCCCCGGGTGCGCCCGGGAAGCACCGAAAAACTCCTGGCCGACCTGCGCTGGCTCGGCCTCGACTGGGACGAAGGCCCCGAGCAGGGCGGCCCCTCCGGCCCCTACCTCCAGTCGGAGCGCCTGAGCCTCTACCAGGCCGCGCTCCAACGCCTCCAGGACCGCCGTCGCGTCTACCCCTGTTACTGCTCTCGCCGCGACATCGCCCAGGCGGCCAGCGCCCCGCATGGCCCCACGGGCATCATCTACCCGGGGACCTGCCGCGCCCTATCCCCCGCAGAGCGCGCCGCCCGCCAGGCCCGCCGCCCCGAGCGCCTGCCGGCCTGGCGCCTGGTGGTCGAGGAGCGCACGATCCACTTCGACGATCGCGTCTGCGGCCCCCAACACCAGCACCTGGGCCGTGAGGTGGGAGATTTCGTGCTGCGCCGCGCCGACGACATCTTCGCCTACCAGCTGGCCGTGGTCCTGGACGACGCCCTGATGGGCATCACCGACGTGGTCCGCGGCGACGATCTGCTGGACTCCACCGCTCGCCAGATCGCGCTCTTTGAGATCTTTGAACAACCCGCCCCCCGCTTCTGGCACGTGCCCCTGATGCGCGACGCCACTGGCGAGCGCATGTCCAAGCGTGACGGCTCCGACGCCCTCGATCTCCTCAAGGACCAGGGCATGGACGCGCCGGCGGTCATCGGCTACCTGGCCGAAAGCCTGGGCTGGGTCGAGCCCGGCCAGCGCCTCTCGGCCCCCGAACTCCTCCAGGACCTGGGCACCGACGCCATCGCCAACCTGGGCCCCGCTCCCGAGCGCTCCTGAGCGCGCCGCCCGCTCCCCCCTACTGGCTTTGTGCGCGGGGGGCTGGCGATTAGATTGCACCCGCCAACCTGTCTTACGTCGTCTTACGCATCTGCCGAGGTGTTCATGCGTGCTATCAACCCCGCCACCGAAGAGCTCATCGCCGAGTACCCCCACCACACCAACGATGAGATCATCGCGCGCCTTCACCGCGCCCACGAGGCCTTTGAGCGCTGGCGTCTCACCCCGATCGTGGAGCGCGCCCGGCACTTTCGCCTCCTGGCCGACGAGCTCCGCAGCGGCGTCAGCCACCTAAGCCGTCGGATGACCGACGAGATGGGCAAACCCATCGCTCAGGCCCGCGCCGAGGTCGAAAAATGCGCCTGGGCCTGCGACTACTTCGCCGAGCAGGCCGGCGCCCTGCTGGAAACTCGCCATATCGACACCGAGGCCACCGATTCCTACGTGACCTACGCCCCGCTGGGCCCGGTGCTGGCGATCATGCCCTGGAACTTCCCCCTGTGGCAGGTCTTCCGCTTCGCCGCCCCGGCGATGATGGCCGGCAACGTGGCGCTGCTCAAACACGCGCCCAACACCCCGGGCTGCGCCCGCGACATCGTCGAGCTCTTCGACGCGGCCGACTTCCCCACCGGTACCTTCCAGAACCTCTTCATCAACGAGCGCAAAACCGAAGAGGTGATCCGCCACAGCGGCGTGGCCGCCGTCACGCTCACCGGCTCCACCGGCGCCGGCCGCCAGGTGGCCTCCATCGCCGGCGAGTCGCTCAAGAAATGCGTGCTGGAACTCGGCGGCTCGGATCCCTTTGTGGTGTTGGCCGACTGCGACCTGGAAGAGGTCGTCGAAAAGGCCCTGGTGGGTCGCTTCCAGAACAACGGCCAGAGCTGCATCGCCGCCAAACGCTTCATCGTCGAGGAGCCCGTCTACGAGGCCTTCGTGACCCGCTTCAAAAGCGCGATCGAAGAGCTCAAGGTCGGCGATCCCCACGACGAGGCGGTCGATGTGGGGCCGATGGCCCGCAAAGACCTGCGCGATGAGCTCCATAAGCAGGTCAAACGCAGCATCCGCCAGGGCGCCCGCTGTCTGGTCGGCGGCCACCCCTTAGAGGGCAAGGGCTTCTTCTACGCCCCCACCCTCCTGGTGGACGTCGCCCCCGAGATGCCGGCCTTCGACGAAGAGACCTTCGGGCCGGTGGCCGCGGTGGTGCGCGCCCGCGACGTCGACGACGCCATCCGCCTGGCCAACACCAGCGCCTACGGCCTGGGCGCCAGCCTCTGGACCACCCGCAGCCGTGGCCAGACCCTGGTCTCCCGCTTCCACGCCGGCTTCGTCGCGGTCAACGAGATCGTCAAAAGCGATCCGCGCCTGCCCTTTGGTGGCATCAAAGACTCCGGCTTTGGCCGTGAGCTCGCCGCCGAAGGCATCCACGAGTTCACCAACGTCAAGACCATCTACGTGGCCTGAGCCCCCCCGGGGGATGTCAGCAGTGCGGCCGGCGGCCGGCCGAAAAGCGGCCTCAGCCGCCGTACTCCAGGCGCAGGCGCACCAGAAGGTCGTGGAGCTCGGGCTTGCCCCGCGGCTCCTCGGGCAGATCGCTGTGGAAGCGCGCGTCGTCGAGCTGGCGCATCAGCCGGCGAAACTCCCCTTCGTAAAAGCTCATGTCGGCGTCTTCCATCAGCGTCTCTTCGGAGCCGTGGAGCTTTAGCGCGATCAGGTCCCCCAGGTAGGGAAGCCGATAGCGGTGGTTCAGCCGCATGATATTGGCCTCCACCTCGCCAGTCTCCATCAGGTACATGCCGGTCAGGAGCGTGCGAAACACGTAGAGCAGGGGCTTGAGCTTGCGCTGCTTCTCAAACACCGCCCAGATCTTCTGGGCAAACCCGCGGTAGGCATGGCCGTGGTTGCTGGTGATGCACTCCCCGGCGATCTCGCGCAGCTCGTCAAAATAGGCCGTGCGATGATGCACCAGGGGTGAAAAAATCTGCTCCAGCACGTTGGTGTTTCGCTTGAGCAAGAGGGTGAAATACTTGTGCACGTCGTGCGAAACGAAATCGATCTTCTCGCCATCCATGTGCTCAAAGAGCTCGAGGGTCTCGCGCTCATTGTAGAGCCCCACCACATTCTCCAGCGGAAGAACGTGGGCCCCGCGAATGTCATGATCGGAGTCGAAGGATGGGAAGCCGTAGAGATGGCTGCCCACCACCGAGGCGAAGAGCATGGGGTAGGACTGCCTGGCGAGGACTTTTTTAACGATCTGATCTTGCGCCACCTGCATATCCAGCGCTCCTGAGCTACGTGTGAGGTCTGTGGGAGGCACTTCAAAGTGGGCCTATGGTCGCACAGATCACGCGCGGCGAACAATGGCGTATCACCCGCGGAGGCGCCCCTCGGTCGCCCTCGGCCCCGGCTATGGAGGCCGGCTCACCCGCCCCCCCCCGCGCGTTTCCCCCTGGAGGTTTTACATGGAGCAGCTGCGTATCGAGATTCGCCCGGGCGTGGGCACCCTGGACCCGGCCGCCTGGGACGCGCTGAGCGCGGACACCAACCCCTTTTTGAGCCACGCGTTTTTGAGCACCCTGGAGCGCACCGGCTGCCTGGACGAGGCCAGCGGCTGGGTGCCCCAGATCCTCTGCGCCTTCGCCGACGATGCCCTGGTGGGCGCGCTGCCCCTCTATCTGAAATTCCACTCCCGCGGGGAGTTCGTCTTTGACTGGAGCTGGGCCGAGGCCGCCCACCGCGCCGGCATCCCCTACTACCCCAAGGCCGTGGTCGCGGTGCCCTTTAGCCCGGTCACCGGCGCGCGGGTGCTCGTCAGGCCCGAGGCGCACAGCCCGGCGGTGATGCGCGCCCTGGTGCGCGCGGCCATCGCGCTGGCCGACCAGGCCGGGCTCTCCTCGCTGCACTTTAACTTCATCCGCCCCGAGGACCGCGCCCTCTTCGCCGAACTCGGCCTGCCGATCCGCGCCGGCATCCAGTACCAGTGGCAGAACCACGACCCGGTAAGCGGCGCGCCCTACACCGACTTCGATGGGTTTCTGGGGGCCTTTCGCGCCAAACGCCGGGCGACCATCCGCCGGGAGCGCCGCGAGCTGCAACGCGCCGGGGTGCGCGCCCGGGTGCTGCGCGGCGACGAGCTCACCGACGAGGTGATGCGGCGCATGCACCGCTACTATGCCGACACCGTCGATAAGTTCTTCTACGGGGAGCGCTACCTCAACGAGGCCTTCTTCGTGGAGATCGCCCGCGCGATGCCCGGGGCCCTGCACCTGATGATGCTGGAGCAGGAGGGGGAGCCCTTTGGCGGCGCCTTTAACCTGGTCGACGATACCCACCTCTTCGGGCGCTACTGGGGCTGCGAACGCCAGGTGCGCTTTGCCCACTTTGAGGCCTGCATCTACGCCCCGGTTACGTGGGCGATCGCGCAGGGACTCCAGGTCTTTGAACCCGGGGCCGGCGGCGACCACAAATACGAGCGCGGCTTCACCCCCACGGCCACCTACAGCGCGCACTACATCCGCGACCAACGCCTGCGCCTCGCCATCCAGGACTTTCTGGCCCAGGAACACCGGGAGGTCGACACCCGCATCGACGCGCTCCGCCAGATCGGCCCCCTCAAAGAGGGGTAGTCCTCCCCTTGCCCCCGCGCCGGTTGAAACTCACGTCCTCAGCGCTTAATCGCCCCCCGCGCCAATTGAAACTCACGTCCTCAGCACCTGATCGACCCCCGCGCCAATTGAAACTCACGTCCTCAGCACCTGATCGACCCCCGCGCCCATTGAAACTCACGTCCTCAGCACCTGATCGACCCTGGTTCAACTGCAAAAGCCCTCTCTCAGCGCTTAATCGACCCTGGTTCAACTGCAAAAGCCCTCTCTCAGCGCTTAATCGACCCTGGTTCAACTGCAAAGCCCTCTCTCAGCGCTTAATCGACCCTGGTTCAACTGCAAAAGCCCTCTCTCAGCGCTTAATCGACCCTGTTTCATTTTAAACTAAGGTCGTATAAGCGCATGAATCCTCAGCGATCGCCCGATCGCCCCTTTGGGGGGAGCGCGCGTGCTACGACCTGCGGATCGACAAGGTTCGCGAGAAGCCCGGCGGCTACGGGTGCCGGGCAGCGCGCATAAAAAAACAGGACCGGCGCTTGTGCGCCGGCCCTGCTGCCATTCATACATCCTGCGATCTCAGATGTATCAGGTCATCGGATACATCAAGCACGCCTCTTAGAGGGCGCCTTCGATCTTGGGCAGCTGCATCCGCGACTTGGTCAGGGCCATCCCGATGTTGGCCGAGCGGTCGCAAACCCAGACCACGGCGTGCTCGGGGTTCTGCTTGCAGCGCTGGAAGATGTGCAGGAGGTTATCGCTGAACACGATGATTTCCTGGAAGTAGTGGTGCCCGTCCTGCTCCAGCCCGCGGGCGTTGCGGAACATCTTCTCGATGGTCGAGACGTTGCGGCCCTGGAAGAGATCCGCGGTAGCGGCGGCGACCATATCGAGCACATCCTGGGGGTGCGATTCGACGGTTTTGACGCCGATGAGCATTCCGGTGGACATATCAACGTATCCGCCGGCAACGCACTCGGGGATTTCACGGACGGCGGTCTGAATGGCATCGTTCAACGACATGACGTACTCCTCTCGGGATTGAATGTGGGGCTGCGAAAAGATTGGGGAGATTCCCCTTTGAGGTGCGTGCCCACGCCGCACCTCAAACCCTTTGCCCGGAACCTGGCGGAAAAACTCACCGAAGCCCCGGGCGAATGGACGTGTTGAGCCAGCGCTCAAACTCAAAAAGAAACGCGGTCTGGGCGTCGCTCTGGATCGAGCCCGAACGCACGCGGCGCACCAGCTTGATGGCCTGGTCGGGGGCGACGCCGTGGTAGATCAGGAAGCTGGCCAGGAGCGTGCCGGTGCGGCCCAGGCCGGCCTCGCAGTGCACGACCACCGGCTGGCCCTGGGCCAGCCAGTCCTCGATGCGCACGCACCAGCGGGCCATCTCCGGGAGCTCGGGCACCTCCATATCGACGACCGGGAAGTAGTGGCCCCGCAACCCGGGCACCGGCTCGCGGGGCGGCGGGGTGACCTCGGCCCGCATATCGATCAGGTGCGCGACGCCCAGCTCAACCAGGGCGTGCAGATCCTCGAGATCGTCGCGGTGCAGACCGGGGCGAGGCGACCCGCCGAGCACGCCGGTGATCAGCCAGCCCAGATCGCGGGGGGCCTGCACCTCGGGCGGAAGGCTGCGCGCCTTTAAGCCCAGGACCCGTGGCAGGCTCTCCAGCAGCACCCGGCGAGCGGTCGGGTTCGCCGGCTCGGGCTCGGCGGCACGGACCCGGCGGCCCGGCATCCGGAGCACCCGGGCGCCGGGAGTCGTCGCCGGCTTCGGCAGCGGTTTGGGCTCCGCGGGGACCGCGCGTTCGGGGGCCGGCGCCGGCGCCTCCGAGAGGATCCGGGGCTCCGGCACGCAGATCGCGCGCAGCGCCGGGGTGCCGGACTCGTCAAAGGGCTCGGTGACCTCGGGCAGCTCGATTAAGTCGCGGGGGCAGCCCCCGGTGCGCACGAAGTGGCGCACCGGCGTCGGGGCGTCCTCACCAAAGAACTCCGCGGTGGGCAGGAGCGCCACCAACTGGCCGGCGACCACCAGCCCCACGCGATCGGCCACCTGGCGCACCCGGCGCTGGTGGTGCGAGACCCAGACCACCGAGCTCTGGGTGCGCGCCCGCGCGATCATCTCCAGGAGGGGAGCGGCCTCCTCTTCGTTCATCTGGGCGGTGGGCTCATCGACGGCGATGACATCCGCCCCCTCCAGCAGCGCCCCGACGATCGCGAGCTGGGCGCGGCGCGGGGGGGGAAGGAGCACCACCTCCTGGTCAAAGTCGGACTCCTGGAGTTCCATCCCCAGCTCGGCGCAGCGTTGCATCGCCAGCTCCCGAGACTCGCGGGTGCTCAACCCCTCGCGACCGGACAGGCGCCCCAGCAGGTACGACTCCACGGTGCCGGCCATCATCGCCAGGTGCTGGCGCACCAGGGTCACCTGCGCGGAGTGCAGCGTGCCCCGGAGCCGTTCGCCATCCCCCTGCCCCCGCACCCCGGCGATCACCTGCAGGAGGGTGGACTTACCGGCGCTCCCGGGCCCCATCAGCGCGACGACCTCACCAGGCCTGATCTCCAGCCCCACCCGATGCAGCAGCACGCGATCGCGCACCCGGAACGTGACCTCATTCAACATCACCAGACTCATGCGTGCTCTCCCTTCACGACCTCTTCACTCAAGCGCATCGCGCGCCCGAATCCGCCAAAGGTGGCGCGGAAGATGGCCACGTCCCCCTCTTCAATCAGGGCATGCCAGCTGCCCTCGTCGGTCGGCAGGGCCACGACCACCGTGGAGCCTCCCAGGGCCTGAGCGATTTGCCGCGCAAAGCTCCGCAGGGCTCCGGCGGCCTCGCGAAGCGAGGCCCCCTCCTCCTCGGAGTGCACGTCAAAGCAATGGCCGGCCACCAGCTCGCGGCTCTCAAAGGTGGCGCCCATCTGCATCTGGCCGGTGTTCTGCTCCCAGAAACTCTCCAGGCGCTGGCGAGAGAGCTCCGAGGGCTCAAAACCATCGTCTTCGGGGGCCGCGGCGGCCGGCGCGGGCGCCTCGGGAGTCGTCGAGGGGGCCGGAACCTCGGCGGTGTCCGGCACCGTGGGGGCGGGCGGCGTACCGATGAGGGTCCGGGTGAGCGTGGGCTCGATGAAGGTCCGGGTCGACGCGGTGGGGTCCTCCTCGTCGACCGGCGTGAGTTTGGCCGGCGGAAGGTCAAAGAGGGAGGGATGACGAGCGTCGATCTCGGCGTAGCCCAGCGCGCTGAGCGTGGTCGCCTCCTGAAGGTCGACGGGTTCCTCTTCGACCAGCGCGACCATCGCGCCGAGCCGTGGCGAGGTGCGCTGACGGGCGTCGGGCACGTCGAACTCGCCAGAGTGGCGAGGGGAGCGCGGGAGGCGATCGGCGCTCTCGGTGACGGTGTTGGGCTCGGTGTCGTCGGAGAGCACCACTTCAAGTTTGGCGGCCAGGCGATAGACCTGGTTGGCATCGCCGCTGAGCGTCAGCGCGCGCTGCAGGTAACCGCGGGCGATCTCATGCTGGGTGGTCTGCTGGCTGGCCAGGTCAAAGAGCAGCTGCACGGCCACGCGATCCGCCCCGCAGTTCTCGGCCCGGCGCACAAAGCTCTCCAGGCTCGCGCGGTTGGCCCGCATCATGGCGAGCACCCCGGAGTCGTAAATGGTGCTGAGGATGGTGTGGCGGCGAGAGACTTCCTGAGTGTTGAGCTGACGCAGAAGCTCCCAGAGTTGGGCTTGCGCCTGCTCGCGTCCCTCTTCCCCCTGACCTGCGAGTTCCTTCCAGGCTTCGACCAGAGCATCGAGCTTCGTATGGAGTTCGCCCCCTGCGAACTCGGTATCGGTTAAATTCACTCTGGACGTAGCGCGGTCCTGCCTGGCCTTCACGGCGATATCCTGGGCGATGGAGTTGTCGGCCTGATGAGCGATACTCGCCGCTTGGCTCCACACCCCCCCTCACCGTGGAAAACGGCAAGACTGATTGGTACTAGAAACGTGTTCTAATAAATCCAGTACCACTAGAATAATAATTATCAAAGGCGCCCGAGAAACATTTTTACAAAACCCCTAAAAACCCCAACCATTTCAATCAGTTACCAAAGATCCCAAAAGAAAAGCGCTTCGTCTACTTTATTTTCGAAATTTCAGTATTTCTGGAACGCAAATCTTACATCGCCAAAAAGGTCAAGCCCACGAAGGTGGTATAATTGTCACTTTTCACAGAATCGTTTCCTGATTTCCGAAGCTCCCCGGCTCCGGGGGGCTTTCCAAGGAAGGACCCGCGGGCTAATCTGGCGCCTCTTTGTCTGTCCTTGAGACGTCCCCGGGAAAGGATCCCGGCGCTCCCGAAGGTCCATCCCCCCAAGACGTCGACCTCGGGCGCCTGAACGACGTGCTCACCAGCGCTCTCCCCGCTCCTCCCTCCTGTTGGCTGTAGAGAACTCCCCCCGTGAAAGACCTGCGTCGTCTGTCCATCCTCGAGGCCCCACCCGATGCGGCCTTTGAGCGTATTGCTCGCCTGAGCGCGCGGGTCTTTCAGACGCCGATCGCCCTGATCTCTCTGATCGACGAGGCCTCGGAGACCTGCCAGGCGCCCGCCTCGCAAGGCGCCCAGCTCGGGGAAGGGAGCCCGGCCATCTGCGCGGCGGTGCGCTTTGAGGAGGCCGCTGCCCTGCTCAGCGAGGCCCTCCCAGACCCCCTGGTGCTGGCCCACCCGAAGGCGGCCAAAGAGCTGGGGCTGCACTTTTACGTGTCGGCCCCCCTGGTGAACTCCCGGGGGTTGACGCTGGGCGCGCTGGCGGTGATGGACTTTGCCCCCCGGGCACTCACCGCCGAGGACGAAGCCTCCCTAAAAGACCTGGCGGGCCTGGTCACCGAGGCCATGGAGCTACGCCTGAGCACCCGCGCCCTGCTCGGGGAGATGGAGGGCATCATCACCAACCTGGACGACCTCCAGAACCCGGAGCGCTACGTCACGCTCTGCGCCTGGACCAAGTCGATCCGGGTGGCCGGGGAGTGGATGAGTTTCGAGCGCTTTTTGAGCACGCACCTGGGGATCTCGGTCACCCACGGCATCCACCCGGAGGCCGCCCGGCAGTTTCATGAGGACGACGAGGACTGAGCGGGACCCGATCAAAAAAGGCCGCCGCGACTCCGGGTCGCGGCGGCCTTTTTATGTGCGTTTGGCTAACGCGGGGCTTAGTCGATGCACTCCCGCTCGTTGCAGTTGATCATCCAGGGGGTCCCAAAGCGGTCGGTGACCATGCCAAAGCGCAGCGCCCAGAAGGTCTTCTCCAGGGGCATGGTCACCTGGCCGCCCTCGGCCAGGGCGGCAAAGACGCGCTCGGCCTCCTCGGGGCTCTCCGCATGGAGCGAGACGTTGACGCCGCGGGGCGTCTCATAGCCCCCGTGGAGGGCATCGGAGGCCATCAGCAGGCGATCGCCGACCTGCAGGCAGGCGTGCATGACTCGGTCGCGATACTCGGCGGGCATCTCATCGGCGACTTCGGAGTCGCCCACGGTGTGCACGGTGAGCGTGCCGCCGAGGATGTCGCGGTAAAAGCCAAAGGCCTCTTTGCAGGTGCCGTCAAAGGTCAGGTAGGGGACGATGTTCATGGTGGATTCCCGGGGTAAGGATCCCCGCCTCTCGGGGATCGTGTGTGTGTGCCTCCCGGGACGAGGTCCCGGGAGGGGTTCGGGAGGTAGTCGAAGGAGCGCAGCCCTATTCGACAGGCCCGCCGAGATTTTTTGGATAAAGGGCTTCAGGACTCCACGTCGAGCTCGCGCAGCGGGCGAATCTCGATGGAGCCCACGCGCGCCGGCGGGATCTCCGAGGCGATGCGAATCGCCTCGTTAAGGTCCCGGGCCTCGATCAGATAAAACCCGGCGAGTTGCTCGCGCGTCTCGGCAAAGGGTCCATCGGTCACCGAGACCTTGCCCTGGCGCACCCGCACGGTGGTGGCGGTGGCCACGGGCATCAGGGGCTGGCCGCTCTGGTAGTGACCGCTGGCGGTGATCTCCTGGCCATAGGCGGCGCACTCCCGGTCGTTGATCGTGGCCAGGGCGCCTTCGTCACCGTACACCAGACAGGCATATTTCATGGTGGTCTCCTTATAAGGGGGGCAAAAGCCCGGAACACGCTCACCGAAGAAGCCCCGGTGTGCGCAGGTCATAGCGTGGTCGAACGGGCGGTCCCGGATTCGACAGGCCCGCAAAACTCCGGGCGTCGCCGCCCGGGCTCAGTCCTGTAGCTCGCGCAGCCGGGCGCGCAAAAAGCGCCGCTCGGGCTCGAGTTCGGTCAGAGCCAGCGCCCGCTCGTAGGCGGCGCGGGCCCGCTCGGGCTGCTCCAGGCGGCGGTAGAGGTCGGCGAGCGCGGCGTGAGCCAGGTGATAGCGCTGAAGCTCGCCACGCTCTAAGAGCGCCTCGATCAGGGGCACCCCGGCCGCGGGGCCCTGGTCCATGGCCAGGGCCACCGCCCGGTTCAGCGCGACCACCGGCGAGGGCGTCGCCTGCATCAAGAGATCGTAGAAGCCCCGGATCGCGGGCCAGTCGGTGGCCTCAAAGGTCGGCGCCCGGGCGTGGGTCGCGGCGATGGCGGCCTGCAGCGCGTAGCCGCCGACCTCGCCAGCGGCAAAGGCCCGGGCGATGAGCCCGGCGCCTTCGGCGATGAGCGCGCGATCCCAGAGGCGGCGGTCCTGATCCTGGAGCAGGACCAGGTCGCCCTGGGCGTCGGCGCGCGCAGCGCGCCGGGCCTCGGTAAGCAGCATCAGCGCCAGCAGCCCCAGGACCTCGGGGTCGGGCTCGGGCAAGAGATCCAGGAGCAGGCGCCCCAGCTCGATGGCCTCCTGGCAGAGCTCGCCACGGATCAGCTCCTCGCCGGCGGTGGCGGCGTACCCCTCGTTGAAGACCAGATAGATCACCGAGAGCACCGCCTCCAGACGCCCGGGCAGCTCCTGGAGTGCGGGAACCTCATAAGGGATCCCCGCGTCTTGAATCTTGCGTTTGGCCCGCACGATGCGCTGGGCCAGCGTGGGCCCCCGGACCAGAAAGGCCCGTGCGATCGCCTCGGTGCTCAGCCCGCAGACCTCGCGCAGGGTCAGCGCGACGCGGGCCTCTGGCGAGAGCGCCGGGTGGCAACAGGTAAAGATCAGGCGCAGGCGATCGTCACGAATCACGCGCTCATCGAGCTCCGCGGCCGGCGCGTGGGCCTCCATCCCGGCCGCCAGGAGCGCGAGCTTCTCCCGATAGCGCGAGCGACGCCGCAGTTTATCGATGGCTTTGAAGCGCCCGGTTGAGATCAGCCAGCTGCGCGGGTTATGCGGCGGGCAGAGGCGATCGCCCTCCACCCAGGCCTGCAGCGCAGCGAGCCAGGCGTCGTGGAGCGCGTCCTCGGCCAGATCAAAGTCACCCAGCAGACGGATCAGGGTGGCCCGCGCCGCCGGGGCATGCTCGCGGTAGAGCGCCTCGAACTCTGCGCTGAGTTGGCTCATCTCATCCCTTCTCGGCCCGGCGCGCGCCACCGGGGGGCCTCCTCCGCGCACGCATCCTATCCGGTGGTCTTTTTCATCATGGCTGACGCTCTACCATGACCGCCGCCCGGGGGGGTTGTCATCGCCTCACATGTAACATCCCGTTAACAAATCACCCTCCTCTTTTCATAGCCCGGTCTCATCCGGGAATGGCAGCTCCTTTGTAGCTCACCGGCCGGGGGGGCCCTCAGGCCCCCTACTTTCATGCGGACCGCGAGGGGTCGATGATCAAACCCGTCCTCCCTGATCACGCGCCGCGGCGCCCCCCTGGCGCGGAGTCGGGCGGCCCGTGGGCGCCTCGGACAAAGGCATCCCCCTCAAGCCCCGGACTCGCCACGCGCCCCCAGAGCCGGGCGCGCTATTTTGTGCCCGGCGACGTTGCAATCACCTAAACACTTTCGAAACATTTGAAACGTTTATGAATCAACGCCACGGCGAATCGGGCCCGGATCGGCCGGATCGGCGCCATTTTACGTGATTTGAAGGGTTGGCACGGGTCTCGCAAATACCCACCAGCGAAGGGCCAACGAAGGCCCACGAACCCCCAACCAGGACGAAGAGACGATGACATCCAACCTTATGACCTTTGCGCTCATCGCGCTGGTCATCCTCGTCGCCCTCCCCATTGTGAGGTCACGCATGAACTTCATCGATCCCCAGGAAGCTCGCCAGCTGGTCGAAGAGGGAGCACTTCTGCTGGATGTGCGCACCCCGGCCGAATTTAACGAGCGTCACATTCCCGGCGCCCTCAACATCCCGCTGCAGGAGCTCCAGGCTCGCCAGGGCGAACTCCCGGAGCAGGCGCGCCCGATCGTGGTCTACTGCCGCTCGGGTAACCGCAGCTCGCAGGCCCGCAACTACCTGCGCTCCCAGGGCTTTGAGCAGGTCCACGACCTGGGTCCGCTGACCCGCTGGCCCTGAGGCCGGCGCGCCTTAAGACGCCCTTGCCCCGCTCCTCCCGATGCCCGGGACTCCCCGGGGCCTCGACCTCGCCAGCGCGACTTGCGACGAAGGTCGGAATAAAGGCCCCGGGCTTTAACACTTAAGAAAGCGTTGAAATCACGGCCCGCCAGCTGGCTCGCCGCGCCACACCTGACTCCGGCTCCCACGGAGAAGACCATGTCCATCGAAGACTTACCCGCCTCGCTCTACGATGCCTTCGCCCGGGTGGGGCAGGCCCTGGCCAGCCCCCACCGCCTGCGCATCCTCAACATCCTCTCCCAGTCAGAGCGCTCCGTCGAAGAGCTCGCCACGCGCCTGGACCAGAGCATGGCCAACACCAGCACCCACCTCAAAGTGCTCAAGCAGGCCCGCCTGGTGGTGGGACGCCGCCAGGGCAAGCACGTCTATTACGGGCTGGCCAACGAGGCGACCCAGCGGCTGTGGCTCTCGTTGCGCGATCTGGGACTCACCGAGCTGCCCGAGGTCCGTGACCTGATGCACACCTATGCCGAGGAACCCCACTCGCTCTCGATGCTCCGCACCCCGGAGTTGATGGAGCGGGCCGCCCGTGGCGAGGTGATCGTGCTCGACCTGCGCAGCACCCGGGAGTTTGAAACCGGTCACTTGCCCGGAGCCCGCTCGATCCCGGCCGCGGAGCTCGATCAGCGCATCAAAGACCTGCCCACCGACCGCACGATCGTGGCGTACTGCCGGGGCCCCTACTGCGTCACCGCGATCCAGGGGGTCGAGAAGATGCGGGCCGCCGGACTCGACGCTCACCGCGCCGTTGACGGCGTTCTGGAATGGCGGGCCGCCGGCCTGCCGATCGAACCCTCGGATCACGTCGCCTGATCCCCCTCTGTAAACCCGCCTGATGCCAGCGCCCCGGGGGCTTTGCCCCCGGGGCTGGCTCTGCCCTTCTACGACCAACACTTAAACAATCATCGAATCGTTTAAAAATGGAGTTTTCATGATCGACGCTTTCACCGCGATGACCGAACGCCTGCAGCCGGCGGCGCGCGCGCTCTTTCGGATGATGCTCAGCACCATCTTCATCGTCGCCGGGGCCAGTCACCTGGTCGATCCGGCCAAAACCGCCGCGCGCCTGGAGGGCTCCCCGCTGGGCTATCTGGCCACCTCGCTCGCGCCGGCCGAGCCCCTGGTGGTGCTCAGCGGCGTGGCGCTCCTGGTGGGCGGGGTCGCGCTTCTGGTCGGCGTCTACACCCGGGCCGCGGCGCTGGGACTGCTGGCGCTGATCATCCCCATCACCATCACCGTGCAGATCGGCAACATGGCCGCGCTGGGGCCCCTCTTTAAAAACGTGGGGCTGGCCGGCGGCCTGATCTTCTTCATCACCCACGGCTCTGACGCCTTTGGCGTGGATGCCTGGCGCTCGGCCCGACGCGACTCCCGCGTGCACTGAGCTTCCCGTGGCCCTTGTAGGCCTTGTTCTCTTCCCCCTTTTTTAGGAGACCCCATGAAACGCTTTACCCCCTGGACCCTGCTGGCGTTGTTGATCGCCCTGGTGGGCACCACGGCCTGCGCCACCGGCCCCGAGGCGGCGCAGGCTGCCGAGTTGCCCGCCGAGACGGCCGTCGAGAGCCCGGCCCCAGCGCGCACGCTGCTGGCGGTGCGCACCGAGCGCCACCTGAAGGTCGCGCTGATGACCGCCCACGACCTCCTCGACGGCGAGGCGCTGCCCACCGAACGCGCCGACGTCATCGTCTGCGGCCCGGCCGTTGAATCGCTGGTCGCCGAGACCATGCCCGCCGACCTGGCGCACCAGATCGCCGGCCTGAGCGAGCGCGGCAGCCGCGTGGTCGCCTGCGGGCTCTCGCTGACCCAGCTTCAGGTCGACCCGGCCACCCTCCACCCGGCGGTGACCCGGGTCGACAACGCCTTTATCGAGATCTTCAAGCTCCAGCAGCAGGGATTTTTGAGCCTGGAGCTCTGAGCCCGCCTCCCTCCCCCACACACAGATGACGCGATGCATACACTGTTGAAATACATGGCTCTGCCTCTCCTGACCCTGAGCGCCGGCGGGCTTATTGCCGCCTGCGCCACCGGCGCCAACCCCTCCCTTGCCAGGCCCGGGGATGCCCGTGCCGATGAGCAGCTTCACGATTCCGACGCGCCCCACGAGCTCACCGTGCTCTTTGTGGCCGACCTCCACGCCCAGCTCTACGAGCACCCGGAGCTCTTCTGGCACGAGGGCCAGGAGGATCGCCTGGAGATGGCCGGCGGATTTGCCCGGGTGGCCGCGGCCATCGACGCGATCAAAGCCGAGAACCCCGGCCGGGTCCTGGTGCTCGACGGAGGCGACACCCTCCAGGGCGCGGGCGAAGCGGCCCTGACCCAGGGCGCCGCGGTGGTCCCGGCGCTCAACGCCTTAGGCCTCGACGCGGCGATTCCCGGCAACTGGGAGGTGGCCTACGGCCCGCAGGTCCTTAAGGATCGCGCCGCCGAGCTCGACTTCCCCCTCTTTGCCGCCAACCTGCGGGATGAGGCCTCCGGGGAGCGCCTCTTCGCCCCCTACATCATCCGCGAGGTCGGCGAGGTGAAGGTGGCCGTGATCGGCTACACCGACCCGGATGTGCCCTTTCGCCAGCCTCCGGCCTACAGCCGGGGCTTAAGCTACCAGGGCCCCGAAGAGCTCCCGGCGCTGATCGACGAAGTGCGCCAGGATCAGGGCGCCGACGTCGTGCTGCTCCTCTCCCACATCGGCCTGGCCAAAGCCGTGCAACTCACCGGGGAGTTGGAGGGCATCGACGTGCACCTCTCCAGCGACACCCACGAGCGCACCTACGAGCCCATCGTCGAAAAGAGCACCTGGGTGGTGGAGCCCGGCGCCTTTGGCTCCTTTCTGGGCCGCCTGGACCTTAAGGTGCACCGCGGGCAGATCGTCGACAAACGCTGGGAGCTCATCGAGCTCACCGCCGAGGCCTACCCCGAAGATGCCGAGGTGCGGGCGCTGATCGACCAGGCCACCGCCCCGACCCGCGCGGAGCTCTCGCAGGTGATCGGCCACACCTCCGGGGTGCTGGCGCGCCATAACGTGATCGAGACCACCCTGGACAACCTCCTCTCCGACGCGCTCCGGGAGGCCACCGGCACCGAGATCGCCCTCTCCAACGGGTTTCGCTTTGGCAACCCGGTGCTCCCCGGCCCCATCGTCGAGGGGGACCTCTGGAAGTTCTACCCGGTGGTCACCGAGCTGAAGACCGGCCAGGTGAGCGGAGCCCAGATCCGCGCCTTCTGGGAGCGCGAGCTGGAAAACGTGTTTGCCCACAATCCCGCCGATCGCTTCGGGGGCTGGATTCCTCGCCCCTCCAATATGAGCGTGCGCTTTGAGGCCCGGGCCCCTCGCGGGGAGCGCGTCAAAGAGATCCGGGTGGGCGGGGAACTCCTGGACGACGAGCGCCTGTACACGTTGACCGCCTGCGAGCGCGAGGGCGATGAGCCCCACATGCTCTGCCGCATTCCCAACGCCCAGAACACCCGCATCCACACCCTGGACGCGCACGACGCGGTGCGCCAGTACCTGCAAAAACACCCCGACGCGATGCGCCACTACGAAGATCGAGTCGTGGCCGAAGACCTGCCCCGCATCCTGCGCAGCCAGCTCTGAGAGAGGCGCGCAGTACCGCCTCAGATCAGGCGCCGCCCCAGCACATCGTAGGCGCACACCGCGCGCTCACGGGCCTGGCTCCCCGGGTAGTGCTCGGCAAAGAGCGTCCAGATCATCTCATCGCAGAGGTTGCCCTGCGCGTCGCGCTTGCGCCCGCGCAGGGTGGCCTCGTGTTCAAAGCCCAGTTTTCGGGGGATGCAGGCGCTGGGCGTGTTGCGCGGATCGCAGCGGATCTCCACGCGCCCGACCCCTTCCACCTCAAAGGCCACCCGCACCAGCGCGGCGGCCACCTCGGTGGCCAGGCCGCGCCGGCAGAAGTCGCGGTGCACCCAGTAGGCCACCTCGCGCGCGCCGGGGCCCTGGCGTGTCTGCAGGCCACAGGCCCCGATGATGCGGGTCTGGTCGGGGGTGAAAAGCCCGAACACAAAGTCGCGCCCCGCATCAAACGCGCTGCGCAGCTGGCGCAGACGTTCGATCTTCTCGTTGAGGTCGCGGGGCTCGTGCCGCGTCCAAGAGAGCCAGGGGCGCAGGTGCTCCAGGTTATCGTCGACCGCCTCCTGAAAGAGGAGGGCGTCCTCGGGGTTCAGGCAGCGCACCATCAGACGCTCGGTGCGGATCTGGTAGGCTGGCCCGCGTCGCTCGGAGAGAGTCATAGGCACACCACGGCTTAAAGAGGGGGGAATCCCACAGTCTGCCCTATGAATCTAAGAGCGCTCGGACGAGCTCAAAACAGCGCGCTCAGCCGGCCTGCGCGCGCGCAGCCCGATAGGCGGCCTCAAACTCGGCCACGATCTCGGCCACCGGACGCACCCGATCGATGGCGTCGACACTCTTTCCGGCCTGCCAGTAGTCGTTGTACCCGCCGTCCCGGGTGGCGCCCCGCCCCAGCGACCAGACCGAACGGGCCGCATAAAACCCGCGCATCCAGTGCTTAAAGCGCGGATGCTGCAGCATCCGGCGCGCCAGGGGTCCCACCTCGGTGCCCACCCGCTCCACAAAGGGAGTGCGGATCACCGAGACCGGCACCCCGGAGATGCGTCGGGTCAGCACGATGTCGTCTTTGCCCGCCTTGACGATGGCCTGCTTGTAGTCGGCGTGGGCGCTGCACTCTTCGGTGGCGATAAAGCGGGTGCCCAGCTGCACCGCTTCGTAACCCCGGTCCAGCGCCTCGACAAAGCCCCGGGGTCCTCCCACCCCGCCGGCCATCACCAGGGGGACGCCCAGGTCATGGAGCTCCTCAAAGAGCTCTTCGCCCCCCTTCGCCCCGGCATGGCCGCCGGCCCGGCCGTTGACACAGATCAGCCCGTCCACATCGCTCTCCAGCGCCTTGAGCGCCCACTTGCGCTCGGTCACGTCGTGGTAGACCACCCCGCCCACCGCGTGCACCTTCTCGACCACCCAGTCCGGGTTGCCCAGCGCCGTCACAAAGAAGCGCACCCCCTCCTCCAGCGCGATGTCGACCCACTTGCGCATGCGGTCTTCGTAGACCTTGGAGGACTTCTCCACCAGCGCGTTAAAGCCCAGCGCCCCGCCCTGATTCTGGCTCTGCATCTGGCGCAGCGACGTGCGCAGATCCAGGCGATGTGCAAACACAATCGAGAGCGGCTGCACCACCCCCACCGCCCCGGCGCCCACTACCGCGCCCACCAGCTCGGGGTTGGAACAGGGGTACATCGCCCCGCAGATCATCGGCACCCGCGCGCCGGTATGGGCTAAAAATCGCTCACTCATCGTACTCTCCTCGGACCCTGCGCCATCGTCCGACACGGACGACGGCCATAAAAAAGCCGCGCCCGCTTCGGCGGGCGCGGCAATGAATCTAGGCCAGCCGGGCGCGTTGGACCAGCGCCCGCCAACCCTACTCGCCATCAGGGCAAGGGCGACCCTGCCTGCACGGTGTCTACCACGGTCACGCCGGTGGCCGGATCGAAGTCAAAGGGCCGCCAGAAATCGAGGTACTGAAGGAGCCGAGTCTGCACATGCGCCTCCACCCCGCGCTGGTAGAGTTTGGCCGTGGCCAGCGACGGGCCGTAGCCGTTGTCACTGTAGTACTCAACCCCCACCCGATAACTAAAGCCCGGCAGCGCGAACTCCTGGCTGATCATCTCACCGGTCACCCCGTAAAGATCGTCGATGACCAGCTCGGCATTCCCGGTATGCCAGACCGTCGCTGCCGACCTCCAGTACACACACCACCCATCGGTGGTATTGAACTCACCATCGGGGTGACACAGGTGCAGGTCCATATCCGTGCCGTTCCCCTCCGAGGGATTGGGCACCTGAGCGTTGGACCAGGTCACCGTGACCACGGCATCGTTGTCGCCAAACGCGCTTTCAATCACCGCCACCGGCAACATCTCCGGAGCACAGTCCTGGCCGAGCTGCTCATCACGGAGTTTCAGCCCGATCACATAGTCCCCCGGCGCGTCCAAGCGCACCCGGGTGGGGGCCTCATCGCTGCGATCGTAGAACACTGGCGAGGTTGCCCCGACCGGGGTCTCCACCACATACCACTGGGCGCTAAAGCGCGCCGGGACGTAGGTGCCCGCCACACTCAAATCGAAGAGCCCGCCGGTGGCCTCGCCCGGGTTGGCCGGCCCCACCGCCGTGAAGCTGGGGGCGGCCTGGGGCGTGACCACCGGGCACTCGGGTGAGTAATCCATGCGCTCGCCGGTCAGCCCGAAGCGAAACTCCCCGGGGCCATCCACAACGCCCACCACCAGCTCCCCATCCAGATCCACCTCCTGAGGATCGAAGGTCAGCGTGAAGTTCAGCGTTCGCCCCTCTTCAATCGGTGCCGGCCACCCGCTCACACTGCCCAGTGCCAGGGTGTAGGCGTCGCCAACGACCTCCAGCGAATTGACGCGCGTGGGTGCCGCGCCCTCACAGAGTCGCAGCTCAAAGCTCAGGGTCGTCGCTTCGTTCTGCGCTCCAAAGTCGAAGTCCTCGCCAGCCGGAGCCCCACCAGCCCAGAGCTCCACGCAGGTCCCGGGCATCTCGACATCGGGCTCATCGGCGTCGGGTGTGTCTGCATCCGGCGTGTCTGCATCCGGCGTGTCTGCATCCGGAGTGTCCGCGTCCGGCGTATCCGCGTCCGGCGTATCTACGTCCGGAATGTCCGCATCCGGCGTGTCTGCATCCGGCGTGTCCGCATCCGGTGTGTCTGCATCCGGCGTGTCCGCGTCCGGTGCGTCCGCATCGAGGACATCGCCATCGACCTCATCACCAACATCGCCGGCGTCATCCTCCACCGACACATCGTCGTTAAGATCCCAGTCGTCGGGGCCCCGGCGATTCCTGGAATCATCGCTGCACGCCGCCGTCATCAGAGAGACCACCAGCACGATCACACATTGCTTTCTCAACATGATCATCTCCTCAGAGTTGGAGGCAGAGGCCGCCAAAGCAGAAGCTGCCGTTGGCGCATCGCTCATCAAAGCCATCGGTACAGCCCTCGCACAGGCCGGCAGCGCCGCAGGCAGGTCAGTTCCGGGTGACAGGGAACCTCGTCGCAGGTCGTGATCGACGTCTCGCACTGCAGCGTCTGCGGGTTGCATACCTGTCCCACACCGCAGGCCCCCGGATCGTCGGGGTCGCAGGTCGGAGGGTCGGGCTCCCCGGCGTACTGCTCGCCATCGCTGCCTGTCGCTTCGCGGCAGACTCCCGCCTGGCAGACCTCTGCTGCGGCACAATCGCTGACGGTTTCGCACTCCAGCGTGGCCACACACTGACCGGCCGCATCACAGGTGGCGCCGCCGGGGCAATGCGCATCGAGCGCGCAGGGCGCGCAGGCACAGAGAGCCTGGTTGAAATACGGCGTCGGCGCCTGGCAGCTCGTGGCTGCGCAGGTCACCGCGGCCTGCGAGAGCTGCCCGACGTTTGCGTCGTCGGCAGCATCCGAACATCCGGTGAGCGCGACCAGCGCGAACGCCGCGCCCACCCCCCCCTGGCGAATCCAGTTCATCATCATAGCGATCACTCGTCTGCTGGCGCGTTGGCGCGCGATCATGGAGGGGCGTACCAGGCCGCTCCGGCGACACACCTGCGCACACATCGTTGTATTCTTGCTTCTGTTAAATCTGCACTAAGGGTTGCTCAAGCGCAGCAAAAAACAACACCGGCCCGCTCGCCAGTCCGCTGCCCTATGCCAGGGGCGTACGACTTGAACCTGCAGAGAGCGCGTGGAAGGATGCCGCAAGCGGTGCCGCCGCAGACGAAGGCGCACCCCGGGTATTCAAAGTTTGCCAGATTTTTTTCGCCCCACTCCCCGCTCCGCCCCTGAGAACTCCCATGACCGAAGTCCTCCAACAACTCGTCGATCTGCTGGCGCTTGAGCGCATCGAAGTCAACCTCTTCCGCGGCCGCTCCCAGGATCTGGGCTGGGGTCAGGTCTTTGGCGGACAGGTGCTCGGGCAGGCGCTCTCGGCCGCGATTCAGACCGTGCCCGAAGATCGCTTCGTGCACTCCCTGCACGGCTATTTTTTGTTGCTGGGCGACGTCAACACCCCGATCGTCTACGACGTCGAGCGCATCCGTGACGGCGGCAGCTTCACCACTCGCCGCGTGGTCGCCATTCAGCAGGGACGCCCGATCTTCAGCATGTCGGCTTCCTTTCAGAAGGCTCAGCCGGGCTACGATCACCAGGACGAGATGCCGCAGGTCAAAGGCCCCGAGGGGCTCCTCTCCCAGGTGGAGCTCTCCCGGCGCATCGCCGAGCAGATCCCCGCGCCGCTACGCGAGCGCTTCACCGCGGAGAGCCCCATCGAGATCCGCCCGGTGCGCCCGATGAATTACCTCAAACCCACCATCCGCGAGCCGGAGAGCGCCGCCTGGTATCGCTCCGCCGGCACGCTCCCGGAGACCCCGGGCATTCATCAGTCGATGGCGGCGTACGCCTCGGACTTTAACTTTTTGGCCACCGCCATGTACCCCCACGGCGTCTCCTGGCTGATGCCCTCCATGCAGGTCGCCAGCCTGGATCACGCCATGTGGTTCCACCGCCCCTTCCGCTTCGACGACTGGCTCCTGCACATCGTGGAGAGCCCCTCGGCCAGCGGCGGTCGCGGGCTGGTGCGCGGGCGCATGTTCAACCAGCAGGGGGAGCTGGTCGCGTCCACGGCCCAGGAGGGACTGATGCGCCCCCGACGCAAAAAGTCCTCCTGAGCTCGGCCAGGCTCAGCGCCCGGCGCTGGCCACCTCGGCCCGGTCCAGGTGGTCGGCGCCCTCGCGCCACCGCAAGAACTCGGCGTACCCGCCCTTAAAGTCGTTGACCCCCTGGGGCGTGATCTCCAGCACCCGCGTGGCCAACCGCTGCACAAACCAGCGATCGTGAGACACAAAGAGCACGGTGTTGGGGTAGGCTTCCAGCCCTTTGGCCAGCGAGTCGATCCCTTCCAGGTCGAGGTGGTTGGTCGGCTCGTCGAGCACCAGCACGGTGGGCTCGGCAACGCCCAGACGCGCAAAGGCCAAACGCGCCTTCTCACCGCCGGAGAGCGCCCCCACGCGCTTCTCAATATCCTCCTTTCCAAAAAGAACTTCGGCGAGTTTACCGCGGATAAAGCCATTGGGCTTATCGGGGAAGTGACTCCAGAGCCAGTCGTGCAGGGTCGTCTCCGCGCTGCCCTTCAGGTCAGCCAGGTCCTGCGAAAAATACCCTGGCTCCACCGCATGGCCCCACTCGATCTCACCGCAGTCAGGCTCAAGCTCGCCCATCGCCAGCTTCAGGAGCGTGGATTTACCAATGCCGTTGGGCCCCACAATCGCCACCCGGTCGCCGCGGTTGATGCTGAAGGTGACGTCATTGAGCACGGTGCGCTCTTCAAACGAGCGGGTCAGCCCCTCCACACGCAGCACTTCTTTGCCCGTGTCGCGCGCCGCCTTGAAGTTGAACTTCGGATACATGCGCGAGCTCTGCGGCAGCTCTTCGACCTCCATCTTCTCGACTTGCTTAACGCGGCTCTGCGCCTGACGCGCCTTGGATGCCTTGGCCTTAAAGCGCTTAATGAACGCTTCCTGCTCGGCGATAAAAGCCTGCTGCTTGGCGATTTTGGCCTCTTTACGATCGCGATCTTCGACCTTGGCCGTTTCAAAGCGCTCGTAGTTGCCCTTGTAGACGGTGACCTGCTCGTAATCGACGTCGATGATGTGGGTGCAGATCGTGTTGAGAAACTGGTGATCGTGAGAGACGACCACCACGCAGCCGGCGTAGTCGTTGAGGAAGCGCTCCAGCCAGGCGATCGAGACGATATCCAGGTGGTTGGTGGGCTCATCGAGCAGGAGAATGTCGGGGTTGCCCGCCAGGGTCTGCGCCAGGAGCACGCGCAATTTATAGCCGCCGCTGAGCGCCGAGAGGGGCTCGCGATGCTTCTCGGTGGGGATGTTCAGCCCCTCTAAGATGTCGGCGGCCCGGGCCTCCATGGAGTAGCCATCATAGGCCATGACGACATCTTCAAGATCGCCGAAACGGTCCACATCAAAGGCCTCCGGAGCCTCGGCGGCCCGGGCCAGCATGGCCTCTTTCTCTTCCATGGCCGCCCAGAGTTCGGGCACCCCCATCATCACCACATCGAGGATGGGCACCTCGTCGAACTGGAAGTGGTCCTGGCGCAACACCCCCACGCGCCGGTCTTTGGGAATGGCGACATCCCCATAGGTGGGCTCTTCCTGGCCCGAGATCACCCGCAGAAGCGTGGACTTTCCGGCGCCGTTGGCCCCGACGATCCCGTAGCGCGAGCCGCCGTCAAAGGCGATGGTCGCGCCGGTAAACAGAGTGCGTGCGCCGTAGAGCACGCCCAGATCATGGATCGAGAACACCTGAGACTCCTGCGAGTAAAAAAGACGATTGGCGCGGCCCTCCTAACACCAACGCCGCACAAAAACCACCGTCGGACGTCTCCCTTTGTTCCGGCCCCCGACGTCAAACGCCTTCCCGGCGCCCCAGAAAGCAAATCTCCGAGTGCTCCTCGCCACGGCCCCCCGGACACGCTTCGCCACTTTTCCGGGGAGGTAGCCCTGCCCATCAGACACTCCCCGACCTTTTTAATGAGGTGAGCCTACATCGCGCGCACGGGGGCTCGCCAGGGAGCCCCCTGATGCCTCAGCGTCGATCGCCCATCAAGCCGGCGCGCCAGGCCCAGTACACCAGCTGCAGCACCGCCCCAACCGCCGCCGCCACATAGGTCGCGGCCGCCGCGCTCAACACCGTATTAACACCCCGGGCTTCCTCCCCGCTGACAAAGCCCTGCGCTTCGAGCACCCGCTTTGCACGCGCCGAGGCATCAAACTCCACCGGAAGCGTCACCAGGGTAAAGGCCACCGCGCCCCCGAAGAGCACCACCCCGACCGTGGCCAACCCGCTCAGCCCGATGACGATGCCGGCGATGGTGATCCACAGCCCCAGGTTGGTCCCGATGTTGGCCACCGGCACCATTTTCTGGCGCAGCTTCATCATCGCGTAGCCCTCTTTATGCTGAATGGCATGACCGACCTCGTGCGCCGCGATGCCGGCGGCGGCCACCGAGCGCCCGTTGTAGATATCGGGGCTTAGTCGCAACATTTTGGCCGTGGGATCGTAGTGGTCGGAGAGCATCCCCTGGACCGGTTCAATGCCCACATCGCGAATGCCCTGCGCATCCAGAATCGCCTGCGCGATCTGACGACCGGTCATCCCGCGGCTGGTGGGCACGCGGCTCCACTTCTTAAACGCGGAATTCACCCACACCTGAGCCACCATGCTCAGCACGCCGCCAACCCCCAGCACCAGCAGATAAACGGGATCAAAAATCATGGTACGGCCTCCGATACAAAAGGCCGGCACACGGGTGCCGACCTCGTTGGGTCCTTCGTGTCGGGGCTGAACGTATACACAGCCCCTGCCGGGTCAATAGCTTAAAACATCATTCGCGCAGCGCCGATTCCAGGGCGCGCGCGGCCTCCTCGCTGCGTCCCAGCGCCTGCAGGAGTTGCGCGCGGAGTACGGCGGCCTGGCGATCGGTCGGAGCATCCCAGTCGGCGCGGGCCCGAAAGGCATCCAGGGCCTGCAGGGCGCGCTCATGCTCCCCGCCGGCGGCCAGCGCCGCCACCTGGTACCAGCCCACGAAACGCAGGTCCGGGTTGGCCTCGGCAGCTTCCTGCGCCCGCTCGGCTGCCCGATCCAGGCGCGAGCCCAGCAGCGCTTCGGCCGCCTCCACCACCAGCAGGCGGCGCTCCACCAGCTCGGCGGTGAGCGGATCGGGCGTAAGCTCGGCGGCCAGCTGCAGGCGCTCGCGCTGCACGGCCCAGTCTTGCTGATCGAGGGTGGGCACCAGCCCCGAAGGCGCTGCGAGCAGCCCGGCGTCGTGCTCATCGACCAGACGCTGGGCCAGGCGCGCCTGAATCTGGGCGAGCTCCGGGGCGGCGTAGCCCATGCGCAGCACGGTCTGGTAGAGGCCGTAGGCGCCGCCGCCGGCCGGGGTCAGGGCCTGACCCCGGGTCAGCTCCCGCTCCAGCGCCTCCAGCGCCTGGCGCTGCGCACCGGGCACCACATACCCCTGCCCGGCCGCCCGGGTCGCGGCCATGCGCCGCTCCAGACGAATCTGCTCGGCATCGCCGGCCTCCGGCGCCAGACGCAGGTAATGATCGTAGTGGTGGGTGGCCTCCGCGTAGCGCTCCAGCCAAAAGTTCGCCCGGGCAAGGTTGCGATACGACGCGGCCTGACCGGGTACAATCTGCGCGGCCTGCACGAAGGCCTGGCGCGCGGCTTCATACTCGCCGCCATTATAGCGGGAGGTTCCCCGATCAAGGGCCGCCTGATAGGCGCTCAGACGCTCGCCATCTTCGGGCGCCTCCGTCGCAGGCCCCCCGGCGGGCGCATCTCTCTCTTGCCCTCCGGCGGGCGCCTCCTCATCAGCGCTTGTTTCAGGCGCCCGGGCCGGCGCGTCTTCCGGGGCCGGCTGGGCGGCGGCCGGCCCCGCGCTCAGGAGCAGCCCGGCTACCAGGGTCAGCAGGGCGCCGGCGTTCAGACAGGACTTCATAGCTGCTCCGGGGGTTGGGGCCGAAGACCCGGGACATCGGGGAGTCCCATACCGATGCTGATGCCCAGCACGTGAGCCGCGCGCTGATCCCCGCCCAAAAGTTTCTCGACGCGGTAGCTGACCCCCGCCGACCAGCGGGCGTCGAAGTGGTAGCGCAGCCCGGCACCCAGCGACCAGATCGCGTGCGTCTGGGTCAGCGTGATCATCTCGTCGGTGCTCGTCTCCCGGGCACGCAGGTGCTCCCAGCTTACGCCCAGGCCGGTCTCCAGGTGGGGCACCAGGTTTTGCCAGATGTAGCGGTAGCGCAGCTGCATCGGGCGGAGCACCAGCACCTGCCGCCCCTCGATCACTGCCGGCGCGCTGCCGCCGCCGGGGCGTGTCAGCAGCGCGGCCGCCTCCTCCACCCCGCCGCCCCGATAGCTCAGCGACAGCAGGCCCAGGCCCCAGCGCTCCCCCTCCCAGAGCGCCTCCAGGCGCAGACCGCCGGAGACCAGGGTGCGGCGCCGGCGAGCTTCATCCGAGAGCTGCCCCTGGTCGGTCCACCCCTCAAAGCTGTACTCCAGGCCCTGGGCCTTGCCTCGGGCCTGGCGCGGGTCGCTGCTGTGGATCCCCAGCTCCAGGGCGGCCACCAGCTGGAGGCGGTTGGCCACCAGCGCCGCCACATCAATGTCGCGCAGCAGGCTGCTCTCGTTGACCATCGTCACGGTGGTCTCGGTCAGGCGAGCCGGCTCCACGTCGACCACCCGGGTCAGCGACTCGAACCCCGGCGCGCGCAGCTCCATGGCGTAGCGCCCCGCCGGCAGCTCCAGAAGCTCGTCGGCGCGCCCCATCGGCGCGTCTTGAATCCAGATCTCGGCATCCTGCGGCGCCCCCAGCACCCGCAGCCGCCCGGGCAGCTCTGCGAGCGTGCGGTCCACACGCACCGCCGCCCCGCTGCCCAGCTCCACGCTGCCTTCGGCCCGGGCGTACCCCTCCAGCACCAACTCAAAGTCGTAGTGCCCCACCGCGCGCTTACCGCTCCAGGGCGTGCGCCCCACCGCCTCGCCGGCCAGCCAGAGCTGGGCCCCGGGCGGGTTGCTCTCCACCGAAATCACACCACTGGCGTCGAAGAGTTCTCGCACCAGCTCAAACCCGGCAGCCCGCGCGTCGCGCTCCCGCAGCGACCCGGCGGAGACCTGGGCCCCTCGCCAGTCCACGATCTCGTAGTTAAGTTCTAGTTGAGGACGCACCTGCGCGAGTTCCACGCGCACCAGCAATTCCACGCCGAGCGCGTCCATGGCCAGGGCGGTGGCCGAGCCACAGGGCTCCACCCCCAGCGCGCAGCTCGGCCAGGGTCGAACTCCGGCGCGTACCTGCGCCTCGATATCCTCCGGGGTCAAAAGATGCCGCGACCGCTCCGTCGACAGCGCCTGCGCCACCGCTTCGATCAGCGCATCCGCCCCCTCCCCCTCCACCTGCCAGGCCACACGCTGGCCCTGCTCCTGGGCCTGAACCAGCCCCGGAGCCAGGATAGCCTGTCCCAGAAAGCCCCCCAGGCTCAGCGCCCACACGCTCAAAAAGGCCGCAAAAACGCGACCTTGCGACCTTTTTCGTGCCACCGCCTCCACCTCGCGCTACACTGGACCATCTGCCGGGGGACCGACGACCACGCCGATCAGCACCTCAGCACGCTGCTCGGAAACCACTCTTGAGTCCGGGAGGTATCGCATGACGGATTCGCACCACACCATCCACCGGGTCGCTAACCTGCTCCACTACTTCCGCGCCGAACTGGCCGACGCCTTTCAGGCTCTGGGACTGACCACCGCCGAGGAGACCCAGACCTACCTGGTCTATCTCCTGGAAGGGTTCGCCCGTTCCAACGCCGAGAGCGCCCAGACCATTGGCTTTGACCGGCCGGCGGCCTTTATCCTGGGTGAAGCGATGAATGCCGCTGGCGAGCGTCGCATCGATGCCTACCGCCGCCTGGGCGACGCCAGCCTCTTCTCCTGCGGCTTCTTCGAGGAGCGTCTGGACCGCACGCCGGTCAAATCGGGCTACTACCGAGATATGGGCCGGGTGGCCTACGGACGCCTTGGCGAGCTGATGGCCTACAAGCAGCCCGGCGGGGCGTTCCATATCATTTTTGAAGAACTCACCCGCTGCTTTGACGTCGTAGTCGACGCCTTTCAGCTCGTCTCCCAGCGGGGCCAGCCCGACCACGAGCGCCTCTTGCTGCGCTGGATGCGCTCCGGCGAGCTCGATGCGGCGGACTGGCAACATCTGGGCGGTCTGCCCGGAAACGGCACTGGCGAGGCCTGAGTCTCCCCGCCTTAACGGGGCGAACTCCCCGGCCACCAGGGGTTCAGCCCTTCTTCTCGGCCTGCTCCTGAGCCAGCTCGTCGTGTCCCAGCGCCTTGGAGAGCTTGCGCTTGCTCTTCTCATCAAAGCGCACAAAGCCCGCGCCGATCTCACGCAGGGAGTGCACCGCCTCTTTGTTCGAGGAGGGGAAGATCCGGTCATTGTTACGACGCAGCTCGCGGGCACGCTGGGTGGCCAGCATCACCAACGCGAAGCGGTTCTCAATGTGCTCCAGGCAATCTTCAACGGTTACGCGAGCCATAACTACTCCTTGAACGATCGCCACGCGATCAAAACAGAAATCTTTCGGGAGGCATCCCCGGGCCATGCCGGCACGTCGGAGAGCATGCAGAACATCGGGTGTCACGCTCGGCGCGCAACAAACCGGCTGAACCTTATGCACACACCTCCATCGCGTCAAGCGCTCGGCCTTTTCAGCCGCGCCGATCTCGACTATCAAAGCGCCCTGAGCCGGGCCTGCGCGGCCCTTTTTCGACCTTGAAGCGAGCGCGATCATGAGCAGCTCTGAGACACTCGGCCCCCCCTGGACGATCCTGAAAATCCTGCGCTGGACCACCGACTTCCTTGGTGAGCGTGGTTGCGACTCGCCACGGGTCGACGCCGAGATCTTGCTGGGCCACGCGCTGGACCTGCCACGGATTCAGCTCTACGCCCAGTTTGACCGCCCGCTCATCGAATCCGAACTCTCGGCCTACCGCCAGATGATCAAGCGCCGGGCGGCCGGCGAGCCGGTGGCCTACATCCTTGGCGAGCGTGGCTTCTGGAACATCACGCTCAAGACCGATGCCCGGGCGCTGATTCCCCGTCCGGATACCGAAACCCTGGTCGAGGCGGCGCTCAAACTCCTGCCGGCCCCCGACGCTGACCAGGAGCTCCGACTGGCCGATATCGGCACCGGCACCGGCGCCATCGCCCTGGCCCTGGCCGCGGAACGCCCCGATCTGCGAGTTGCCGCCACCGATATCAGCGCCGAGACGCTGGGGCTCGCAAAAGAAAATGCCGAACTTCTGGACCTCAGCGACCGGGTGTCGTTCTTCCAGGGCGACCTGCTCCAGGCGCTTCCGGCTGACTGGCACGCGCTCGACATGCTGGTGAGCAATCCGCCCTACATTGGCGAGTCGGAACGCGAGGAGCTCATGCGCGATGTGCGCGACTTCGAACCGGCCGCCGCCCTCTTCTCGGGGGAGGACGGTCTCGACATTCTGCGGCGCCTGATTCCTGCGAGCCTTGATGTGCTCAAACCGGGCGCCTACCTCCTCCTTGAGATCGGCTACCGCCAGGGCGCGGCGGTCACCGGGCTGCTCGAAGACGCCGGTTTTAAGGACATCGATATCCTACCCGATCTGGGCGGACGCGACCGGGTGGCCCGGGCTCGCCGTCCCTGAGCCAGAACCTCACCCTGCAGTTCACCGATGAAACCTGTCGACACTTCGTTTTGCCTGGCGCACCTGCTGGTCTGCGTCAATGAGCGCCACGGCAGCTCGCTGCCCAGCTGCGCGAACAAAGACGCCGAAGCCATCTACCAGCGCCTGCGGGACTGGATTGAGGCCCACGGGATGCTCTCGCGCATCTGGCTCACACGCACCGGTTGCCTGGGGTGGTGCCACGTGCAGGGAACCACGGTGGCCATCTACCCACAGAACATCTGGTACCGAGCCTTAACGCTGGAAGACTGCGATCGCCTGATCGCCGAACACCTGGAACCCCTGCTGAGATGAACGCGCCTGCCCGGAGTGCCTGTCTTCCCGGCCGGCCTCCCACCGCCTCTGCTTGACGCGATGCGTCAACCCCTTGTTTTATAGGGATCTGGAGCTATGCTTCAGCGCGCGACGCTGCGGCGCCGGGCTCTCCGACTCGCAGCGCCTGAAGATCGCGCCCCGATGACTTGTTGATGAAATGGCTCGACGCAAAGGTTGAACCCATGGCCAAGAAAAAAGAAGACGTCCTCCAAGAGCTGACCCGCGTGCGTTTTGTCGGCCCCGCTCTGGCCGAGGAACTCTACGACGACCACGGTGTGCGCGACCTCAGCGCGTTGCTGGCACTCGGCAAAGAAGGCAAACTCACCGAACTCAGCGGCGTCGGAGAGAAGAAGGCCTCCACCATTTTGAGCAGCGCCCAACGTCTGGCTGAGCGGGAGAGCGCCCAAAAATCCAACGGGAAAGCCACTGCGAAACCGGCTCCGGCCCAGAAGAAAGAGAAAACGCCGACAAAAAAGAGCGCGCCGACGAAAAAGAGCACTCCGACGAAAAAGAGCGCGCCGACGAAAAAGAGCGCTCCTGAAGCCAAAGCTGAAGCCGCAAAGACCGACACCGCCAAAACCTCTGCGAAGCCGACGCCGACGCCGAGCGAACCGAGCAAGCCAGCTCCCGCTATCGAAAAGTCTCCCGTTGCTGAGCCCGCAGCTCCGGCGGCCGAAGCCCCTGTCTCCCCCAAAGCAAAGGGCCCCCTTCGCGACCGCTTTATCGAGACGCTCCGCTGTCCGGCCTGTGGCCACGATGACTTCGAGGTCAGCGCCACCTCCATCACCTGCCAGGCCTGTCAGCGCCAGTTCAACCTCCAGGATGACGTCGCCGATCTGGCGCCTCCACACGCTCCCAACCGTTCGGTCACTCAGAAGCTGATGGAGACGAAGTTCTACGCGCAGTTCTACGAAGAGATCATGCGCCCGCGGCTGACCGGCGTGGTCAGCGAGCGCACCATGCGCGAAGAGTACCGACTGGCCGCCGACTTCCTGGACTTTGGCGACGAAACTCGCCTCATCGACGTGGGCTGCGGCACGGGCAACTTTACCCGCTACTTCGCCCAACGCATCGGTCTGGCCGAGACCCGCGAGACCGGCGGGGACCTGCCTTTGGTGGTGGGTATGGACCTCTCCTGGCCGATGCTTGAGACCGCGCGCCGCAACATTCGCCGAGAAAACCTCGACGGGCGCGTCTTCCTGGTGCGCGGCGATGCCACCCGCATCCCCATGCGTCGCGGCTCATTTAACCGTCTGCACTGCGCCGGCACGCTGCACCTGCTCAACGATATTGACGAAGCCCTGCGCAACTTCGCTCGTATCCTGGAGCCCGGGGGGATCTGCGTGATCGGGACCTTTATCCTCGGCGAGGGCATGATGCGGCGGATGGCCAAACGCCTGGCCGAGATTCCCACGCGCTTCCACTGGTTCTCCCGCGATGAGCTGCACAAGCGTCTGGAGCGCGCCGGCTTCGAGGTCGTCAGCGACGACGTGGCCGGAGACGCCATCACCATCAAGGCGCGTCGGGTCTAAACGGCGACGTATGTCATCAAAAGAGCCCGCCTCCTCTCATTAGGGGGCGGGCTCTTTTTTTGTCACTTTTATCATTCCTGCCGGCCCGCTCTCGGGCCTCCCCACACTCAAAGAAGCGCGCGCCTGAGCGCCTCCATTACCGCGTCCTCTCCCTCGCCACGGGCCACCACCCAGCGCGCCCCGGCACCCCGTAAATTCATGGCCTCCACGGCGTCCTCCCCGCAGATCACCACCAGCTCGGTGGCTGCCAGGTCCTCGTAGCTGCCGAGCTTCTCGCAGAGACTAAACACATCCAGCCCTGCCAGACTGCTCTCAATCACCGCCACGTCCGGCTGCCACTGCCCCAACTTCAGCAGGGCGTCGAGCGCATCGCCGGCCGAGTCATACTCAATCTTGTCTCCAAAACGCGCCTGCACCCGCTCCACCAATCCGCGGTCCGGGTGCGCCACCAGAACCCGGCGCTGCCGCTGACTGGCAAAGGGATTGGGCATGCGATGCCGCGTCAAAAAGTCATCGAGCACCTTGCGCTCAATACGAAAATGACCACCGGGGGTACGAAACGCGCGCAACTCTCCCTGCTCAATCCAATTCTTAATGGATGTGATGTTGGCGTTGCAGATCTTGGCCGCTTCAAAGGTTGTGTAGACTTCTTTTTCGAGATTCATCGACTCACACCTCGTTACATTTGAAGCTGCCGGGCTCGTGCCACAGGTGATGAGGCGCTCGCTCGTCCTACTCAGGTGTTTAGGGAGAAGATGCTCCCCCCCTGCATGAAAACAAGTCTCGACCTATCGACCCGTCTCATCTGTGCGTGAGAACGCGCTAGCGCGCTGACGTGATCCACCCACAGTAATCACAGATCTCCCGAAGACATCTCTCCGATAGGGCGGACTATAGAGATGCACGAAGACACTGTCCCGTAAAAAAATGTAAAGCAGCATCCGTAAAGCCCCCCCTTCCAGGTGAATCAAACATAGCTTTATGGATCAGCGACGCACGCCCTGGCCCAGCTCGCGCAAGATCGACTCCAGACCATGCTCATGAGCAAAGCCCAGCTGCTTTCGCGCCAGCGAGTCGTCGACCATACAGATGTACTTAATATGATCGAGCTCCGGCACCGGCCAGTCGCTGAGCTTAAGAGACCAGGCCGTGCTCAACATCCACTTGAGCATCGGCTCGGGCATCGGCCGCGGAGAACGACCGAGCCGCCCCAGGATCAGCGAGAGGGGCACCGGCGAGGGACCGGCCAGGTTGAAAACCCCGCGAATCCCAGGTGTTAGCGCCTTTTCAATGGCCGAGACCACATCTTCGACGTGAATGAGCTGAACCATCGGATCAAAACCCAGGATCGTCGGAGGCCGCTCCAGGCGCAGGTAGCGGCTGGGCGCGTTATTGACGCGCCCCACAATATGAACCGGTCGCAGGATCACCGTTTCAATCTCAGGATGACGCCAGAAAAAGGTGTTGCAGAACATATCCAACGCGATCAGGTCACGAATCGCCTCGAACTTCTGCCCGCCCATCAGCGCGGCATCTTCCTTAAGAAACTGATCGTTTCGCGGGTCGGGGCCGTACACATCGGCGCTGGAGAGCACCACGACCTTGGGCACCCGATGTTCCGCACAGAGCTCAAAGACCTTCTGGGTGCCCACGATATTGAACTGGTGATGCTCATCCTGACGGCTGCGCGGATCGTGCATGATGTTGAGGTGCACGACCGCGTCCAGGCGCTGACGGCGAAACACGTCCTCCACCCGACGCCGCCGGATGTCCACCTGCTCCACATCAACGTCCTTGGGCATATGCCGCACCGCGCGGCGATCGATGCCCACCACCTCGTAGCGTCGATGCAGCCGCCGGGCGACCGCGCGTCCCAGGTTGCCGCCAATCCCCGTGACCAAAACTCGCTCTTTACGTGCGCGTCGCGTGCGTTTGCTCAAAAGAACACTCCTCGCCGCTCCTGCAAACCACGGTCGATCATCTGCGCGATCACCTCACGCACCCGCTCGACATGCCCGCCGACCACCCGATCTTCCTCATCCGGGTCGCCCTCAAAACGCATCGGCTCGCCAAAGTAAATCCGGTACTTCACCGGCAGCGGCAACGCCCCCAGCGGACCGAGCAGCGGCCAGGTCGGCGTGATCGGAAATGCCGGCATCCCCAGCACCTTCGCCAGCGACTTCACATCGTAGAGCGCCGGCATCTGCTCCTCGGCACCGACCACACTCACCGGCACGATGGGCGTGCCGGTCGCCAGCGCCAGGCGCATAAACCCCAGCCCGAACTCCTGGAGCTGATAGGCCCGATCATAGGTCTTGTTGATGCCCCGCTGCCCCTCCGGAAACACCAGGATGCAACCGCCCCGGCGCAGCAAAATCCGGGCGTTCTCCCGGGTGCCCACCACCTGGCCGGCCCGCGCAAAGATCCGCGAGATGAAGGGGATTGAGGGCACCCAGCGCTCGACCATCGAGCGCACCATACGCGGGGGAGAGCGATCGATGAGCCCGGCCGTGGCGATCATCATCCCGTCCAGCGGGATCTGACCGGTGTGGTTGGCCACCAGCAACACCGGCCCGCTATCCGGGATGTGCTCCATGCCGAAGGTCTCCACCCGAAAATAGTTCCGGTAAAGCCAGATGGCCGGCGGAGCCACGTACTTTAAGAACTCCGGCTCAAAGCCGAAGGGGTCAAATCCGTACTCATTCTGCCCCGCATCCATGGTGCGAATGCGCTCCCAGACATCTTCCCGGATCGCGTGAACCAGCGCCCCATCGACCTGCTCTTTAACCTTCTGCAACATCCATTACTCTCGCGCAGCGAGCGTTCATCATGACCATCAGACACATCGATACTCTTGAGCCTTACTCGCTGCAGTAGCCGGTATTGATCGCGCCCAGGTCCAACGCCCGCGCCCCGGGAGCCTGCCAGCTCTCCGCTCCACTGACCTTCACATACACCGGGTTGGTAAACGCGAGCACCCGCTCGCTGTAGCTTACAGACCCCGAGGGCGGCGGACCATCAACCCAAAAGACCACCCAGGAATCCTCGTCAAAGCTCAGCTCCAGGGTCTCCTCAAAGTCCAACCGGGCCCCGGGCTCGGCGCTGCGCTCGATCGTCTCCACCACCGAACCGTTGACGATCACAAAGAGGCGCTCCGCCTGGGCCCAGTCCGGAGTCTGCACGCGCACCGAGAAGCTCACCTCCTCGCCAGACGCCGCCTCAATCTCATCGCCGGGAAGACGTCCGTCGCCAAAGTCGATAAACGCGTGCGAGCCCACGCTCACCTGTTGAGCGAGCATCACCTGCTTGACCTCATCGGCCTCAATGGCCCCGGGAGCAGCGTCAATATGCAGGAAGTTACGCGGAACCCCGGCCTCGCCATTGGCGCGGTGACTATCGGAGTTGCCCAGCCCCGTGACCCGGCGGCCGCTGTTGAGCAGCCCACTCCAGTCGGCCAGCACCAGACACACGTCACCAAAGCGGTTGATCACCTCCACCGCATCAATGTCCGCTACGAAGTCTTCATGCGTCACCGCATCGGGACCGAGCTCCGGGTCGTAGTTCACATGGCTAAACATCCCGGAGCTGCTGCGCGGGTGGTTCATCTGCACCAGCGGCGGATTCTCAAACCCACGGGCGATCGACACCACCTCGGGCATCCGCCTCAGATACACCTCCCCGTCAATCGCATCGCGGTAGGCCAGCTCAATGGAGCCCCGGCCCCGACGATCCGGATCGTAGGGGAAGGGATAGAGGTTAAAGTGCGAGTAAACCGGCGAGATCTCCACGCCCGGGAAGGTCGAAACGTACTGCTGCAGCCCCAGCGCCTCAATGACGCCGCTCAGGTCCGTGACAACCTCATGATCGGTGGGCACCACCAGCTCCAGCCCCTGGGTGACGTTCTCCAGCACGCGATCACGCACATGAACCTCGCTGTCGATGCTCGGCTCCATATGCTGGTGAAAATCGGCGCTGATCCAGCCATCGGTCTCCACGCCATGCACCAGAGACGCACTGTACGAAGCCTCCTCGCCAGCGACGATCTCCACATCGATGACCTTCACGTCGTACTCCATACCCCGGGTGAGCACGACCTGGTAGCTGCCGGCCGGCACCACCGCTTGGAGCTCGCCATCGGCAACATACAGCGTGAAGTCGGCACCATCGCCCACAAAGCGTGCGCGCGCCGGCAGCGACGCCCCGGAGCCCTCTTCGGTGACTGTGAGGTGAATCCGCCCCACTTCGCTGATCACAAACTCCACCGGCTCCCCGTCGGCCTCAAAGGTGCGCTCGAGCGTCAAAGGGCCGGCAAAGTCGGTGAGCCGCGCCTGATAGCCGAGCCCCGGGGTAAGCAACACCTCCGCGCTCCCCTGCGCGTCGGTGGTCGCCACGGTGAACGCCTCTTCTCCGGCGGTGATTAGCAGCTCCACACCTTCGACCGGCGCGCCGGCGGTGTCGACCACGCGCAGGTTCACCGGCTCCCAGTCCGGCGTCTCGCCATGCAGGCGCGCGCCCTCCACGCGCAGCGAATCCAGGGTGCCGTCACCCACCATGAAGAAGCGGCGCACGATGCTCGGCTCGCTGTCGGAGAGTTTGCCCCCGGCGATGCGCATCTCGGCGTAGGGAATGCCCTGCGAGGAAGCGATCGCCAGCGGGGAAGCCGTCTCCTCAAAGGCCAGCCCAAAGCTGCGATCAGGTCCGATGGCACCGAGCCAGGGCATGGCCTGACGCCCCGTCCCAAACCCCAGCCCCGGCGTCCAGGTGCGGGCGCGGTCGCCATACGCCAGCCACTCCCCAAGCTGCGGCGATGGCGAGCGTCCGGGGGGAGCCTTCACAAACGAGACCATCTCCAGGCTCACCGCGTCCGGCGCCAGACGATACTCCGTGATCACCTCAAGCCCCAGCGGATTGCCAAAGCGCTGCCCCAGCACGCCGGAGATATGGGCAAGCTCAATGTCGGTGCCGATGATACGCAGCACGGCGACCCCACCGTCGCTGCCGTCGCGCACCACCTCCACCCGATCGGCGCTGGCGGTGCCAAAGCCGATCAGCGGAATCGCCATATCGAGCACATCATCGCCCTGCTGCCCCACCCGATGCGCGTCGACGATCTTCCCTCCGGTGTACGTCTCGTAGCGCCCGCCCTCGGCTTGCTGAACACAGATGCGCACCTCGGCATTGGCGAACATAAAATCGCCCTGCCGGCAGTGGCTCCAGACCCCCTCAAAGCCGGTGCCCTCCTCGCCGATCCGCCACACCCGGGCTTCGCCGGCCGCCGGACCAACCTCGGGAGCCGGTCCCCCGTCGGGATCAACTCCCGGCTGCGGCGGTACCAGCGCGTAGGGGTCTTCGATCACACAGGGCTCACCGGTGCATGCCCAGGGCCCCGCATCACCCGCATCGCCCGCATCGTTCCCGACGTCGGTCCCCACATCGCCCGGACCGCCGTCCTGATTTCCCTGAGGCTCATCGCTGCAGCCTACCGCGCCCATCCCCACGATCATCGCCACGGCTGCTGCCCGGGCGCGCCACACACCTTGCATCGTCATCATCGCCTCTACCCTTATCGGTCATCATCGCTTGGCTTTGCCCGCTACGATAGCCCGAGTCCCCGGGGGCAAAGCAACCCTTATCGCACGCCGCCCCCCACGAAAAACGGCGCGCCCCCTGCAGGAACCCGCCGCTCGTTGGCTCAAGGATGGCGCTTCTACCCGCCGGTGACTCAGCGCTCGCTGTCGCGAAACTCCCCCATCAGGGAGTCGTCTTCCGTCTCATCCTCGCTCACGCCGAGCACGTTGCGTCCCAGGTCCAGCAGCCCGCCGCAGAGCCCCACCACAATGTAGACCGCCGTGACCATCACCAGCGCCACGCTCGCCTCGTACACCACCGCCAGCGCCGTCACCGAGGCCAGAGCCAGCACCAGCACCAGCGCCGCCGGACCACGAAACTTAACGTCTTTAAACGTGCGATACCGCACGTTGCTCACCATCAGCCCGCCCAACAAGAGTGCCGCCGCGGCCACACTGCCCGATGCCCCGGTCGAAATCTGACCGCTGAACGAGACATGCGCCAGCACCAGCGAGGCCACCATCCCGGCCGCCAGCGGCGAGGGAAGCCCCAGAAAATAGCGCGAGGGCCCCTCACTCTGGTTCGCCATCACGTTAAAGCGTGCCAGCCTCATCACCGTCCCGGCCGTGTACACACAGGACACCAGTAGCCCCAGCAATCCCAGCTCGCTGAGCCCCCAGTTGTAGAGGAGAAATGCCGGCGCCACCCCGAAGCTGATCGCGTCGGCCAGGCTATCGAGCTGCACCCCGAACTCGCTCTCGGTGCGCGTCAGCCGGGCCACTCGCCCATCGAAGGTGTCGCAAACCATCGACACAAACACCAGCCAGGCCGCCATCGTCATCTCGTTGACGTCGGTGGCCGTCGTCGAGAGCTGGATGCTATACATCCCGGCTACCACGCTGGAGAGCGTGAAGAGATTGGGTAAAATGTACTTCGCCCGACTCAAATCCATAGCGTCGCCCTGCTTTTCTTTAGATTCCTGGCCCGATCGCAATCGGTGGGCTTTGGCTCGGTGCCTAACCGGCTTAGCTTTAGAGAGGGGCTCACTGAAAGTCAAGAGGTCGACATGCGTGAGATCACCGCTGAAGAGCTGGAACAGCGCGCCGATGACTTCGACGCCGCTATCGCCGCGACCCCGCAGATTGATCATTTCTGCTCGTCGTCGTTCTGGATTTTACCGGCCTGGCGGGCCTTTCTTCCCGGCCACCAGCTCTGGGCTCGTGAGAGCGAGGAGGGCTTTGTCGCACTGGGCGTGGGTACAGACCACAGCCTGGGTACCTACCTGCATCCGCTGGAGGCCAGCTGGGCGCTGGCCTGTCCATTTGCCGGCGCGGACGCCTCCGGCCTGATCTCCCGTTTCATCGAGCAGGCCCGGGGCCAGATGCCGGCCTGGAACATCCTCTTCCTCTCGGGCATCGTCCCCGACTCGATCCACTTCGACCACCTGATCCTGGGGTTCCGCCGTCACTACTCGCTGGGCCTGGGCCCCTCATCCGTGCGACGCGTGGCCAGCCTCCAGGGCGGCCTGGACGGCTTTATGGAGCGCCGCTCCTCGAAGTTCCGCGCCAACCTGCGTCGCATCCAACGCCGCGCCAACGAGCAACGCCTCCAGATCGAGTACCATCACACCATTGAGCCCGCCCACCAGGCCAATCAGCTCCTGGAGCGTGCCCTCCACCTGGAGCGACTCAGCTGGAAGGGCCAGGCCGACACCGGCATCATCGATGGTCCGATGAAGGTCTTCTACCGCGATATGCTGCCGCGCCTGGCCCGCCGTAACGCCCTGCGCTTTCTCTTCATCACCCTCGACGGCGTCGACATCGCCTACTGCTTCGGCGGCATCTTCAACGGCACCTTCCGCGGCTTGCAGATGAGTTACCATCACGACTACCGCGACACCTCCCCGGGAAGCCTGGCGCAGTACGCCATGATCGAGCACCTCTGCCAGGAAGCCGTGCAATCCTACGACCTGGGCACCGACATGGAGTACAAAGAACGCTGGGCCGAAGAAAAACGCGAGACCGTCGCGGTGGTGGTACGCCGCTGACCGATCTCGCGTTCGTCGATGCCTGCCTTCGGGGGGCGGAACACGCAGGAGATTACTCCTCGCCGAACTCCCACCCTTCAAAAAACTCGTGGACCCGTACCATCAGCGAGAAGGCGCCTGCACTCAGCGTCTCCTCGCTGCCCAGCAGGGCCTCCGCCCGGCGCGGGCTCTCCGCCTGAACCGCAGCGCCCTCGCCATTGGCCACCACGATGACCTCATCGGCCACCGAGAGGTCCGGACCGCCGGCCTGACTCTCCAGGAGCACGCGAACCTCGGCGCCCTCCTCCACCACCAGGGTGATGCGCAGGTCCTCACCTTCAAAAAGCACGTCTTCAAAACGCTCGCTCATCAGGCCTCCGCCCGGGGCGCTTGCCCGGGTTGACCGCCGCGGGGCTGAGCCACCTGCACAATGAGACTGCGCGGCGGACCGCTCATCCCCTCAACCTGCGGAAGTTCGATCTGAATGCGCCCCACGCCCGGATTCTGGGCGATGATCTCGGGCAGCCGATCGACCACGTCGCGAATCGCCTTTTCATAGCCGGCAGGCGCTTTGCTCGGATGTCCGAAGAGCTCAGTAAGCAGCCCCCGCACATCGATGGGCTTGTTGGGGTTGAGCGGAATGTTGCGCACCGGGTTGAGCGCCTCGCCATACACGATGCCCGGCAGCCGCGGCGAGCCCTCGGCTTCTTCGCGCAGCGCTTTGGCCTTCTCAGGCTTCTCGAGCATGTCGTAGGCCGAAGCGCGCAGCGCATAAATGTCAGGCACATCGCGAATATCGCCGGCGAGTTCTTCGGCCTTCTTCAGCGCCACAATCGCCTCGTCGGCCTGTGCGGCGGTCAGGTGGCAAGCCGCCAGCTGCAGATAGCCCCAGGGCTCCTCGGGCCACAGCTCAATGGCCCGCTGCGCATCTTCGCTGGCCGCTGCCGTGCTCCCCAGCGTCAGCGAAAGCTGGCTGCGCAAGAGCGCGCCGGGCGCCACCACATCGGGATCTTCCCCCTGCTCAACCAGGTGCTCCAGCACCTCGATGGCCTCCGAGGGCTTCTTGGCCAGCGAGAGCAGACGCGCCAGCGTGAGCCGCGACTCCTCATCCTCGGGCTCCAGCTCCACGGCCTTCTTAAAGTCCGCTTCGGCCTGAGCGCCGTTACCCACGGCGAGCAAAATATTGCCGCGAATCGAGTAGGGCTGCGCCTCTTCCGGGTCGAGCGCAATGGCCCGCTCCACATCCAGGAGTGCCGCGCGCAGGAAGCCCTGGGCTTCATGCACCATCGCCCGACCCACCACCGCGGTCCACAGCTCGCCATCGGCGCGCACCGCGTCGTTAAAGGCCCGACGCCCCTCTTCATAGGCATCGGCCTCGTAGTGAGCGTACCCCTCAAAGGCCAGCAGCTGGGCGCGTGCCTCATCGCTCTCCACGTGTTTAAGCGCATCCTGCACCGCGAAGACGCACTCTTCGGGGTCACTCCCCTCCAGCGCCAGCTCCGCCCGCAGCACCAGCAGCGTATCGTTGGCGCCAAAACGCTCCAGCGCATCCTCAATGGCCTGCTCGGCCTGCTCCAGTTCCCCACCGGCGATCAGCGTATCAATGGCGTCGATCGCCTCTTCCTGCTCTTTGCTCGGCCCACCGGCCTGGTCGCTCTGCGACATCGAACCCTCGTCTTGCGTCAATGCGTCGTCAGTACCCTCGTCATCGGCGGTCTGGTTCAGACCGGGATAACGCCGTGTTTCTTATCGGGCCAGTCTTTCTTCTTGGTCTGGTACACCGCCAGCCGGCTCTTCAGCTCATCGCGCAGCTGATGCTTGGTGACGATCTCATCCACCACCAGCTCGCTGGCCAGGCGGTAAATATCAATATCTTCGCGGAACTCTTTACGCAGCTGCTCCACATAGGCCGGACGCTCCTCTTCGGCCAGCGCTTCGATCTTGCGCGCGTACACCGCGTTGACGGCCGCCTCCGGTCCCATCACCGCGATCATCGCCTCGGGCAACGCCAGGCTCACATCGGGCTCAAATCCCGGTCCGCACATCGCGTAGAGACCGGCCCCGTAGGCCTTGCGGACCACCACCGAGATCTTGGGCACGGTGGCCGCACTCATCGCCGAGATCAACTTCGCACCGTGGCGAATGATCCCCTGACGCTCGACCTTGGTCCCGATCATAAAGCCCGGCACATCGGCCAAAAAGACCAGCGGAATGTTAAACGCGTCACACAACGAGATGAAGCGCGCGCCCTTATCGGCCGAATCCACAAAGAGGACCCCGCCCTTCCACTTGGGCTGACTGGCGATGATCCCCACCGGACGGCCGCCGATGCGCGCAAAGCCGGTGAGCAGCTCCTGGGCGAACTTCTTCTTGATCTCCAGAAACTCCGAGTCATCGACCAGATGCTGGATGACCTTGCGCATGTCGAAGGGCTTGTTCTGGTTGACCGGAATCAACTCATCGAGCGTCTTCTTCTGGGGCTTCGGCTCGAGGGGCTCGGCCAGCGGCGCGGGCTCGTGGCAGTTTGCCGGGAAGTACTCCAGGTACGCCTTGCAGAACGCGATCGCCTCGTCCTCATCCCGGGCCAGCACGTCTCCACACCCGGACACCGAGCAGTGCATCTTCGCCCCACCCATCTCCTCCAGGGTGACCTTCTCCCCGATGACCATCTCGGCCATCCGCGGCGATCCCAGGTACATCGAGGCGTTGCCCTCGACCATCACCACCACGTCGCAGAACGCCGGGATGTAGGCCCCACCGGCGGCCGAGGGGCCGAAGAGCAGACAGACCTGCGGGATGAATCCGGAGAGACGCACCTGGTTGTAGAAGATCTTCCCGGCCCCGCGGCGCCCGGGGAACATCTCCAGCTGATCGGTGATGCGCGCGCCGGCCGAGTCGATCAGATAGATCAACGGAATGCGCAGGTTCTCGGCGGTCTCCTGCATACGGATGATTTTTTCGACGGTACGCCAGCCCCAGGAGCCGGCCTTGACCGTGGAATCGTTGGCGATGATCGCCACCCGACGCCCCCCGATCTTACCGATGCCCGTGACCACACCGTCGGCCGGCAGATCGCCGGCGAGCAGGTTAGCAAAGGCCCCGTCTTCGACTTCCAGCCCGGCGTCGAGCAGACGCTTGATCCGCTCGCGCACAAAGAGCTTACCCACCTCGCGGGCGCGCTCGTGATACTTGGGCTTGCCGCCCTCCTCCAGCGCCTCACGGCGCTCTACCACCTGCTGGTCGAGCTCACTGAGCTCCGGGGTCTTCGACTCGGGCACTTCACTCATCTTCACTCCTTATAGGCATGCACGCAGGCTTCTAAGCTCCCGCGTCTCTCAAAGCACTTGCAACCTCGCTGACCGTCGGCGTCTACTTCCCCTTGAAGTTCGGCTTTCGCTTTTCCTTAAAGGCCGCCAGCCCTTCCACGCGATCTTCGGTCGGCAGGGTCACCGCATAGGCCGCACTCTCCAGCGCCAGGCCGGAGTGCAGGTCAACCTGAGCCCCGGTGTCAATGGCCAACTTCGCCTGCTTAAGGGCGATCGGCGCCGAGAGCAGCATCTGCTCCGCGAGCTCCCGGGCGCGCACCATCAAGCCCTCCGCCGGCAGCGCATCATTGACCAGACCAAACGCCAGGGCCTCGCGACCGGTGAGCCGGGCCGCGGTGAAAATCAACTCTTTGGCCCGCGCCGCGCCCACCAGGCGTGTGAGGCGCTGGGTGCCACCAGCGCCCGGAATGATGCCCAGCCGCAGCTCCGTCAGGCCGATCTGCGTGGCCTCATCGACCAGGCGCAGATCACAGGCCAGCGCCAGCTCCAGTCCACCGCCAAACGCGTACCCGTTGATCGCACAGATGGTCGGCTTGGGCAGCCCGGCAATCGCGTTGAAACACTGATGGTAATCGTCGATGCGCTTTCGCACCTGGGCCTCGCTCATACCCCGGCGCTCGGCCAGATCGGCCCCGGCGCAAAACGCCCGCCCGCTCGCACTCAAAATCACCACGCGCACCGAGTCGTCATGGCGCAGCGCGTAAAAGGTCTCCCAGAGCGCGTCGACCAACTCGCCATTGAGGGCGTTCATGGACTCCGGACGATCGAGGGTCAGCGTACAGATGCCCTGATCATCCTGCTCGCGCTTCAATACGTCGTAGGCTACCTTCGTCGAACCCATCGATGCCTCTCCCGGTCCTCGATTGCGGCCGCACCTCCCGGAAGGCGGGAGGTTGAGTCGACCCTTTTCCTGGCTCCAAGCCTGCGCTAAACTTTCAGCTATGACGACAAACCGCAAGGAAAATCGCCGCGCTCGCCCCACCCCTTCGCCGCGGCTGGCCGACCACCTGCCGGTGCGCCACCGCCCCACCGAACTCATTGACCCCGATGAGGTGGGATCCCGCGCGGCGGTCGAGCGGGCCGCCCGAGCCTACTACGGCGCCTGTCGTCGCCTGGCCCGACTGCTCAACGGGAGCTAGCCCGCCCCGCGGCCTCCCGACCTCACGATAAAAAAGCCCCCTCGGCGCGAGCGCCGAGGGGGCTTTTTTTAAATGGTTCACGCGCCGAAACCCGACGCGCTCCACACCTTAGAAATAGAAGCGCACGTGCGCGCCACCATCAAGGTCGAAGTCGACACCGGGCACAATGCTGATCTCCGGACGCAGCTCCAACACCAGGTCAAGAGGCACATCCGGGAAGATGAACTCCAGCCCGAGCACACCCTGCGCGGCGACGTAGGTGTGGCGGTTGCGCCAGGCGGCGGCCGAGCCACCAAAGCCCACGTTCCAGGCCAGCACCAGCGGGCCCGCTTGCACAAGGGGCGCCTGATTAAAGAGAAGGTCCACACTCACACCCAGACCATCGCAGTTATAACCCCAGCAACCGATGACGCCCTGCACCGCCGTCGCACCGGTGAACGCTTTCAGCGAGATACCCGAGGCCACCGAGCCATCGCCAATACCGATGCCGAACTTCCCGGGGACGCGACCGCCGCCCTCCTGCGCCATCGCTGGCGACGCAAGGAGAACCAGAGCGAGGATAAGCGCGCTAATCAACGAAAACTTTTTCATCGTACAACCTCCATGTCCGTCTTCAGATTCAACGTCAGTCACGCCCCGAAATTTAGAGCGGATTCAGCCCGACCAAACCCCACCCCTGCCAAAGTGTCAACCTAATCCTGTGTAACGTCACGTTGTTCAACGCCCGGCTCCCCGGCCTCAGACGCCCCCCGCTCATAGCGACGGGCCACCTGCGTAAGCACCTCCTCCAGCGCCCGCCCGCTGGCCGCTTCGTCTGCACGCGGAATGCGCCAGACCACCCGCAATCCCCAGTACTTGAAGGGCTCCACATCCACCCGCGACGCACTCACCCCGGGCCACTCCAGCGCCGAGGCAAATGGCGCGCAGGGCTGCCCGGCCTCCCGCAGCCGCCGCTCCTGCCAGCGGTGACTGACGACAATCGGGCCCGTGCGGCTCATCGCCACCACGTAGGTCTGCGTCCACTGGCGCCGCCGATCCACCAGCCCGACCACGCGCCCCGAAGCCTCTTTAAAGACCTCCAACTCCAGCGGCGCCCCTTGCCCTGGCCGCTCACTCGCCAGGCGCAGCACCCCGTCGAGTTCATCCAGCGGACGCAGCCCGTAGTCGCCGGTCGACATCGCCCGATCCAGCTTACGGGCGGCGCTCCGAGCGTAGCTCTCCATAAAGCGATCGCAGGCACTCAGCGCGCGCTCCCCAGCGTCACCCGGCTCCTGCGCGCTGACCTGCCCGCCGGCCACCAGCAGCAAAAGCAACACCGAGACCCCCACCGCAGCAGCCCGGCGTCTGCCAGCGATGCCCTCTCTCCATCTACTCATACCGCTCTACCTGACTGACAAAACACTGCGCCAAACGCGCGGGCTTACGTCTGCAATTACCCTAACACAGGGCCCCGCGTGCCGCACCAAACGAGCGTCGCACCGGGGACTGCGGCCCATTTTACGCCCGCGCGCCAGCTCATGCGCAGAAAAATGGCGCGAGACGTTGATTCTCGCTTTGTCTCTCGCTAGGCTATTCTCCGGTTGGTCAGCCTTAACGGGCTGTCCGAGGTTCATCACGGGAGCGCTCTGGAGTGTTGGGGAACACCCGCCGCCGCGATGAGCAACGGAGGCACCATGAACCTGACCTACCTCGAAGTCGATCATCAGCGGTCGATCTATACCGGCATGCCCGAAGAGCTGCGCGCCTCGTTTATGGAGCGTCTCAAGCTCTCGTGGCTTTACCACGACCACGCCCTGGAAGGCGTCGTGCTGACCCCGGAAGAGCTTTCGCGGGCGCTGGGCCGTATGCCCTGTCGCACCTACTGCGAGAGCGTCACCCAACACGGTCTGCGCGCGCTCGACACGGCCATCGACTTTCTTCATCAGAGCGCTGAGCGCGGTGATGAACTGAGCATCGACTGGCTGCGCGAACTCCACAAAATGCTCGCCATGCCCGGCGACGAGGCCGGTGGTCGCTATCGCAAACGCGATACCTCGCCAGGCGTCTATCACCTGAATGTGGCCCCGGCGAGTAGCATCTCGTACCACTTCCATAAATTCATGGATGTGTACGACGAGGAGCTTTGTCACCTGCATCCCATCCGCCAGGCGGCCCTGGCCCACTGGGAGTTTATGCGCGTCTTCCCCTTTGATGAGCGCACCGGTGTGGTGGGGCGGCTGATGCTGAATTTCCTGCTGCTCAAGCACCGCTTTCCCCCGGCCATTATTCATAGCAGCGAGCGTCATAACTACTTCGCTGCCCTCAATGGCCATCGAAACGATCTGGTGCCGGTCACGATCGACGCCATCCGCGCCACGCTTCACGCCGCCAGCGGCTTCCGACGTCAGGCAGCATCCTCCCACCAGATCGCCCTCTAAACCAGCGGCTCCCCAACTCGACAACATCCCTTCGGCATCGGCCCGGAGGGATGTTTTTTTGCGTGCTCGGTTTGACCTGCCGAATCACGTGCTCAAATCTGTCCTCCGGCGGGCCCGGAACTCTCAAAGCTCGCCATGTTGCCCACAAAAGAGCGCACGTGGAAGAAGTCCTTAGTGCCATCCGTTCTCTCGGAGGAGTTGACAGAGCAGAGGCGCACGCTAATGTTGCGCCGCGCTCTGCCTGGCGTCCAATGCCAGGAGATTCAACGCCTTTCGGCCATGCTGCCGAGTACCGGTAGCCCGCGGATTCGGCTGTCTCTACTGGCCCTGTGCGGGCCGTCCCCCCCGGCAGTCGGTGTGTATTACGGGTGACCTCATGGAGAGGTCGCGACGATCACGCGCGATGGGAGTCTTAAGATGTCCATAAAACCAGAAAGCGCCGCGGAGCCGGTCCGCCCCCCCCGGCCGTCCGTCAGCGGTAGTCCATTGAAAGTAAACGTCGAACACTTCGCCACAGCAAACCTTCCCACCCGCTACGGCCAGTTCCGTATCGTCGCTTTTAAAAATGACCGCGACGGCAAAGATCATGTCGCCGTGATCCACGGCGATGTCCGCGGCAAACAAGGGGTGCTGACCCGCATCCACAGCGAATGCCTCACCGGCGACGTCTTTGGCAGCCTCAAATGCGACTGTGGCCCCCAGCTCAACGCAGCCCTGGAAGAGATCGCCGAACAAGAGGCCGGCATCATTCTCTACATGCGACAGGAAGGGCGCGGCATCGGTCTGGCCAACAAGATCAAGGCCTACAGCCTCCAGGATGGCGGCCTCGATACCGTCGAAGCCAACGAACACCTGGGCTTTGATGATGACCTGCGCGACTACTCCATCTCCGCCCGGATGCTGGAGCTTCTCGGCGTGGAAAGCATCGTGCTCATGACCAACAACCCCTCCAAGGTCGAGGGGCTGGAGCAGGCCGGTATCGTCGTCGATGAGCGCCGCCCCATTAAGACCGTGCCCAACCCACACAATTACGACTACCTGGAGACCAAGCGGCTCAAGAGCGGTCACCTGCTCTAAGCCCTGCCCCATCCAGCGAGACTTGCCGTGGCTACGGCAGTGTCTAAAGATTGCCCCACTCGCATGCAACGCGGTCGGGGCATTTTTTGTGGCTGTGCGTCGGCCTTTGGGCTCACCACTGGACTCTACGGATGGAATGTTATGGCTGCTCAGCCCACCGACAGGCTCGCGCGCCTGACGTTTGCGGATCGCCTGGCACGAATCGAGATCGACGTCCCCAACCAATCGCTCAACACGCTCTCCACGGCGATGATCAAAGAGGTTGAGACCATCTTCGATGAGCTCGACGAACGTCTGGACCTGGAGGGCGTGCTCGTCACCAGCGCCAAGCCCGGCAATTTCGTAGCCGGTTTCGACATCGAAGAGCTCCAGGGCTATGAGCACGATCCCGACGGGCTCATCGCCCTGGTCCAACGCGGCCAGGCCTTGATGTCCCGCGTGGAACGCCTGCCCATTCCGGTGGTCGCGGTGATCGACGGCGGTTGTCTGGGGGGCGGGCTGGAGCTCGCGCTGGCCTGTGACGCTCGCATCGCCGCTCGCGGCGAACGCACGCTCTTCGGGCTCCCCGAGGTCATGCTCGGGCTGATCCCCGGTGGTGGAGGCACGCAGCGCCTGCCCCGCCAGATCGACCTCTCGCAGGCCCTGGATTTGATCCTCACCGGCCGCCAGATCGATGGCCGAAAAGCACTCAAACTCGGACTGATCGACGATCTCGTCCATCCCGGCATCCTGCTCGACGTGGCCCGAGAAAAGGCGCGCGAGATCCACCGCCGACGCGCTCGCCCGGCCTCCCTGAGCGAAAACCTCGAGGAAGCCTTCAGCGATCCGGTCAAACTCGCCGCACGCACCCCGGCCCGAAAGGTTATCTTCAGCCGCGCGCGCGAACAGGTACTCAAACAGAGCGGCGGCAATTACCCTGCCCCGCTCAAAGCCATCGATGTCATCGAAACCGGATTCTCTCACGGACTTCAGGCCGGCCTGGAGGCCGAAGGTGAGGCGTTCATTGAGCTGGTTCGCTCCCCGGTGGCAAAAAACCTGATGAACATCTTCTTCATGCGCCAGGCGGTGAACAAAGACCGCGTGGTCGATGGTCGCGTCAAACCCCGCCAGATCACGCGCCTGGGCGTCCTGGGCGCCGGCCTGATGGGGGCCGGCATCGCCCAGATCGCCGCCTACAAGGGCACCAACCTGCGCCTGAAAGACCACAGCAACCAGGGACTGGGCTGGGGCATGAACTACATTAACAACCTGCTCCAGCAAGCCCATCGCCGTAAAAAACTCAGCGAAGCTCAGGCCGACATCGCCCTGGGACGCATCGCCCCCACCCTGACCTACCAGGGGTTTGAGCGCTGCGACCTGGTTATCGAGGCGGTCTTCGAGGACCGCGAACTCAAGCAGTCGATCCTCGCTGACATCGAAGCCCTGGGACACGAAGATCTGATCTTTGCCAGCAACACCTCGACCATTCCCATCAAAGAGATCGCCCGCAAGAGCAAGCGTCCGGAGAACGTGCTGGGCATGCACTTCTTTAGTCCCGTGCACAAGATGCCCCTGCTCGAGATCATTCGCACCGACGCGACCTCCAACAAAGCCCTGGCCACCGTCCTGGCCTACGGACGTCGGTTGGGCAAGACCTGCATCGTTGTTGACGATGGGCCCGGATTTTTTACCAGCCGAGTCCTCGGCGCTTACATCAATGAAGCCGGCTGGATTCTGCAGGAGGGCGGCCGAATCGAAGAAATCGACGCCGCGATGCACCGCTTTGGCTTCCCGCTGGGCCCGCTGAAGCTGGTCGACGAGGTGGGCTTCGACGTGGTGCTCAAAGCCGGCGGCGTTCTTCAGGAGGCGTTTAGAGCGCGCTGGGATGCTCCGGAGGCGCTGCGCCGCCTGGCCGATGAAGGGCGCCAGGGGCGCAAGAATGGGCGTGGGTTTTACACCTATCAACACGACGCCAGCGCCCCCGACGAGAGTGTGTACGGCGCACTCCCGGGCGGCGACACCCGCCGACATATCGATCCAGACATCATCACCCAGCGCTGCTGGCTGGCCATGCTCAATGAATGCGCCTACGCCCTCGACGAAGGCATCCTACGCTCCCCTCGTGACGGCGATATCGGCGTGATCTTCGGGCTGGGGTTCCCCCCTTTCCGTGGCGGGATCTTCCGCCATGCCGATGAGGTCGGGATCGGCCGGGTGGTCGATTCCCTGCACACCCTGGCCGGCCAGTTTGGCACCCGCCTTCGACCCGCGCCGCTCCTTGAAACGATGGCCGAGCACCAGGAGCGCTTCTACGCCGAGTAAGTTTGCCAGCGCCCCCCCTGCCCCCGACGACTTTGACTGACGTCGCTCGCCATCTGGCCAGCGACGTAGACCTCGCAGCCAGATGAGCCCCGATATGGCAAATCCATCCTCAAACTCCTCTTCTACGCTCGGCGGCAACGACCGCGTGGCCATTATCGCCGGCGTGCGCACCCCTTTTGCCCGCGCCTGGACGGCCTTTAAACACTGGACGGAAGCGGACCTGGGTCGCACGGTGGCCAACGAGCTGCTCAACCGCGTGGATATCGACCCCGAACTCATCGACGAGCTGATCTTCGGCTGTGTATCCGCACCGATGGATGGCCCCAATGTGGGCCGTGAAGTGGTGCTCCGAAGCCAGCTACCCAGACGTATCCCGGCATCGACGGTGCAGATGTACTGCGCATCCAGCGCCTACGCCGCCGTCCAGGGGGTCAACGCGCTCCTGTTGAACACGGCCGATGTGGTCATGGTCGGAGGCGTGGAGTCGATGAGTTCGGCTCGGGCCCGCTTTAGTCTGGGGCTCTCTCACGCGCTGCAGGATGTCGCCAAAGCCCGCAACCTGCAGGACCGCCTCAAAGCCCTGAGTCAGATCAAAGCCGGTGATCTTCTTCCGGAGCAGCCAGCCATCGAAGAGCCCACCACCGGCAAGTCGATGGGCGAGTCGGCGGAAGATATGGCCAAGCACTACGGCATCAGCCGCCGAGAACAGGATGAATACGCCGAACGCACCCACCACCTGGCCGCAGCGGGCTATGAGGAGGGCTTCTTCCCCGAGGTCATGAGCGTCCTTACCGGCGACGCCTTCGACCAGGTTCTGGAGCGCGACAATAATGTGCGCGCCGATACCTCGGTGGAACGCATGGCACGTCTCCGGCCGGTCTTTGACCGTCAACACGGCACGGTGACCGCGGCCAACGCCTCTCCCCTGACCGACGGCGCGTCGGCCGTGCTTTTGATGCGGGAAAGCCGCGCCCGAAAGCTCGGACTTACGCCACTGGCCTTCGTGCGCTCCTATGCGCAGGTAGGTATCGACATTCAACGCCATAACCTGCTGCTCGGCCCCACCCTGGCCACCCCGATCGCGTTTGAACGTGCTGGCGTGAGCCTGGATGACATGGATCTTGTGGAGATGCACGAGGCCTTCGCCGCCCAGGTGCTGGCCAACCTCAAGATCTGGAAGAGCCCCCACCTCTGCCAGGAACTGGGGCTAGACGAGGCCATTGGCGAGGTCAACATGGAGACGTTCAACGTCCACGGCGGCTCGGTGGCGCTGGGACACCCCTTTGGCGCAACCGGCACACGGATCATCACTCAGCTCGCTCAGGAGATGGCGCGGCGAGATGTGAACCTGGGGCTATTGACCATGTGTGCCGCCGGCGGACTGGGCCTGAGCATGGTGCTGGAGCGCTGAACCGGGAGCCGGCTAGCCCAGCACTCCCATCATCAAGGCTGCAAGGGTCACGCACGCCAGCGCGGCGGCCGCTCCCAGGCCGAGCGTCAACAACCGATCCTGGCGCGCGGCCCGCTCGCGCGCCAGCGCATAGGGCATGTTGGTAAACGTGACCATCGTGTAGAGCGGAATCCACCACTCAGGAAAAAGACGATGGAGCACCCGCTCGATCTTTTTACGAAACACAAAGTAGGGCGAGGCCACCGCTGAACGCATTTCGAAATAGTTGTAGAGCGCCAGATGCCCAATGGCATCCGCGTCGTCTTTGCGCTCCCGGCTAAACGCCGCTATCGCGCGACCGACATCGCCGTCCTCACGCTCCAGAAGCTCATTGAGCACAAAGCAATCCTCAAAGGCCGCGTTCATCCCCTGCCCGTAAAAGGGCACCACCGCATGCGCGGCATCTCCCAGGATCATCACCCGTTCCCCGTGGTGGTAGGGCGCGCAACGAATGGTCACCAGGCTGCCGGTGGGATTGGCAAAAAAATCGTCGGTCAGCGTCGGCATCAGGGCGTAGGCGTCGGGGAACTCCCGCTTAAAAAACGCCTCGACGTCTGCCGGGGTTTTCAGCGCCTCAAAGCTCGTCGCCCCCTCAAACGCCATGAAGAGCGTGACCGTGAAGGTGGCGTCCAGGTTGGGCAACGCGATGAGCATGAAGTCGTGACGCGGCCAGATATGCAGCGCGTTCTTCTCGATGAGATACTTCCCCTGAGGCCCGGCGGGGATGGAGAGTTCTTTGTAGCCATGACTTAAATAGGCCTGTTCGTAGTTGTAGCGCCCCGAGCGTTGCAGCCGCTGGCGCACCGCCGAGTACGCCCCGTCGGCGCCGATCAGTATCGACGCCTCACGTACAACCCGCTCCCCTTTTTCTCGATCGTCAAAATGGGCCACGCCCTCATCGAGATCGACATCTACACAGGGGATATCGAAATGAAAGCGAACCTGGTCACGGGCCTCGGCAGTGTTCATCAGCAGCTCGTTGAGGCCCTGACGACTGATCGAATTGATGTACTGGCCGGCGCGGCCGTAAGGCTGCAGATGAGGCTCCCCCTCCATCGGGTGAATCATACGGCCGTGCATCGGGATGCACATCTGCCGAACCTCGTCTTCCAGGCCCACCGCGGCCAGCGCATGAAGCCCCCGGGTGGAGAGCGCCAGGTTGATCGAGCGCCCCCGGTCGACCTGAAGACGCCGCATATCAGGACGCGCCTCATACACCTCCACCGGGTGGCCGCGCCGGGCCATATAAATCGCCATCAACGAGCCGGCCAGACCGCCCCCTACCACCACGCAGGGGGGCTCGCCAGGACCGGGATACGCCTGAACGTCACTCATTTAGCTCACGCTCTCTTCGAGGATCTTCCAGAAGCGCCACACCTCCTCAAAGGTGTTGTACAGCGGAGTGGGCGCCACGCGAATCACGTTGGGGCGACGGTAATCGCAGATCACGTCAGCCTCCATCAGGCGCTGATGCAAGAGTTCCCCGTCGCCGCTGGCGAGGATCGAGAGCTGACACCCCCGCGCCTCGGGCTCAGCCGGCGTGATCACCTCAAAGGCCCCGGCACCGATGGAGGTCACAAGCTCGTGGAGGTAGCCGGTCAGGCGTGCGCTCTTCTGGTGCAACGCCTGCATGCCCGCCTCACAAAAGAGCTCCAGCGAAGCCTTTAGCGCGGCCATCGGCAACACCGGAGCGTTGCTCAGCTGCCAGGCTCCCGCTCCGGCCTGCGGCTGAAAGCGCGGCCCCATCTCAAAACGCGTCGAGGGATCGGTGCCCCACCACCCCTCAAAACGCGGGATGTCTGCCCGGCCCAGGTGGCGCTCATGCACAAACACGCCGGCGACCCCACCGGGCCCCGAATTAAGGTACTTGTACGAACACCAGGCGGCGAAATCCGGCCCCCATTGATGCAGCTTCAACGGCACATTGCCGGCAGCGTGCGCCAGATCAAAACCCACCAGCGCGCCGACCCGGTGGCCGGCCTCGGTGATCGCTCCCATATCAAAGAGCTGACCGGTGTAGTAGTTGACGCCTCCGAAGAGCACCAGCGCCAGCGCGTCACCCTCGCGGGCGATCGCCGCCTCAATATCTTCCTGACGAAGGGTCTTTTCCCCCTGGCGCGGAAAGAGCTCGACGATGGCGTCATCCGGCTCAAAGCCATGCACCCGCGCCTGGCTCTGAACCGCATAAAGATCGGAGGGGAAGGCCCCGCCCTCAATGAGTATCTTATAGCGCTGAGGGGTAGGCCGATAAAACGATACCATCAAGAGATGAAGGTTGGTGGTCAGCGAGTTCATCACCACGACCTCTTCGGGCCGCGCCCCCACTACCGAGGCCATCGGCTCGTTGAAGATCTCGTGATAGCTGTACCAGGGGTTGGGCTCGGCAAAATGCCCGTCAACGCCCAGACGCGCCCACTTCTCAAGCTCGGCCTGGAGCGCATCGGTCACTCCACGGGGCTGCAGTCCCAGGGAGTTGCCGCAGAGGTAGAGCACCGGCTCGCCGGCGGCGTTGGTGGGGATATGAAAGCGCTGGCGGAAGTCACGCAGCGGATCCTCGCGGTCGAGCTGCCGGGCGTAGTCCAGGTCGGTGAGCTTCATGCGGGCCTCAGGTGCAGGATGCCAAAATCAGAAGATGTGTTTAGTACGAACGTTCACAGGCCAGCGCCCGATAGAGCACTGGCCGAGAGGGGGCTGCGTCGAGCAGAAAGCGGGCAAAACGCAGCGAGAGAAAATAAGCGCCTTCTTCCAGGTCGTCGGGCACCGCGATCATCTCGGTGATCGTACGGCGGCGACCGGCCTGATCCAACCCTCCTTGAGGGTCGACCCCGAAGTAGGCGTGGTGTGCCGGGGTGGTGCCCCCATCATCTTCGCGATCGATGGAGGGAAGGTCGACCAGGAGATGCTCACAGCCCCTGGCAAGCAACCAGGCGATGGCCTCGGCGGTGAAGTAGGCCGGATTGGTGCCGGAGTAGTCTCGCAGCGGGATGGCGGCGCCCGGGCCGGCCGTCGCGATGAGGATCGCCCGGACAAACTCACCAGGAGCCGCCGCCCGAACCAGCGCCGCCTGGAGTGCGGCGGCGCTGATCACCCGATCGCCCGGCGCGCTGATGCCGGCTGTATGTTCGGGGCATTCCTCCAACGCACAGGTTTTCACCCGCAGCAGTGTGGCCGGAATCAGCGCCTCCGGGGCCAGGCTTCCCACCGCCATACGTTCCCCGGTGATATGGCCGGCGCACTCGGTGTGGGTGCCGTGACCGTGGGCGATGAGCTCCACCGCTTCGCAGTTGACGCTGCCCCCCCGACGCACATCGCCCACAAAACTGCCCCCCTCGACCGCCCGCGCCGAAGCCCGCCCCAGCCCGAAAGCCTGAGGCTGTGCTCCATAAAAATCCAGGGGCTGTGCGAGTTCCACAGGGCGATGGTCCACCTCATAGTGTTGCCCGTTGAACTCAACCACCATGCGCATCATTTGCTCCGCTCAAACTGTGTGCGCTCCAGCCCCAACCACTCCAACGCAGTGCCGGAGAGCAGCCGTTGACGATCCCCGGCGCTCAAATCAAGCGACTCGATGAGGCTGCCCGGTTCGGGCTCCCCGAGCGGAAAGGGATAATCCGTGCCCAGCGCCAGGCGCTCGACGCCAAAGGTGTCAATGAGCACCCGGAGCATGCGGGGATCATGCACCAGCGTGTCCAGATAAATCGACTTCAGAAGTTCGCTCGGACGCGTCTTCGTGTGCACCTGGCAAAGGTCCGGGCGTACCTCAAAGCCCCAGTCGATGCGCCCAATGGTCGCCGGAAACGAGCCGCCGCCATGCGCAAACGCAAAGCGCAACTTCGGATAACGCTCCAGCACCCCGCCCATCATCAACGAGCAAATCGCCCGGGAGGTCTCCGCCGGCATGCTCACCAGCCAGGGCAACCAGTAATCCGGGAGCTGATCCATGCCCATCATATCCCAGGGATGCACGAAGATCGCCGCGCCGAGTTCCTGAGCGGCCTCCCAGAGTGGATCAAAGCGCGGATCGTCGAGGTTGGTCCCGTTGACGTGGGTGCCAATCTCCACTCCGGCCAGCCCGAGCGTCCCAACGGCGCGCTCCAGCTCGGCGATCGAGCGCTCGGTATCCTGCATCGGCAGGGTTCCCAGACCGACAAAGCGCGTTGGCGCCTGGGCCACCACCGAGGCCATATGATCATTGAGCAGCTTCGAGAGATCATGCGCATCCGCCGCCTGGGCCCAGTAGCTGAACATCACCGGCACCGTGGAGAGCACCTGCACGTCGACGCCGTGGGCATCGCACTCCCGAAGTCGCGTGGCCGGATCCCAGAGATTAGGCTCCACCTCCCGGAAGAAGGTCTCATCGCGCATCATACGTGCGCACCCCGAGCACTGGTGTTCCAGACGAATGAACCCGCCATAGCCGTAGCGCTCGCGCAGATCAGGCCACTGCTCGGGGAGAATATGCGCGTGGATGTCGATCTTCATGGCGTCCCTGGGTGGAGACTACGGTGGGTGAACAGGCGTAAGAGCCGGGCCTCGTCGTGAATTCAACGCTCCATCTTGATGCCGCACCGCTTGCAAGTGCGCAGCGTATCGCTGGCCCAGAAGGCCTCGATGGCAGCCTTGAGCTGGCCGACGATGTCCGTCAGGTAGAAAAACTCCTCGTAGAGCACCTCCCCACAGCCCTCGCAGTACCAGCGAAGTCCGTCGTTCTGGCTCTCGGGGCGCTTGTGCTCGATGACCAGCCCGATGGTCTCGGGCCCACGCTGCGGTGAATGCGGGACCATCGAGGGGAGCAGGAAGATCTCCCCTTCGCGAACGGTGATATCGCGGAACTCGCCATCTTCGACCACCTTAAGCACGAGGTCGCCCTCAAGCTGGTAGAAGAACTCCTCGCTCGGGTCGATATGGTAGTCCTTCCGTTGGTTAGGGCCACCGACCACAAAGACCATGAAGTTGGCGTCTTCCCAGATTTTTTTATTCCCCACCGGCGGCTTAAACGCGTCGCGGTTATCTTCGATCCACTCTTTGAAGTTGATCGGCGGCAGGAGCTTGCTCATCGGGTCCTCCGGCGGTTGCGGCGCGTGAGTTCCGACGCAACACAGCTGCGGCGAACTCGCGGGGTCGCGAGAAAGTGGTCAACAGGAGCGCAAGGGCACGTATCGAAGCGACCTCATAGAAACGTTCGCCTCCGGGACTTGTCAAGGTCGGGGCTCGGGTTTCACGCACGTGCCCTCGGGGAGCGTGGGGCTCAACTAAAGCGCTGATCCAGCGCGAACTTCGCCGGGCTATGGGCCTCGACCTGGGCATAGAAAGCCATGATCTCGCGCATGTCGGACTCGAAGTCATCGCCGGGAATGATGACCTTCCCGATGCCGGCTTCTTTTTTCCCGTAGTCCAGATACCCGAGCAGAATGGGCACCCCGGCCTCTCGGGCCACATGATAAAAACCGCTGCGCCAACGTTCACGACGTGAGCGCGTTCCCTCGGGGGTGACCGCGATTGCGAGTTCGTCGGGATGCTCATCAAAGAGCGTCACCATCGCCTCCACCATGCTGGGGCGCTCCCCGGTCTCGGCCCGTGGGCGACGGTCAATGGCCAGACCTCCCACCGGGCCCAGGATCAGGTTGAAGGGAAAACGCATCCACTCGCGCTTGATCGTAAAGCGCAGCGGCAGCCCCATCAGCTCGAAGCTGGCGATGGTGTAGATAAGATCCCAGTTGGAGGTATGGGGCGCGGCTACCACTACGCAACGACGGTGTTCGGTGAGTTCTTTGCCAACAAAACGCCAGCCTCGCAGCATAAAGAGCCAGCGACAGATCGCCTTAAACATCTTGAGAGTCCCGGATAAGCGTCATCACATCATCGATCTGCTGAAGACCGACCTTGAGCAGGAAGTTGGAGTTGCGCCCGTAGCTCTTCGTACCCAGCACGTAAAAACCTGGCTCCGGGTTCTTTAGCACCTCGGGGCCGGCCGAGGTCTGGTCCAGACAATCCGCGCCGCCGGTACTGGCGAGCAGTGACGCGGCGAGTTTCATGGGACCGTCACTGGCGTAGCAGAGATGGACTTGAAGCTCGCGATAAAGCGAGGTGTCGGGGTGATAGCCCACATTGGCAATGATGCGGTCGACCTCCACCTCTGAGGTGTCGCCTCCGGCACTGGCCAGCGTGACCCGCAGCGCATCCCCCTCAGGCGAAATACGTTGCACAAAAACCCCGGGGCGCGCTTCCACGCCGTCGACCTCCCCGCGCGCCACGGCATTGCCCAGGCGAGAGAGGCGCAGGCGTTGAGGAAGCGTATCCCCTTCAATCTCAACAAAGGGCTCGCCATCGGATCGGTACGCCCATACCACACGCGTCTGCGGAGCTCTGGTCCGCAGCTCGGTGAGCGCCCCCAGGGTGGTGGCCGCGGAGTGACCGTCGCCGACCACCAGCACCCGTCGGTTGGCAAGATCGGCGTCGCGCTCCGTCACGTCCGGGATACCGCGTAGGACCTGACCGTTGAGCGCCTCTTCGCCAATGGCTGGCAACCCGCCGGGGCCCAGCATGTTGGGAGTGCTCAACACCCCCGAGGCATCAATCACCAGATCTGCCTCATCGAAACGCTCTCCCTCAGGCCCGCTCACACGTAGCAAAAAAGGACGGTGTGCTCGTCGGGGGTTCGCAAGCAAGTCTCCCTTAAGAGCACGAAGCCTGGAGATGCCGAGCACGCGGGTGTTCGGCTGAAGATCCAGGCCAGGTCTGGCGTCGAGTTCCGCGAGCAGCGGCTCGAGGTACTCACGCAGGTAAGACTCACCGGTAGGAAACACCTCTCCATCCACCAGCTCGCGTCCCGCCTCGCGCAACATCGCTTCGCCGAGCGCGCTGCGGTTGAGCGACCATGGCGAGAAGAATCGAACATGGGACCACCGACGCACATGTGCTCCCGGCTCCCGGGCTTCGTACAGGGTGACCGTCAGCCCCTCCGCCAGGGCACGAAGGGCGGTCTCTACACCGATGGGGCCCGCGCCGATAATGGCCAGGCGGCGGTTGGCAAAACGAGAAGTAGAGCTCATGACAAGATTCCTCATGGACATCGACCGATTGAAGCGGAGGACCCGCTGGCAGTTTCCGGGCGATCAACACGCTTAGTAGCGCGGCCAGTCCTGGCGACTTCGAATCGTCGCGGTTTCGACCACCTCCCAGCCCTCTTGATCGCGGGCCAGGAGCACCCGCAGGGCCGGCGTTGCCGGGGGCTCATCGGGGGGGCTCAGGATGAGTTCCAGGCGACCGTCGTCCAGCGTGAATGCCCGCACGACCTCCATGCCCACATACTCTCCAGACTCCTGCCCTCTGGCGAGCCATTGTTCTGCGACGTAGAGGGGATCGGTCGGCGTGGCGTACGTCCGAGCGCTTGCGTGCTCGGGCTGCTCTCGGGTCGGAGTCGCGGGACTGGCACAGGCCCCCATCACCCAGAAAAGAAGAAGCCCCGCCATCAAGTCACGTCGGACTCTACGACCTTGCGCGCTCTGGCTCATGTTCATTCGATGTACCCGATAAACGTCGCGCGCGGACTGATGCCGAGCGTCTCATAGGTCCAGACCAGGGCGCGCACCGCCTCCCCGGCACTGAACTCGGCGGTACCCCCGATCATCCAGTGGGTAATGCGCGCGCCCTCCACTCCGGCGCTGGCAAGCACCTGGCCCAGCGCCTGTTCAAACTCCACACGATCGCGCGCGCAAAAGGTCTGTTCTGGCGGGCAGGCGCCGTCGGCGGAGCCGGCGACATTCTGCTCATCCAGGCGCAGGCGTATGCCAAACCCCTGGTCGTTGCGATAGATGCCGAGGAGCCCCATGACCATCTTCGGAGGGAGTCCGCTGCCGGGGAAGATCGGCAGGTTGGTATCGATCGCACCAAGCGCATTCTCAGACGACGTAATGATGTGAACGCGGAACAGTCCTGCCGAAGCCACGGCCATCATCAGTTCGGCCACGCGCTCCCAGCCCAGGCGCCGCTCGACCAGAAGATCGACCCCGGCCGGCCCTCCCGCTTCGTTGAGCGCCTCGCGTAACCACCGTTGCAGATGCCCTCCCAGCTCCGGGCTCTGCCAGGCGACCTCTCCATAGGGCGAGACAATGCGTGCACGCGTGGCAATGAGCGGCAGCGCCGGCAGGCGACGTTCCTCCACCCAGGCGACCGGAGCAACCTCCGAGGGCAGTGCGTCGCCCGTCGCAAAGGTCAGCAGCGCCTCGACATAGGCGGGCTGCGGCGCCCAGACCACCCGGAGTTCACCGTCGGCAAGCGCGCGCTCCATGATCAGCGGCAAGCGCAACGCGTGATCGCCAAAGAGCACTTCGGCTTCGGCCAGGTAGCGCCCGGGAGCCGTGCGCTCCACCACAAGCACTCGCCCCACGCTGGCACCGCGTGCCTCCAGCGCCTCAATGCCTGGCAGACGGGCGCTCGGGTCGAGCTGTGCTTCGAGCATCCAGGGCTCCTCGGCCACCACGCTCCCACTGATGAGAAGCATGGCTACGATGAGCCAGACGCTTGCCAGCACTCGTTCCAGACAGCTCATCAAGCGTCCCTCCCCGGCTTTCGCCGGGGGGTGGCCACCACGTAGTGAAAACGGTCCCGACGTGAGAACTCGCTATAGCCCCAGTGCTCATGCCACTCGTGCATCAAAATCTCAAAGCCGTGGCGGTCGAGCATCTCCACCAGCGCCTTGCGCGAGGGAAACCAGCGGGTCTGGCCATCGAGGTTGACCCAGACATCGGGACGGTAGAGAGGCACGCCCTGCCCGTCCCAGATGCTATCTTTGCCCTTGATCGCAAAGCAGAAGAGCCCCTTCTGCGCCGGCAAGAGTTCGGCGGCCAGGTCGAAGATCCTGGCGAGCTCCCCGGAGCTGAAGTAGTGCAGGCTGGAATACGAGTAGATAAGATTGACCCCTTCCATCCGTGGGTCGTTGCGCTCCAGCGTGGAGACGAAGTCACCGGCCAGGAGGTTGTGTTCCAGGTCATCACGCTCCCGCAGCACTTCTTCCACGCGCTTGCCGTGCTCTTCCAGCGCGACCGGGCTGATATCGATGCCCAGATACGAACGCACCAGCGGGCTTGACGTGATCCCCAGCGCGTCGTTGCCGATGCCACAGCCCAGCTCGGCCACGCGCAACTCCGGCGTTTCCCCCCGGTTTCGCGCGCGCTCCTCCACAAAGTGCAGAAGTTTCCACACGAAGGGATTGGGCTCACGGGACTGAAAGAAACCGTAAGCGATGCCCGACTCGCGGTAGAGCTTTCCGTAATCGAACTCCAGGTCGACGAGAAAACGTACCAGCGCGGCGGCCTCGGCCTCTTTGCCGGCCTGCCACAACCTGCCGGCAACCCCGAAGGCCAGCGCCCCCAGATGAAGTTCTTGCTCATTGCCGCTGAGCTTTCGCGCCAGCCAGAAGAGGGTGGCCAGGTCACCGCCCCGCTCAAAAAGCCACTCCACCACATTGTCGAGGAGGCGAGCCACCGGCTTATCGAGAAGCGCGGCGGCAGCCTTATCGGCTCCGTCCAACGCGTCTTCCAGGGGCATGCCCGATTGCACCCCGCCGATACCAAAGTTCTCGGCATCACTGCTCAGCAGTTCCACAGCGGCTTTCGGGTCGGCAAAACCCGCGTCTTTAAAGAGGTCGAGTCGTCGCGTGAAATTTGCTGGCATCACTTCCTCCGGAGAAAGGGCAGGTTATCGGCAGGGTGCGTTATGCGTTATTCGAACCTTCGGCGAACTCTCTGGTTAAGGCGCGTTGACGACCTCAACGATCTTCTCGGCGGTCAGACCAAACTTCTCGTACAGCTCCTCATAAGGGGCCGACGCGCCGAAGTGATCCAGCCCCAGGGTGCATCCCTGCGTCCCGGTGTAGCGCTCCCATCCCAGGGTAGCGCCGGCTTCAATGGCCACGCGGCGCGTGACCGCGGTCGGCAGGACCGACTCGCGATAGGCGGCGTCCTGCTGCTCAAAACGCTCCCAGCAGGGCATCGAAATCACGCGTACCTTTTTGCCCTGAGCCTGGAGTTTGCCAAACGCCTCCACGGCAATCGTGACCTCGCTACCCGTTGCCAGGATCAGCGCCTCTGGCTCCTCATCCGGGCACCCGTCGGCCAGGATGTAGGCGCCCTGCGTGGCGTCGCCCTGACTTTGAAGCGCCTGGCGGTCAAAGGTGGGGACGTTCTGGCGAGTCAACACCAGCCCCGCGGGGCCCTGGTCACGCTCCATGGCCAGCTCCCAGCACTGGCGAACCTCTTCCGCATCGCCCGGACGCAATACCCAGTAGTTGGGCATCGCGCGCAAAGACATCAGGTGCTCAATCGGCTGGTGAGTGGGTCCGTCTTCGCCCAGGCCAATCGAGTCGTGGGTAAAGACCATCACCTGGGGCACGTGCATCAACGCCGCCAGGCGCAGCGCCGGACGCATGTAATCGGCAAACACCAAAAAGGTCGCCCCGAAGCCGCGCACCCCGCCATGCAGGCACATGCCGTTGACGGCGGCTGCCATGGCGTGCTCCCGGATGCCAAAGTGCAGGTTCTGCCCGGCGTACTCGCCGCGCGAGATCTCCCCAAACTTCGGAAAGAGCGTCTTGTTGGAGCCGGCCAGGTCCGCCGACCCACCGACGAGTTCCGGGAGCACTTCGTAGATCTTTTCAATGACCTTGCCGCCGGAGGCCCGGGTTGCCATTCCCTTCTCGGAGGGCTCAAAGCGCGGAAGGCTCTCGGCCCAATCCTCGGGAAGCTCCCCGGAGATCCGCCGCATCAACTCGACGTACGCCTCCGGGCTCTCGGATTTCAGCGTGTCCAGACGCGCTTCCCAGGCACGCCTTGCTTCGCCGGCTCGCGCCGCTGCCGAGCCCGCCATATGCTCGCGGACCTCATCCGGCACCACAAAACGCTCGGTGTAGGGCCAGCCCAGCGCCTCTTTGGTCAGCGCGATCTCCGCATCGCCCAGTGGCGAGCCATGGACCGACGAGGTGTCGGCTTTATTGGGCGATCCGTACCCGATGACGGTCTTCACGCGAATCAACGTAGGACGAGCGCTCTCAGCGCGGGCCGCCACAATGGCCTGGTCGATGGCCTCGACGTCGTTGCCATCATCCACGCTCAAGACCTGCCAGCCGTAGGCTTCAAAACGCGCGGTGGTGTCTTCGGTAAACGCGATGTCGGTGCGCCCGTCGATGGTGATCTCGTTGTCATCGTACAAAAAGATCAGTTTCCCCAGCCCCAGGTGCCCGGCCAGAGAAGCGGCCTCATGGGAGATGCCTTCCATCAGGTCGCCATCGGAGCAGATGCCGAAGGTGTAGTGATCGACCACCCCCTGGTAGCGGGCATTTAGATGAGCCTCAGCGATGGCCATCCCCACCGCCGTGGCAAAGCCCTGCCCCAGCGGACCGGTGGTGGTCTCCACCCCCGGCGTCAACTCGGCCTCGGGGTGCCCCGGGGTGAGGCTTCCCCACTGACGAAAATTCTTGATCTGCTCCAGGGTCATGGCCTCGTAGCCCGTCAGATGCAGCAGGCTATAGAGGAGCATGGAGGCGTGGCCATTGGAGAGAACGAAACGATCCCGGTTAAACCAGCTCGGATCGCTGGGGTCGTGGCGCAAATGTTTCTGCCAGATGGCATAGGCCACCGCGGCCAGCCCCATCGGCGCGCCCGGGTGCCCGCTGTTTGCAGCCTGCACCGCATCGATGGAGAGCGTACGGATCGTGTTAATACTCAGCGTGGTGATTGAATCGGTCATCATCCCCTCGTCATGGGTCAGTGGCAGGCCATAGCTTTGCTCAGACGTTTTGCCCCCGGGCCCCGGAGGTGTCAACGACAAGCCCGAAATAGGCAGGGCGCGAGCCGGCCCCCTGACCGACATCCATCATCTGGTTGACGCGGGGAATCCTGATCACAAGTTCAGACCGGTCAACGCCTCCGAGGCAACTTTTCCGGAGGCCTCGCGCTTATCGCATCGCCAGCGGAGATTAGATTTGCACGGGCGAGGTCCGGGGGGATTCGGACCTCGGGAGGTGCATCTCACGCACACTCGTTGATGGACTGGCATCGGGCTTTTGCACGGGCCCGCGGCCAGCTGCACTGCGAACCACACTTAAGGGGGGACACATGAAGGTCAAAGGGGCCGCGACGTTCGTGCTGGCAGCGCTACTGATCACCTGGACAGCGGGGTGTAATGAGGCGCTGGATCCGCCGCCGACCTACCCGGCGCCCATCTCCCAGGAGACCGGGGCCGTGGTGGTGGACTGGATGGACCTGATCGTCGATCGCGTGCAGGCCGAGAGCCTCAGCCCGCCGGAAGCCTCGCGCATCATGGCTTACACCGGGGTCGCGCTCTACGAATCGCTGCTCGGTGGCATGCCTCAGCAGCAATCCTTCGGCGGCCAGCTCGAAGGACTCGGCGAACTCCCCGCCCCGAAACCCGGGGTGGACTACGACTTTGAGACCGTGGCGCACGCCGCCATGCAGCATCTGCTCCCGATCTATTTCCCCTCCGAGGCCAGCCGGGCAGCGATCGATGCCTTTGCCCGGGCCCAACTCCAGGCCCGGGAAGAAACCGGAATCAACGCCCAGGTGCGGGAGCGCTCCCGGGCCTATGGCGTGCTCCTGGCCGAGGTGATCGACGCCTGGGCCTATGCCGACGGCTACACCGAGGTTCATCTGGCGAGCTACGAGTTCTCCGATCAGCCCCACGCCTGGCAACCCACCGCCGAGGGAATGCAAGCGCTGCTGCCGGGCTGGGGCAAGCTGCGCCCCTTTGCGTTGAGCTCGGCCGATGCCTGTGCCCCGCCGGCGCCTCCTCCCTTTGAAACCCTGGCGCACTCGGCGCTCTACCGACAGGCACTGGCAGTGTGGAACGCCTCACGCACCATGACCTCGGACCAAGAACACATCGCCCACTTCTGGGCCGATGGCGCCGGCACGCTAACCCCTCCGGGGCACTGGATGCGTATCACCACGCAGCTGCTCCGCGCGCGCTCCGAGCGCCTGGACCACAGCGCCGAGACCGTCGCGCTGGTAGGCGTGGCCCTGGCCGATGCCTTTATCTCATGTTGGGATGAGAAATATCGCTCCAACCTGCTACGTCCGGTCACCTACATCAACGCGCATATCGACCCGACCTGGACCACCCTCATCGCCTCCCCGCCCTTTCCCGAGTACACCTCGGGCCACTCCAACGCCTCGGCGGCCGCGGCCACCGTGCTAAGCGCCCAGCTCGGGTCCTTCCCCTTTGCCGACCGTACCCACGAAAGCGGCGAGCTCGGCCTGCGCTTTTATCAAAACTTTGACGACGCCGCGCAGGAAGCGGCGATCTCACGGCTCTACGGGGGCATCCACTACCCCATGGCTATCGATAACGGCATGCCCCAGGGGCAGTGCGTCGCCCATCAGGTCATGGATCGGGTCACCACTCGCCGCCCCTCAGAATAAGTGGAATGATCGTGTTCCCCGGCCTGCTCGCAGGCCGGGGAAAGACACAGGGGGCTTCCACCTGAGCGATGCCCCGCCAACTTCTCAACGTTGGTTGCTCGCTGCACCGCGTCATTCCCGGTGCGGTTGACGTATGGAGATGCTTCTTCTAGGGTTCGCCCTCTTAAGCACCGGGGCTATATGCGTGCCGCGCCAACCCCACCCAACCCTTTGATAACGCTACCCTTTTTCCCCGCTACATGGTGCGCACCGAAGCGCTCAGGGATCTGGAAGTTGCCATGACGAGCTCTATCGACCCCACTCAGGCCGATCCAAACGCCCATAACGGTGACGTCAACACCATGCCCAACGTCGGTCAACGTCCCGGCCGCCGGGTCTTTATCGAGACCTACGGCTGCCAGATGAACCTGGCCGACAGCGAATTGATGGGCGGCGTGCTCAGCACCCGTGGCTACACCGCCGCGCCCAATCATGAAGAAGCCGACGTCATCCTCATCAACACCTGTGCGGTGCGCGAACGCGCCGAAGAGCGCGTCTTCGGCCGCCTCTCCTACCTCTTGCGCTTCAAAAACGAACGCCCCGAGGTGATCCTGGGTGTGACCGGCTGCATGGCCGAGCGCCTGCGCGAAGTCATCACGGAGCGCGCTCCCTACGTCGACCTGGTCATCGGCCCCGACGCCTACCGGCGCCTGCCCGAGCTCCTGGAGCAATGCCAGGAGAGTGACGCCGACCCGGTCATCGACGTGAAACTCGATCGCGAAGAGACCTACAAAGGGCTGCAGCCCGAGCGTCGCCCGGGCATCAGCGGCTGGGTCACCGTACAGCGTGGCTGCGACAAGTTCTGCACCTTCTGCATTGTGCCTTTTGTGCGCGGTCGCGAGCGTGGTGTCGCCCCCGAAGAGATCCTGGCGCAATGCCGTGACATGGCCGCCCGCGGCTACAAAGAGGTCACCCTTCTGGGTCAGACGGTCAACTCCTACCGGCACGAAGACACCGACTTCGCCGATCTGCTCGAAGAGGTCGTCAAGATCGAGGGCATTGAGCGCGTGCGCTTTACCTCGCCATATCCCACCGACTTTACGCCCAAGCTCATCGCCACGATGGCGAAGCACGACAAGATCTGCAATTACCTGCACCTGCCGCTGCAGTCGGGTTCGGACCAGACCCTGGAAACGATGAAGCGTCTGTACACCAGCGAGGAATTCTTCAAGCTGGTCGACGACATCCGCCAGGCCATCCCCGACATCGCCATGTCCACCGACATCATCGTGGGCTTCCCTGGCGAGACCGACGAGGATTACCAGAAGACAGTCGACGCTCTGGAGCGCATCCGCTTCGACTTCGGCTACCTCTTCAAGTACTCCGAACGCGATGGCACCTTTGCCTCGCGCAAGCTCCCCGACACCCTTGATGAGGCCACCAAAGGAAGCCGGCTCGCCGCACTGATCAAGCGTCAGGAAGCCATCAGCGCCGAGATCTTCAAAGGGCGCATCGGCTCCACCGTACGCGTGATGGTGGAGGGCGAGAGCCGCCGCGACGCCAATGACCTCTGTGGGCGAAGCGACGACTTCAAGATGACGGTGTTCCCCAGGCCCGCCGATCGCGAGCTCAAACCCGGTGATTTTGTGAACGTGCGCATCACCGACGCGACCAGCCACACCCTGCTTGGCGAAATCATCGACTGAGCACACCCCTTACAACGTGCGCCCCCTTTGAGGGGCGCCTACATCCCTGTCCTCGCCGGGACTCACCCGGCGAGATTGACCCCGGCGGCGCCCTGAAGGCGCTGCCTTGCTACGAGAGAAAACGGAGAACCTTTACGATGTCCCAGAACTTCATCTTCACCTCGGAGTCGGTCTCCGAGGGGCACCCCGACAAAATCGCCGACCAGATCTCCGACAGCGTCCTCGACGCCATCCTGGCTCAGGATCCACGCGCCCGCGTCGCCTGCGAAACCGTGGTCAACACCGGCCTGGTATTGATGGTCGGCGAAATCAGCACCCGCGCGACGGTCGACTATACGAAGATCGCGCGCAATACCATTGAGCGCATCGGCTACAACGATCCGCGCTACGGCTTCGACCACAAGAGCTGCTCGGTGATGGTGGCCCTGGATGAGCAGAGCCCGGACATCGCGCAGGGCGTCGACGCCGAGCACGGTGTGGTCAAAGAGCAGGGTGCCGGCGACCAGGGCATTATGTTCGGGTATGCCTGCGACGAAACCGATCAGCTGATGCCGATGCCGATCATGTACGCCCACCAGCTCGTCGAGCACCTGGCGCATGTTCGCAAATTTGGCGGCATGGACTGCTTCGGCCCCGACTCCAAGAGCCAGGTTTCGGTGCGTTATGAAGATGGACGTCCCAAGGCCATCGACGCTGTTGTCATCTCGACCCAGCACGTCGAAGACATGACCGTGGAGCAGGTCCGCGAAGCGGTGATGGAGACGGTCATCAAGAAGGTGCTCCCGGCCCAGCTGCTGACCAACGACACCAAGTACCACATCAACCCCACCGGCAAGTTTGTGATCGGTGGCCCGGTGGGCGACGCCGGCCTGACCGGCCGCAAGATCATCGTCGACACCTACGGTGGCATGGGCCGTCACGGCGGCGGCGCGTTCAGCGGTAAAGACCCCAGCAAGGTCGACCGCTCCGCAGCCTACATGGCGCGCTACGTGGCCAAGAACCTGGTGGCCGCCGGCTTCGCCGAGCGCCTGGAAGTGCAGCTCTCCTACGCCATCGGCGTGGCCGAACCGGTGAGCATCATGGTCAACACCTTCGGCACCGGCACCATCGACGAAGAGAAGATCGAAGCGCTCATCCCGCAGTTCTTCGACCTGAAGCCGGCCGGCATCACCGAGACGCTGGACCTGCTCAAGCCGGTCTACAGCGAGACGGCGGCCTACGGGCACTTTGGTCGCCCGCAGTTTGCCTGGGAGCGCACCGACAAGGCCGAAGGCCTGCGCAACGCGCTCTAAGCCCCCCGGCGTAGCCAGACTACGCCAGCCACACCCAGCGCCCCTCCACCTGGAGGCGGCGCATCGCGAGGCCGAACGCCTCGCTGACTTGCTCCTCGGTCAAGGTGTCTTCGGGCGCGCCCCATCCCAGGGCGCGCCCGGGCGCCAGGAGCAGCACCCGGTCAAAGAAGCGGTGCACGAGCTCCAGGTCGTGGAGCACCGCCACCGCCGCGCCCCCCTCGTCGACATGCTCGCGCACCACCTCCAACAGCCGCAGCTGATGACGAAGGTCCAGATTTGCCGTGGGCTCATCGAGCAACCACACCCTGGCCTGCGTGACCAATGTCCGCGCCATGACCACACGCTGGCGTTCCCCGCCGCTGAGCGACGACACCGGGCGATGAGCCAGATGCTCCACTTCCAGCCGCGCCAGCGCCTCTAGACCTGCCCTGTGATCACCGACGCCGGGAAGGCTAAAACGCGGGCGGCTGGCATGCAGGCCCATCAGCACAAACTCCAGCGCACCGAAATCAAACACCGGCACCGAGGCCTGAGGCACCACCCCCACCTCCCGGGCGATCTCGCGGCGCGTATACGTTGAGAGCGCTCTCCCCCCCAACATCACCTGCCCGCCATCCGGCAACCGCACTCCGGCGAGCATGCGCATCAAGGTGGTTTTGCCCACACCATTGGGCCCCACCACCGCCCAGGCCTGCCCCGGGAAGATGTTCAGCCGGAGCTCCTCGAAGAGCGTGCGCTCGCCAGCCCGCGCTCCCAGCCCCCGGAGCTCCAGCAGCGGCGCTCGCGTCCCCTGCTGTGAATCGATCACACTCATGCCCACCCCGCATCACGCCGGAGCGCTCGCCAGAGAAAGTAAAGAAAGAGCGGCGCGCCGATCATCGAGGTCAGCACCCCCACCGGCAACGTGGTTCCCAACAAGCCAAAGAGGCTGCGCGCGCTCACATCGGCCAGCGTCAAAAACGCCGCGCCGGCCAGCGCCGAGGTCGGCAAAAGCACCCGGTGATCCGGCCCCACCACCAGGCGCATCGCGTGGGGCACCACCAGCCCCACAAACCCGATGATGCCCGAAAACGCCACCCCCACCGCCACCGCCAGGCTCGCCAGCACCAGGCAAACGCCCCGCACCCGGGCCACCTCCACTCCCAGATACGCCGCCTCCTCCTCGCCGAGTGACATCACGTTGAGATCGCGCGCAAAGGCCCACAACGCCACCAGACTCGCCAGAATCACCGCGCTCACCCCAACCATCGTCGACCAGGGCGTGCCCTCCACACTCAGCGAGCCCATCAGATAAAAGAGGATCTCCTGCGCTTTCTGGGCTGAGACCACGCTCTGCAAAAACATGATCAGCGACGCCGCCAGCGCGTTGACGATCACCCCGGTCAGCAAAAGCACATACGTGGCGCCGCGCCCGCCCGGCGCCCAGCGTGCCACCCCAAAGATGACCGCGAGCGCAGCGAGCGCGCCGCCAAACGCCGCCACCGGCGTGCCAATGGCCAACGCCCCGATGCTCAGGCTTCCCAACGTCAAAAAGATCGTGCCTCCCAGCGCCGCGCCCCCCGACACCCCGAGAATGTAGGGGTCGGCCAGCGGGTTGCGCAGCACCGCCTGGAACACCGCACCGCCGGCGGCCAGCGCCGCACCGACCACGCCGGCGAAGAGCACCCGCGGCAGTCGCGCGCTCCACAAGATCGCCTCCTCCGTCGCGCTGAGCTCACCGCTGAGCAACCGCGCGACCAGATCGAAGCCCCCCAGCGATGAGCTGCCCGCGCTCAGCCCCAACGCCGCACTGCACACCCAGAGTAGGAGCGCGGCGCTCGCACTCCACGCGATCCTGTGGGGGGTTAACACACCGCGCACGCTTACTCCTGGGCTTGCTCCGCCACCGCCGCCTCAACTCCCGATGCCTCGCCCAGCAACGCCAGCGCCCGGGGCACCCGGGGCCCGGGCCGCATCATCACCGGATCGGGAAGATGCACCACCCGCTCCTGGCGCACCGCCGGCAGACTCTCAAAGCGCTCCCAGTACGCCAGCACCTGCTCCGTCGGCACATTCAAGGAGACATCGATCACCGCCTCCGGCGCCGCCTCCAACACCGCCTCGACATCCAACACCGGATACGCCGTGGCCTGGTCGCCAACGGCGTTGGTAAGCCCCGAAAGCTCCAGCAGCTCTGCGCCGAAGGAGCCCGGCCCGGCCACCACCAGCGGCTCGCGGTCATAGACCATCAACGCCCGCATCGGGCGCTCGCCACGAGCCGCACGCAGCCGCTCCGAGACCGCCTGGAGCTCGCCCTCCACCCGGGCGCGCAAACGCTCTCCGCGCTCCGCCTGCCCCATCCAGCCGCCCAGGATCTCAAAGCTGCGCATCGCCGCCTCCAGATCGTCGCCGCGCACAAACGCATACGAGATCCCGGCCTGATCCAGCTGGTCGGCGATATGATGATCGGCGCCGGCCTGCACCCCCACCACCAGATCGGGCTTCAACGCCAGAATCGCCTCCAGATCCGGATCAAGCATCCCCCCGATCTTGGACCTACCGGTGGCCTCCGCCGGGTAGTCACAGTAGCGCGTCACCCCCACCACCTGCTCACCAAGCCCCAGGGCAAACAGCACCTCGGTGGTCGAGGGCGCCATCGAAACCACCCGCTCCGGCGTCGAGGGCAGCTGCGCGCTGTGCACCGAATGCTCGCTGACCACGCGCGCCCCGGGCTCGCTCCCCGGCGCCACCGAGGGCTGCGGAGCCCTCTCACAGGCCCCCATCGCCAATAGCGCGCACAGCGCCAGCATCATCTTAAATGGGTACAGCAGTTTCATGGGATCACCAGGTGGTCATATTGCAAAGGCTTGACGGAGTGTTACACTACGGGCCAGCAACGCCCTCCCACACGACAGCTCAAGGATCGGCAGCCATGGCGGGACGCGACCTGCTCAGCCCTTCAGAAATCGATGCGATGCTCAACAACCTGGAGCGTCAAATCGATCGCCTGCGCGTTCTCTACGAACGCTATTTCAACGGTGTCGATCGGCGTCCCCCGACGCATCAGCGCCAGGAGATCGTGCGCCTGAGCTTTGAGCTGGAGCACACCTTCATCAATAACACAGCCCAGAAGTTCCGTCTGCGAGCCTTAGTCCAGCGCTTCCAGACCTTCAAGACCTACTGGGATCGTACCCTGCGCCAGATCGAAGAGGGCACCTACAAACGCGATCGCAACAAAGCCGAACGCCGCCAGGAACGACGCGCCGAGCGCGAAGCCCGCGATCAGGCCTACAGCATCGATCTGGACAACGACTTCATCGAAGGCCTCGATGAGGTCGACCTCGATGCGTTGATGGGCGACGCCCTCTCGTCGGTGGAAGCCGCCCCGGCCCCCTCGCCATCACCGGCAGCGCCCTCCCCCTCCGAGGCCGACGAGAAGGAGCGCATCCGCCGCGAAAAACTCGCCGAAATCCAACGCCAGCTGGGACTCGTCGACGATGCGCCGCCACCGAGCGCTCAGCCGGCTCCCCCGGTCGCTCGCCACGGTGCGACCGAAACGCCCCGCGCCGCGGCGGCCTCGGAGCCCGTCGCTCAAGAGCGTCCGAAGAGCAATCCGCGCAGCGAAAAGCTCGCCGCGATGCGCCGCAAACTTCAGCGCCAGAGTGCCACCGAATCCGCCGCGCAACCCTCGCCCGGCTCCGGCAAGGAGGCCGGGGGAGTGCGCGGCGCCAGCGCCGATCAGGTCGCCCGAATGAAGGCCATGCGCGATAAACTGGCCAGTCGCTCCATCTCGCGCCCTTCCTCCGCGCCGCAGCAACGCTCCGCGCCGACCGCGTCCGCGCCCGGCACCTCCGTTCGCACCACCGGCAGCCACCGCGTGGTCCGCCGCAATGCCTCCGACGATGAGGGCTCGCGCCAGGTCTACGAACGCCTCCTCGAAGCCAAGCGCCGCTGCAACGAGCCTACCGACAAGTTGAGCTACGACGCCGTCAAGCGCTCCATGGATCGCCAGCGCGCCGAGCTCCAGCGCACCCGCGGCGCCCGCAACGTCGACTTCCAGGTCGTGATCAAGGGCGGGAAAGCCTACCTCAAGCCCGACGCCAAAGACTGACGCCTGGCGAAAGGGCTGTCAGGGCCGCACCTCCAGCGCCGCGTCCCGCTGGCGCGACTGCCGAAAGAGGCGATTCTCCAACACCTCGACCAGCGCCTCGCTGCTCTCGCGCTCCAGCGCCGAGACCGGAATCGCGTTGTACGCCCGCGCCACCGAGGCGCCCTGGTCACCCTCAAGCAGATCGATCTTATTAAAGACCAACATCTGCTCCTTATCTCCCAGCCCAATCTCGGTGAGGATGCGGTTGACCGCCTCCATCTTATCCTCAAAGCGCTCGTCGGAGACGTCGACCAGGTGCATCAGGATATCGGCCTCATCGAGTTCTTCGAGCGTGGCCTTGAACGCCGCCACCAGGTCGGCCGGCAGATCGTGAATGAACCCGACGGTGTCGGTGAAAATGATCTCCCGCTCGTCCGGAAAGCGCAGCTTGCGGGTCGTGGGCTGGAGCGTGGCAAAGAGCTTATCCTCGCTGAGCACCTCGGAGTAGGTCAGCGCATTGAGCAACGTGGATTTACCCGCGTTGGTGTACCCCACGATGCTCACGGTAGGCAGCTGATTGCGCGTGCGCCGCGCGCGACGCACCTCGCGCTGCTTGCTCAGGTTTTCAATGTCGCGCTCCAACGAGCGGATGCGATCGCGGGCCCGACGCCGGTTGATCTCCAACTTGGTCTCCCCGGGACCGCGCCCCCCGATCCCGCCGGTCAGACGGCTCATGCCCGTGTTGCGGCTGTGCAGACGTGGCAAATTGTACTTGAGCTGGGCCAGCTCCACCTGAACCTTGCCATCACGCGAGGTCGCGCGCTGCGCGAAGATGTCCAGAATCAACTGCGTGCGATCGATGACCTTGATGTCGGTCTCATCGGTGATCCCCCGCAGCTGGGTGGGGCTCAAATCCTGCGCAAAGATGATCAGGTCGATGTCGAGCTGGAGCGCGCGCAGCGTCAGCTCCTCGATCTTACCCCGGCCCAGCGCAAATTTGGGGTGCATCGAGGTCCGGCGCTGAATCATCGTATCCACCACATCGACGCCGGCGGTGCGGCAGAGCTCCAGCATCTCCTCGACCTCCACCTCCTCGGGCCGCCCCTCCGGCGTGGCCACGTAGGCCAGCAGCGCTGGCTGCCCGCCGGTGGTCACCACGTCGGCCGCCTTGCGCTGGAACTCCCCCTCGAGCTCCATAATAAAGTGCGTAAAGCTCACCCCCACTTCCGAGGGGTTGGCCGCCTTGTGGGTCTCCCAGATGCGCTGCTCCGGGTTCTCCGGCACCAGGTGCGCCCAGGCCACCTGCCCCGGGTAGCCTCCCGGCCCCACCCCGATGCTCATCACCAGGTCGAGCTGCAGTTTGGAGAGGTCGGTTAAGTCATCGCGAGACAACTCCACCTGACGCCCGCGCTCCCCCAGGTGGGTGCGGATCAGACGCACCCCGCGAAAGCGGCTCTGCCCGGCGCGTTGCCGCCCCAGATCCGGCAGGTAGACGCGATGGGCGTCCCCCAGCATCACGTGTTCTACTTTCCCCGAACGATCGACCAGCACCGCCACCACCCGATTGAGCTCTTCGGAGATGAAGGTCATCTGGGTGGCAAACTCCTGACTGATCGCGTCCAGGGTGCCAATCTTGCGTCGGTACAACTTCTCCAGCGCCCGTTTCTGGCTGGATTTCAGGCCGGTGGTCTCGCCATAGATCTCGCGTGCGATAGGTCCCTCTCCTCTTCACGTCATCTCGACACCGCCTCTTCAGGCGGCACTGCTGCTCAAAAAAACGGCCGCCGCCCGCGCTCCATTCCAGAAGCAGGCGACGGCCCAGACCTTCGTCTCTTACCAATCAGACGCCACTCAGGGTCCGCACCCCAGACGCTCCATCTGCGCCTCCACCGCCCCGGGGTTCGAGGGGCCGGTGCGCATGTACTGGCGGTAGTGGCGGCAGGCCGCGTCGGTATCACCGAGCTGACCGTAGGCCACCCCCAGAATGCGGTGGCAGTCGGCGTTGCCGCCGCGCACCCCCTGGGTGCAGTCGGTGATCGCCCCGCGGGGATCGCCACTGGCCACCTTACGCGCGGCGTTGGTGAAGAGGGTGCGCGCTTCCTCCGCGCTGAGCTTGGGCTCGGAGGGCTTGTTCCGCGAGGCCGTGCGTCCGCCGCTGCGGGAGCCTCCCGAACCACTCGCTTCGCTGCGGGCCGCCGCGGCCTCGGCTCGCGCGGCCACCGCCGCCTTGGCGGCGCGCTCCTGCTCCTCGATCCGCGTCAGCAGGTCCCTGGCCGGCTGGTGCGTCGAGCGCACCACCAGCACGCTCTCGGCAAGCTCCCGGGCCTCCTCGGTCTTGCCATCGTTGAGTTCCTGACGGGCCTGCGTGACCACACCGTTGAGGATGCCGGCCTGCGTGCCGTCGCCTTCCATCTTCTTATAAAAGATCGAGTGCGAGGGAATCGACGAGGCGTGCTCCAGGGCCTCCACCGGCTCCCCGGCCTCCAGGCTGTCGCGGGCGTTCTCGTAATGACGCTGGAAGGGAAGCTCATTGCGGGCGCTGCTTAAGAGCTCCGAGATCTGGCGCTGTTGCTCCGGCGAGGGCTCCATCAACTCGCCAATGGACTCCAGCTTGCCGATGGCGCGCTGGAGTTTGCCTTCCTCATAATCGCCCCGAGCGCTGGCCACGGCCGCATCAATGCGATCGTCGCCGGCATTGACCTCCAGCTCCGCGATCTCCCGGGCGGCTTCAGCCTGCACCTGGGCATCGACCGCCGGCGCTCCGGCCGGGCTCTCTTTATCGCCTCCCAGCGCAAATATCGCTCCCACCGCCAGCAGCGCCGCCACCACCAGCCCCCCGCCAAAGACCACCAGCTTGTTGGGACCGGTGCTGCCCGCGGCCGGCGCAAACTCCTGCCCGCCCGCCAGCGACGCCGAGGGCGGCGTGAACACGTAGTTCTCGCCAGGCTCCACAAAGCGGAACTTCACATGCCCGAGCTCGATGACATCGCCGCGTTTGAGGTGCGTCGCCCGGTAGGTCTCTCCGCTGACCTTGACGCCATTCTTGCTGTTGAGATCGACGATCTTATACGCGCCGTTTTTCTCGCGCACGATCTTGGCATGCTTCTGCGAGATGGAGCGATGGTCGATGATGAAGTGGCAATCCTCGCCGCGGCCGATCACCGTCTCGTTCTGGGTGAGCGAGAACTCCTGGCCAGCGAAATTGCTGGAGATCACCACCAGCTTGGCCGGCAGCGCCGGCATCATCGAGGTCACCTCACTCTGGCTCTCTTCCAGATCGGAGAGGCGAGTGACGGTGGTCACCTCGTGCGCGCCCGGCCCCTGCCCCGGAGCTCGGGCCTTGGGTTTGGGAAGGGGTTTGGCCTTCTTCTCCCCCTGAAGCGTCAGCCGGTAGTCCCCGATGAGCACCACATCGCCCACGGCCCACTCGGCTCGCCCTTTGATCGCCTTGCCGTTGCGCTTAATCCCATAGCGCGCGGCCAGATCCTCAACGAATATTCGGTCATCGGCACACGTGATGCGCGCGTGATGACGCGAGACATTACGTTCGGTCAGGCGGATGGTGTTGCCCTCGGCCCGCCCCACGGTAATTTCGTCCCGGATGAGGGAGACGACGGTTTTCCCGCCTTCATCATCCTCGATAAGGAGCTTGTGCATTCACGCTTCCTCGAAGCAGGTCGTCGCTCTACGGCTGGTCAGGAAGGATACCGCGACGCTTCTCGGGCGCAACCTCAATTGACAACCGACACTGCGGCCTGACGCCGAAGAGCGGTGGGGGGAAGAGGCGACCTTGAGACTTCGCTTGAACCGTCCACCCCCACCGTTAGCACAGCCCCCCCCTTATGTTCAATTTGGGGCGACGCCTTGTCGCACTTCCCGGTACGTTTGGCTCAGCTGCGCGCCGCCCGACGCTCTCGCCAGCCCTCGACCAGGTTGTAGAGCACCGGAATCAGCACCAGCGAAATCGCCGCCGAGACAAAGAGCCCGCCGATGACCGCCCGCGCCAGCGGCGCCTGGGTATCCCCGCCCTCGCCAAGGCCCAGCGCCACCGGGATCAACGCCAGCACCGTGGTCGCCGTCGTCATCAAAATCGGGCGTAGACGCCGACGCGCGCTCAGCGCCACGGCCTCCCGCACCTTCATCCCCTGCTCCGCGCGCAGCAGGTTCACGTAGTCCACCAGCACAATGGCGTTGTTGACCACGATCCCCGTGAGCACGATGCAGCCCAGAAACGACTGCATATTAAAGGTGGTGTCGGTCGCCAGCAGCATCAGCACCACCCCGATGCCCGCCACCGGAATGGAGAACATGATGTAGAGCGGCTGCAGAAAACTCTCAAACTGCGCGGCCATCACCATATACACCAGCAACACCGCCAGGATGATGCCCACCATCAGGCCGGCAAAAGTCTCCTCCTGCTCCTCGGTCTCCCCCTGCACCAGCACGCTGAATTCATCGGGGATCTCCATCTCGGCGATTCGCTCGCGCAGCTCCGCGGTGATGGCGCCCAGGTTGCGGTCGCCGCTCAAGAAGGCGCGCACATCGACGACGCGGCCCTGGTTCTCGCGCTCAATGGTCAGCGGCCCCTCGATCTCCTGGACGCTGACCAGGTCTCCCAGCATCGCGGTCCCGATCCCGGGCAACACGATCGGCGAGTCGAGCAGCGCCTCCACTCCCAGACGCTCCTCCCGGGGCAGGCGCACGATCACGTCGAACTCGTCGCCGTCGGTGCGCAACACCGTAGCCCGGGTGCCCTGGATGTAGGTCTGGATCTGACGCGCCACATCGGAGGGCTGCAGCCCCATGGCCCCCAGCTTGGCGCGGTCGGGCACGATGCGCACCTCTTTGCCGCCGGGCTTGCGGCTGACGTTGGCCCCGGTGATGCCCTCCACCGAGGTCATGACCTGGGACACCTCCGCGGCCAGCCGGTCGGCCGTCTCCAGATCGTAGCCGCGCACCTGCACCTCCAGACGCTCCCCGCCCCCCTGAAGCACCCGCAGAATCCACAACCCGCCCCCGGCCCGCACCCGAATGTCGGCCCCGGGGATCAGCCCCTTGAGCCGGCGACTCAAATCGGCGGCGACCTCATCGCTGCTGCGCTCCCGCAAATGCGGCTTGACCAGCTGCAGCTCGATCGACGCCGACTCCCCGCCGGCCGTCGAGTAGAAGCCCGGCGTCCCCACGATCGTCTGCATCAACTCCAGCTCGGGCACCGCCTCCGGAATCAACGCCTCGATCTGCTGGGCGGCCTGCTCGGTGAGTTCAATCCGCGTGCCCACCGGCAGATCCAGGCTCACCCGGACCTCGCTCATATCATCCTCGGGCATCAGCTCGGTGCCCACGTAGGGGATCAGCGCCATCGCTCCCACAAAGGCCGCCAGCACCACGGCCAGCGTGGTCTTGGGATGATCCAGACATCCGTCGGCCAGGTTGCCGTAGGTCTTCTCCACCGCGCGGAGGAAGCGCCCGATCACCCCTTCATCACCGCCTTCCAGCGACTGCCCGCTCTTGAGGAAGCGCGACGAGAGCATCGGGATCAGCGTCAGCGCCACCGCCAGCGAACACACCAGCGCGAAGCTCACCACAAAGGCCATCTGCCCGAAGAAGATCGAGGCAAACCCGGTCAAAAAGACCACCGGCACAAACACCACCAGCGTGGTGATCGTGGAGGCCACGATCGCCCCGGCCACCTCCCGGGAGCCCTCCACCGCGGCTTCCCCCGGCGCGTCGCCCTCCTCGAGTTTTCGGAAAATATTCTCCAGGATCACGATCGCGTTATCGACCAGCAGCCCCACCCCCAGGGCCACTCCGCCGAAGCTGATCAGGTTGAGCGTGATCCCGAAGTAATACATCAGCGTAAAGATCCCGATCACCGAGATCGGGATCCCCACCGCGATGATCAAGGTCGAGCGCACGTTGCGCAAAAAGAAGAGCAGCACCAGCACGGCCAACGCCGCGCCGATAAGCACCGAATCCTGAACGTTGGAAATGGAGTTCTCAATGTACTCCGAGGTGTCACTGGCCACCGTAAAGACCGCGCGCCCCTGGTAGTCACGGTTGATGCGCTCAAGCTCCTGACGCACCCGCGCGGCCACCTCCACCGTGTTGGTCCCCGACTGGTTCGTCACCGAGATCCGCAGGGAGGGCTCCCCGTTGATCCGCACCACGTTCGAGGGGTCTTCAAAGGTATCGAGCACCTGGGCCACGTCCCGCAGCAACACCGGCACCCGCGCCCCGGAGGCGTCCTGACGCGAGCCCACGATCACCTGCTGCAGCTCCTCGGGTTCGGCGGCCTCACCAAGCACGCGCACCAGCAGCGACTGATCGAAACGCTCGATGGTGCCCGCCGGCAGGTTGCGGTTCTCGGCCCGCAGCGCATCGACCACCGCGGTGGGCGGCAGCCCGAACGCCCGCAGACGCTCGCTGTCCAGCACCACCTGAATCTGGCGTTTGAGCCCCCCACGCACATCGACCGAGGCCACCCCCTCGACCCGCTCCAGCCGGGGAGCCAGCTGCAACTCCGCTAACTGACGCAGCTGCGGCTCACTCATCTCGCCAGAGAGCGCCAGCTGCATGATCGGGAAGCTGCCCAGGTTAAACTTGAAGATCACCGGGTCATCGGCGTCCTCGGGCAGCCCGGCCTTCACCCGCTCGATCGTTGCGCGCACATCGTTGAGCGCCGTATCCAGGTTGGTCCCCCAGACAAAGCGCAACGCCACCCGGCTGCGCCCCTCGGCCGAGAAGCTCTCGATGCTGTCGATCCCCTCGACCGTACCGATCGCCTCCTCGATCGGACGCGTGATCAGGGTCTCGATCTCCTCGGGGCCCGCCCCGTTGTACGAGGTCATCACCGAGATCGACGGGAAGTCGATCTCCGGCAAAAGGTCAACCTGCAGGCGAGTAAAGGAGACCGCCCCCAGGATCATCAGCCCGAGAAAGACCATGGTCGTCATCACCGGACGACCGACTGCAAAGCGGGGCAAATTCATAACGTGTTCCTGGCTGCCGGCATCAGGCGCCGGCGTCTAAACCTTGATCCTCGTGCCTCGTCTGAGCACGTTGCCTGCTTAAGGAGAAGCCTCTTCGCCGGCGCCACCGCCCACGCTGATGTCGCGCACCTCCACGCCATCTTTGAGCTTCTCATGGCCGCGCAACACCACCGGGGTGCCCGCCTGGAGCCCCTCGATGATCTGGGTGCGCTCCCGGCCCACCAACCCCAGCACCACCTCCTGGCGCTGGGCGGCGCCATCGACCACCTTCCAGACGTAGGGCGCGCCGTCGACCTGGCGCAAAATCGCCTGGCTCATCAGCGTCAGCGCGTCCTCGGCGCGCCCCAGCTCCAGGCTCACCCGGGCGTACATCCCGGGGCGAATCCCCGGATGCTCCTCATTCAGCACCACATCGACCCGCAGGCTGCGCGTGGCCGGGTCGAGCGCCGGCGCGATGCGGAGGATCTTGCCCTTGAGCGGCGCGCTTCCCAGCGCCCCCACCCGAATCGTCACCGGGGTGTCGGTGGCCACCCGCGCCGCGTCCCGCTCGGGGATGCGCACGCTGATGTAGAGATCCCCGTCATCCACCACCCGGAACACCGTCTGCCCCGGGCTCACGTAGCTGCCGCGGTCGACGTAGCGCTCGCCAATGAGCCCGGCAAAGGGCGCACGAATCTTGGTGTTGCTCAGGTCCTCGCGCGCCGAGGCCTGGCGCGCCTGGTTCTGGGCGATGGTCGCCTCGGCCACCGCCACCCGCTGCTCGGCGGCGCTGACCTGGCTGCGCAGCTCCTCGACCTCGCGCTCGGTGATCATCTGCCGGCTGAGCAGGGGCTCCTTCCGCTCCAGATCCCGGCGCAGGTTGGCCAGGTTGACACGGGCCTCCTCTAAGCTGGCCCGCGACATCTGCACCGAGGCCCCCAGCTCCCGCACCCGCTGGCGGGTCGGCGTGGCGTCGACCTCGGCCAGCACCTGCCCCTCTTCCACCGCGTCGCCGATGTTGACGTTGAGCGTGGTCACCCGTCCGGCCACCTCGGCCGAGAGCTCCGCCATCCCCTCCGACTGGAACTCCCCGGCAAAGTCGCCCTGCACGGCAAACTCACCCTGCGCCACCGGGACCGTCTCCACCGAGACGCGGGTCACGTTGCCGCCCATTTTCGGGCCCTTCGGCCCCTTCGGGCCCCCCGACGCCTCCTCGGAGCTGCACCCGCCGATCATCAGGAGCCCGGCCAACAACACCGCGCCCACCTTCACCCTTGTCTGCACCATCTGGTCGCCTTCTTCTTTATCCGGCCGACAACTCGCCGAACCACGTCTCACGTAAAGCCTTCTCTTTATGTGTCGCCCCCGGACTCACTCCGGGCGCGCCTCCAGGTAGCGGTAGCGCACCTCGGAGAGACGCGCCTGCAGGCGCGCCTGATTGAGCTGGAGTTCGGCGCTTAAAAGCTGCTGCGAGGCGTCGGTGACCTCCAGGCTGGTGGCCAGCCCCGACTCAAAGCGCGCCGCGGTGTACTCGTAGGTTTCCCGGGCCACCTCCACCTGCTCCAGCGCCACCGCGATCGCCGCGCCGGCCGTGCTCAGATCGCGGCGAGCGCGGCGCACCTCGGCGTTGGCCAATCGCAGGTCGCGTTGCAGGGAGAGTTCCTCCTCGGCGATGCGCGCGTTGGACTGGTCGATGCGCGCGTAGCGCGCACCACCGTCGTAGAGCAGCCAGCTCAGCCCCAGCCCCACCGTCCAGTTGAACCCGTTGGGGTTAAAAAGCGTCGCCTGCGAGAGCTGCGCCCCGCCGGTCAGGCGCACCGAGGGCACCAGCCCCCACCACAACGCGCTCCGCCCCAGCTCAGCGGCCTCGATCGCCGCGCGGCGCGAGACAAAATCGCCCCGCGACGCCTCCACCTTCGCCGAGGCCTCCCCGGCCCCGACCACCACCTCTTCGTGCGCGATGGCCTCGGCGTCCACATCGACCCGCAACGCCCCGTCGGGCTCGCGGCCCAGCAGGTAAGCCAGCCCGTCGGCGGCGTTGCCCAGGTTCTGCTCGGCTTCCAGCAGGGTCTGCTCGGCCTGGAGCACCTGCTGGCGCGCCCGACTCACATCGACGGCCACGGCCAGCCCGGCCTCCACCAGCGCCTGGGAGCGCTCCTGATACGCGCGGCGCAGCTCCACCGCCGACTCGGCGATGGCCACATCGCGCTGGGCGGCCGCCAGCGTGTAAAAAGCCTCCTCGACCTCCAGGCGCAAGAGCGTGCGCTGCCAGGAGCTGCGGGCCCGGGTGGCCTCCAGCTGGGCGTCGGCCGCCCGGTAGTCCAGGAATTGCGGCGCGTTAAACACCGTCAGCGACGCGCTCAGGTTGGTGCCCCACTCCCACTGCGGGCGCACCGTCTGGCCGCCCACCTGCACCTCTCCGCCGCCCTGACGGGTCACCGTGCCCGTGGCGCTGAGCTGGGGCAGAAGCGCCCCCAGCGCCACCCGACGGCTGGCGCGGCTCTGCTCGACCTGCAGCTCGGTGATCGCCCAGCTCTCGCTGCGCGTCTCCAACTCGCCGAGCACCTCTTCCAGGCTCAGCGACTCCGCGGCCACCGCGGTCGCGCTCCAGAACAACCCCAGCATCACGCCCAGCCCCAGGATCACCCCCGACACCGGCACCGGCACCGGGCGCCGGCACGGACGCGTCTTTCTCTGCTTCAACACCATAGACTCTACTTCGCTCATCAGCTCTCGATGTGGATTGGCGCTGCCACAACCTCGCCTGGTGAACTTTTATTCACAACACCCCTATTTCTCGTTCAGCCCCGCCTTGTACCGGGCGAAGCGCTCGGGCTAGGGTCTTCGGCCAGCGCGACAGCGAGGGCCACCATGCGATCGAAGGTTTTTATGTTCAAGCCATCTTCTCCACAGTTTAGCGCCTGCGGGCTTCTCCTGGCGCTGGCCACCCTGAGCTCGGTGCTATTGAGCGCCTCCCCGGCCCGGGCCGCCGGGTTCTTTCTGCCGACCCGCGGGGTTGCCTCCACCGGACGCGCCGCCGCCTCGGTGGCCCCGCACTCCGCCGATCTCGATGCCCTCTGGTACAACCCGGCCGGGCTCACCCTGCTTGAGGAGCGCGCGCTCCTGGTCGACTTCGCGCTCCTGGGCTCCCAGGTCACCTTCAGCCGCGCGCCGCGCCAGATGTCCGACGGGTCTACCCGCACCTACGATCCGGTGCAAAACCAGGCCCCGCCCAACGCCATCCCCCAGGTGCTCGTCGGCGGTCCCACCCCGCTGCCCGGGCTCTACTGGGCGGCCGGCGCCTACACCCCCTACGCCCCGGCCTACCGCTACCCGGTCGACGGGGCCCAGCGCTACGTGCTGGTCGACAACACCGGCTCGGCCCTGGGCTACCTGCACCTGGCCGTGGGCTACCAGATCAACGAGACCCTCTCGGTGGGCCTGGGCCTGCAGAACTTCATGGGGCTCTTTCGGGTCGTCTCCACCGGCTCGGGCTACGCCGGCATGTTCGGCGACCCGGAAGATCCCGATCTCGATATCCTGGCCGAGTCCACCGTCTCCAGCTTCTTTGCTCCCACGGCCAACCTGGGGGCTACCTGGCGCCCCCACCGCCAGTGGACGCTGGGGCTCTCGTTGCAGCTCCCGGCCATCCTGCGCGATAAAAACGCCACGATCGACACCCGGATGCCCTCCCACCCGGCCTACGACAACGCCCGGGCCTCCGGCAATAAGGCCTCCATCACCGTCCCCTTCCCGCTGCACGCTCGCCTGGGCGTTCGCCACGCCACCGAGCGCTTTAACGTGGAGCTGGCCCTGGTCTACCAGCGCTGGTCCACGTTGAACGAGATCGAGGTCAGCCCCGACGAGGTCGAGATCCAGGGCGTCCCGGGCATCGGCGCCATGCCGGTGGCCCCCTTTGTGCTCCCTCAGCGCTTTCGCGACAGCCTCTCGGTGCACCTGGGCGGCGAATACCGCCTGAGCCCGCGCTTTCTGGCGCGCGGAGGCTACGCCTTTGAACGCGGGGCCGTACCCGATGAGACCTACAGCGTCTTTGCCCTGGACCCCGACAAGCACCTGGTCACCCTGGGCGGCGGCGTGGCGCTGAGCCCGCGCCTGCACCTCGACCTGAGCGCGGCGGCCATCATCATGCCCACCCGCACCATCACCACCTCCGAGGTGCGCCAGATCAATCCCTCCGACGAACACGACGAGATCACCCTGGTCGTGGGCAACGGCACCTACGAACACTGGGGCTACATCGCCGGCCTGAGCGCCCGCTACCTCTTCTGAGCCGGCGCCCCGGGCGCCCGCACACACCCCCGTTCGGGGGTCACACCCCCTTCGTTCCGCCCCCGGGCGCCCTCGTCGGGGGTTCTACCCCNACCGGGAGTCACCCCCAGACCGGGACTCCCGGTCATTTTTTACCCCCACATTTCAACCACTTAAAATGACCGGGAGTCACCCCCAGACCGGGACTCCCTCGATCAAAAAAACGATCAAAAAACCCCGCTGATCCGAAGACCAGCGGGGTTTTCTGTGGAAACACGCAAGCGCTGTCTCACTCCGGCGACGCGCCTCCTATAAAGAGGCGCGTCTTAGAAGCGATTAGCCCTCGGAGCCTTCGGCCGGCGCCGCGCCTTCTTCGGCCGGCTCAGCAGCTACGGCCGGCTCGCTCAGCGGAAGCTCCATGTGCAGCTTCATCAGCACTTCGTCGCGGATCAGGTCATCGGCCTTGCCCTTGTACTCAATGCCGAAATCAAAGCGCTTGATGGTGAATTCGCTGTCCACGACCATCGTGCCTTCCTCAACCTTCACGGTCACCGGGAAGGTGATCTGCTTGGTCGCTTCCAGCATGGTCATGTTGCCGGTGACGGTATGGGTGGCGTCACCCTCGGCGCCTTCTTCGATCTTGGTCGATTCGAACTTCGCCGTCGGGTACTTCTCTACCGCGAAGAAGTCTTCGTTCTTGAGGTGACCGGTCAGGCGCTCGTCGTCCGAGACGATCGAGGTGGTGTCCACGGTGAACGCCACCTTCTCCAGGGTCTGCTCGCCACGGACATGGCCCACGCCTTCCCACTTCTCAAAGCCACCGGTGTGATCGCCGGTCACCTTGGCGCCCACCCATTCGATCTTGGAAGCCTCGGTGTTGAAGGGCAGCTCGCGCAGCTCGGCCTGCTCTTCTTTAGCGGTCTCTTCCGCCGCCGGGGCGGCTTCTTCGGTGGTCGGCTCAGCCACTTCCGCGGCGGCTTTTCCGTCAATCTCGCTCTTGCAGGCAACCGCCAGGGTCAACGCGGCGACCAGCAAAATCATCCAGCTCTTGGTGTTCATCTCTGAAACTCCTTGGGGGATTGAGTCCTGAGGCAAAGCCCCGCTCTGCGGGGGCTTCCTGCAGGGGATACGTGACGTATCGCGGCAAAGCGAATGCTCGCCGGCTCGAAGGTACAATCTCAGGCTTCGACTTGTTCCCGGATCCATGTCGGCAAGCCGGTCGGTCGGCCCTGAGCGTCGATGGTCACCACGACCACCTCCGCTGTTGCCAGGCTCACACCATCGGCCCGGCGCTTGATCGCCTGACCGAAGGTCGCGCTGGTCGTGCCCAGCCTCTCCACCCACAGCGATACCTCCAGCTCATCAAAGAGGTAGGCCGCGGCCAGGTACTCCACCGTCAACTTGCGCACCACCATCTGCGCGCCGCCCTCCTGCACATCACCTCCGAGCTGGCGGAACGCCTCCCAGCGGCAATGCTCAAAATAATTGAGGTAGACAGCGTTGTTGACATGACCGAAGACGTCGAGCTCGTAGCCTCGAACGCTCAGCGTTGTGCAAAAAGGGTGCGAAAGGTTCACGGCAAACGTCCTGACGAAGAGGAAAGGCACGGAACACGTGCGGACGGCCAAACTTTGTAGACTCCCCCCGTCATGATTCAAGTTTACTCTTCGCAACGCCGCGTCGCGTTTTTGCATCGCCACTTTTCACACGCCCCCTCGACCGTCGTCATCCCCCCGTGTTTGGCGGGCCATCCCCATCTCAGCCCTCTCTTACGGAGCCTCTCATGAGCGAGAAAAAGCCCTCCCCTCAATGCCCCATCTGCCGGGCGCCGGTCCCGGCGCTGAACATCAACAGCGCCTTCCCCTTCTGTTCACCACGCTGCAAGAGCGAAGATCTGGGCAAGTGGTTCGGCGGCGAGTACCAGGTACCGGGACGCGCCGCCTCGCCAGAGGAAATCGTCGAGGAGGTGCGGCGGCCCCGCGACGATCATTAAACGCGCCAACCGGGCTCACTGCCCGGGGCGAATCGCCGCCGGGAGCATCCTGCGCAGCCGGACGTTGACCTGAGCCTGGCGCTCGCGCTCCACCTCGACGTTGCGGATCCAGCGATGATGCTCATCAAGGGTCACCTCGATGAAATAGGTCCCCGTGGGCAGCTCCCGGACCTCCTCCCAGGGCGACTCCAGCGTAAAGGGCTCCACATTGGCCCGCGTCGGTGAGTCGAGCTCCCGGGGCTCCACCCGCACCCGGGCCCCCGGGCGATCGACCTCCACCATCAGACTGCCGTGAAAGAGCATCCGCTCCGGCGTAAGCACCACCTCTTGAGTGGGCTCCACCCCGATGACCACCTCCCGGGCCAGCACGTCGTGGTCGACCAGCGCGACCTCCAGCGCATAGGTGCCCGAACGCATCCAGAGCTCGCGCTCCTGCCCCGAAAAAAACATCGGGATCCCGTCGATCTGAACGCTCCCCTCACCCTGCGCATCGACCTTCAGCCGGACCTTAACCCAGCGCGCCGGGCCCTCTTCGGGGGGCGTCTCTTTGCCCTCGGCCACCATCGCGCGTCCCCCCTGGCGACAGGCCTCCACTCCGGCCCGGGACTCCTCCAAAACGTCGGCCTCCTCCCCCCGATCCAGATAGGACTGGTAAAAGAGCACCGCCCGCTCACAGAGGTTTTTGGCGCGCAGCACCTCGGCCAGATTGAAGTAGGCCACCGGAAACTGCTCCCCGGCGCGTTGAATCGCCGCCTCGTAATGTGGCACCGAGCGCGTCCAGGCTCCGGCATTGGCCAGACGGTTGGCCCGCTGCAGCGCCTCGATCGGATTCTCCGAGGGCACCTCCTGCGCCGTGGCCGCGCTGGCCAGTCCCATCACCAGACAACCCGATATCACCGCGGTTAAACACTTCGTGTACTGCATCTTCCCTTCCTCACGTTCCCACGCAATCTGTCGACGCGGCGCCATTCCTCCCCCGCCCCCCACTGCGAACGCCACGCTAGCAGAGCCCCCGGGCCCCCTCCAATAAAGGCGGCGTTACGGCTGGTTAAGCGCCCCGGCGCCCCGGCCAAAAAGGAGCCGGGCGCGTCACGCGCCCGGCTCTCTTACTCCCGACAACCAGGGCCGCGGGGCAACCTCGCGCACGCGCTCCTGCCCCGATGCCCACCCGAATCAGGCTTCGTCCATCAACTCGACGAGCAGCTCATTGAGGCGACGCACAAAGAGCGCCGGCGCCTGGAGCTGTCCGCCCTCTCCCAGCCGCGCCTGATCCAGGAGCAGCTCGGCCAAACGCGTGCGCCGCTCCCCGGACTCCTCCCGCGCCAGACGCGCCACCAGCGGGTGCTTTTCATTCAGCTCCAGGATCGGCGCGCTCGCCGGCACCGACTCGCCGGCCTGCTCCAGAATGCGGCGCATCCGCTCGCCAATCTCCCACTCCTCGCGCACCAGACACGAGGGCGAATCGGTCAGCCGCTGCGAAAGCCGCACCTCCCGCACCTGCTCGCCAAGGAGCTCCTCGACCGCCCCCAGCCAGGGCGCGCGCTCCGCCTCGCTTGCCGCCTCGGCCTCCTCGGCTGCGTCCTCGACCGCACTCTCCTCCTCGGCGGCCTCGGCGTCTTTGCCCAGCGACTCCAAATCCAGCGCCCCCCGGGTCACCGAGCGCAGCGCCTTGCCCTGGAACTCACTCAGGTGGTTGACCAGCCACTCGTCCACCGCGTCGGTTAACACCAGCACCTCCACGCCGCGGGCCTTAAAGATCTCCAGGTGCGGGCTCGCCAGCGCCGAGGCGTAGCTATCGGCGGTGATGTAATAGATGGCCTCCTGCCCCGGGCGCATCCGCTCGATATAATCCGCCAGGCGCACCTGCTGCGCCTCCGGCGCATCCTCTGTCGCCGGCGAGGTCGAGGCAAAGCGCAGCAGCGCAGCGATCTGCTCTTTGCGCTCGGGCTCCTCGATCACCCCTTCTTTGAGAATCGGACCAAAGGCATTCCAGAAGGTCCCGTAGGCCTCGGCGTCCTGGCTCAACGTCTCCAGACGCTCCAGCACCTTCTTGATCGCGGTCTGGCGCATTGTGCGCACCACGCGATTATCCTGCAGCAGTTCCCGGGAGACGTTCAGCGGCAGATCGTCGCTGTCGACCACCCCGCGCACAAAACGCAGGTAACGCGGCAAGAACATCTCGGCTTCATCCATGATGAAGACCCGTTTGACGTAGAGCTTCACCCCGCCCTGGCGCTCCTGACCGGCCATCGCAAAATCAAAGGGGCGCGCCGAGGGCACATAAAGGAGCAGCGTAAACTTCAGCCGCCCCTCAATCGTGGTGTGAACATGCGCCAGCGGCTCGTCAAAGGCCCGGGCCACATGCCGGTAAAACTCGGTATAATCCTCCGCGCTGATCTCACTGGCAGAACGCGTCCACAACGCCGAGGCCTCGTTGAGCTGCCGGCGCGTCGGCTCCTGGCCCTCCTCGGAGGCCTCCTCCACCAGATAGATCGGAAAGGAGATGTGGTCGGAGTAGCGACGCACAACGGTCTCCAGGCGCATCGGCTCCAAAAACTCGTCTTCGTCCTCGCGCAGGTGCAGCACAATCTCGGTGCCCGCCTGCGCTTTCTCGGCGGCCTCCAGGGTGTACTCCCCGTCGCCGGTCGACTCCCAGCGCACCGCATCGCGCTCGCCAGCGCGCCGGGTGGTCAGCACCACGCGCTCGGCCACGATGAACGCCGAGTAGAATCCCACCCCGAATTGACCGATGAGCTGAGCGTCGGCCTGCTGGTCTCCGCTTAAGCGCTCCAGAAACTCCCGGGTGCCACTGCGGGCGATGGTCCCGATGCTCTCGGTCACCTCCTGGCGACTCATCCCGATGCCGGTGTCGGCGATCGTCAGGGTGCGAGCCTCCCGGTCCACCGAGAGCGCGATCGCCGCCTCCCCCTGCTCGGCGCGCAGCTCGGGATCGGCCAGCGCCTCAAAGCGCAGCTTGTCGATGGCGTCGGAGGCGTTGGAGACCAGCTCCCGCAAAAACACCTCTTTATTGGAGTACATCGCGTGAATCATCAGCCGGAGGACCTGGCTGACTTCCGCCTCAAACGCGCGCGTCTCTTTTTGTGAGCTCATCGAAACCTCTCTTACATCACGGGTTGGGTTCATTCACGGGACGGCGCCACCTGCCCGGGGGGCCGCCGCCCACACCTTAGAGGAGCGGCGGCATTGTAAAGAATCCCCCTCAGCAGACAACCCCCGAGCCGACGGGCTTCGCGCTTGGTGGCCGCACGCTCGCCCCTACTTTTATCTAGAGACGCGCGGCGCACGCCGGGATCGAGCCACGAGCAGCACGACGAACCGATCGGGCCGCGCAACAGACCCGAGCCACGAGGTATCATCATGCGCTCAACTTCGATTCATCGCGCCCTGATGGCGCTCCTTCTTGCCGGTGGCCTTTCGCTGGCCGCCTGCGATCAGACCTCCTCCGACAAGAAAGACATGACCACGCCGGCGCCCTCCGGCCAACCGGCCGAAAACCCCTACGGTAGCGGGCCTGTCGAAGAGCAGCCGGGCAGCAAACCCACGTCCTCCGACACCTCCGGCGCCGCCACCGACAACCAGCAACAACCGGCCGGAGGCGACGCCGGTTCCACCGAGTCCGGATCCACCGAGTCCGGATCCACCGAGCCCTATGGCGGTGGTCCCTCCGGAGAGGATCCCCTGCAGGACGGCTGGATGAAGATCCAGGAGGGCATGGATCAAATTCGCGAGGAAGCCGATCGCCGCGCCACCGAGGGCAGCGATGAAGTCGCCGCGGCCGCCGAAGAGGTCCGCAAATCCACCGAGGACTTCGAGAAAGACATCGAAAAATCCATTGATAAGCTGCAAAAGTCGATGGATATGAACGCCCCGGCCGACTCTCAGCCGGGCAACACCAGCCCCTCAGAGACCGGCGCGCCTGAGCAATACTGATGCTCGCGCACTTTAAACGCGGACGCCCTCGGGCGTCCGCCAGATCCCGGGAGGCCCGGCGTATTCACGCCGGGCCTCCCGGTTTTTTTACGGCGAGCCGCGCCCCTCTTCGCCTCACTTACCCATGAACTTCGCCACCGCCTGGGCGAAATCCGGCGAGCTCAGACGCGCGGCAAAGATCGCCGCCTCGGCACGCATCGCCTCCAACACCTGGGCCTCATCCCCCCGACGCAAAAGCGACTTGGTCAGGCGCAGCGCCTGCGGCGACTTCTGAGCCAGCGTCCCGGCCACCTGGAGGGCCCGCGCGCTCACATCGTCCTCGACCACCTCGTTGATGATCCCGCAGCGCGACGCCATCTCCACGTCAAAGAAGTCGCCCAGATAGAGGAGTTCCGCCGCCAGGCGATGCCCGGCCATCTGGGAGAGAAGCAGGCTGGAGCCGGCCTCCGGCACCAGGCCCAGCTCCACAAAGGGCAGCCGGAAACGCGTGTCTTTATGCGCGTAGACCAGGTCACAATGCAGCAGCATCGTCGTCCCGATCCCGATGGCATAGCCCTCTACCGCGGCGATCACCGGATGGAAGGAGCGACGCAGCGCGAGCAAAAAACGAAACACCGGGCTATCCTCATTGACCGGCGGATCGCTCATGAAGTCCCGAAGATCGTTGCCGCTGGAGAAATGCCCTCCCAGCCCGCGTAACACCACGCAGCGCACGTCCTTATCGTCGTTGGCCTCGCTCAGCGCCCGCGCGGCCTCGTCGTACATGGCCAGCGTCAGGGCGTTTTTACGCTCGGGTCGGTTGAAGGCAATCTCCAGAATGCCCTGGTCTTTGGTGACCTGAAGAGTCTCAATCATCATCACTCCTGCAATTCCGCGCCCGGTCGGGCGCCGTGGACGGTTCAGCGATAGGGCCGGCCAGCGGCGCGGCAACCGCGCAAGGGTGGCATACCGAGGCGATTCGGTCGAGGCCACAGGCCACGTGCAAGCACGCATCCGATGATCTACAGTGACGCCTCTTCCGACAGGAACCAGGCCGCCCTTGCCGGCCTCCCCCATCTCGACACTCTCCTGCTGTGGTACGACCGCATGTCCGATCATGACGCACGTCAGGTTTCGCCGCGATCTAGCCATGAAACGCTGACCCAGGCCCCCGCCCCCACCAACCCTCGGGTGCCCGCGCTGACCTCTCCTTTTCAGCGCCGGGCCTCATCCTGCTCGGCCACCCACATCGCTCCGCTGCGCGTGGGGCAACCCCTGGGGCGCTACATCAATATGGGCATGCTCGGCCGCGGCGGCAGTGGCGAGATCTACCGGGTGCGCGACCCCCGCCTCAACCGCCGGCTGGTGCTCAAGGTCATCCGGCCCGACCGCCTCGACGACCCCACCGCCCTGGCACGCTTTGTCGATGAGGCCCAACTCACCTCCCAGCTCGATCACCCGGGCATCGTCCCGGTGCATGAACTCGGGCAGCTCGACGACGGCCGCATCTTCTTTGCCATGCGTGAGGTCCGCGGCCGCACCCTCTCGCAGGTCATCGCCGAGCGTCATCAGGAGTACGCCGAACTCCCCCCCCAGCAACGCGACTGGGACCGGACCTTTCGCTCCCTGATCAGCATCTTTTTGCGCGTCTGCGAGCCCATCGCCTACGCGCACTCCCGGGGCATCCTGCACCGCGACTTAAAACCCTCCAACATCATGGTCGGAGACTATGGCGAGGTGCAGGTGCTGGACTGGGGCCTGGCCAAGGTATGCGGACACGAGCCCGACCACGCCCAGGAGTTTGCCCAAGCCCCGGTCACCACCGATCGCCACCGCGACGCCAGCTTCGAGACCCATGAGGGCAGCATCGTGGGGACCCCGGCCTTCATGTCGCCGGAGCAGGCCCGCGGCGAACACGACCGTCTGGGACCGGCCAGCGACGTCTACTCCCTGGGCGCGATCCTGTTTAACGTCCTCGACGGCCATTCCCCCTTTGAGGGCACCAACGCCTCGGCGATCATCCTCCAGGTCATGAATGGCGTGGATCGCACCCCGGGCACCGCGCTCGGCGCCCCCACCGAGCTCATCGACCTCTGCCTGCGCGCGATGTCTCCCGAGGCCGAGCACCGCCCGGCCGACGCCGCCGAGCTGGCCCGGGTCATCAGCGACTGGCGCGACGGCGCCAACCGCCGCCAGCAGGCCCTGCACCTGGTAGCCCAGGCCGACGAGCTCCTGCCACGCCACCACGCCATCGGCCAACGCGCCGATGAACTGCGCCGGGAGGCCCGCCAGCGCCTCGACCAACTCCGCCCCACCGCCCCGGTCGAAGAAAAACGTGCCGCCTGGGAACTCGAAGAAGAAGCCTACTTTCTAGATCGGCAGGGCGGCGCGGTGCGCGCCCAGGCCATCCGCCACCTGGAATCGGCCCTGGCCCACGTCCCGGAGCTGGCCGAAGCCCACGATCGCCTGGCCGGCATCTACCAGCGCGACCACGCCCGCGCCGAACTCGAGCGCGACCTGGCCCGCGCCACCTCCATGGAAGTCTTCATCCGCGCCCACAACACCGGGCGCTTCGACGACTACCTCACCGGCCACGGACAGCTTAACATCTGGACCGACCCGCCCGGCGCCCGCGTGGAGATCTTCCGCTACGTACAAAAAGATCGCCGCCTGATCCCCGGACTCAAACGCTTTTTGGGGTTCACTCCCCTGGTCGATGTGGAGCTGGCCATGGGCAGCTACCTCATCACACTCAACGCCGCCGGGCGCCAGCAGGTGCGCTACCCGGTGGTCATCGAGCGCCAGGGCCGATGGACCGGCCAGGCCCCCGGCGCCACGCGTCCTCGCCAGATCGAGCTTCCCTTCACCGACGAACTCCACGACGACGAAATCTACGTCCCGCCCGGCTACTTCTGGCAGGGAGGCGACCCGCTGGTAGCCACCAGCCCTCCCCGCAAAGCCCGCTGGGTCGAGGGCTTTGTGATTCGACGCCACCCGGTCACCCACGCACAATACCTGGACTTCCTCAACGCCCTGGTCGAAAAAAATCTGGACCACGAAGCCGAAGCCCGGCGCCCGCGCGGCTCCCTGCAGAGCGACACCTCCGATGGTGTGCCCCTCTACGAACTGGCGCCCCACGGGGGCTACTGCCTCCACCGCCACCAACCCGACGACGTCGCCCGCTGGCCGGTCACCCACATCAGCTGGAACGACGCCCGGGCCTTTGCCGCCTGGGAGGCCGCCCGCACCCGCCAGCCCTGGCGCCTGCCCACCGAAGCCGAGTGGGAGAAGGCCGCCCGGGGCGTCGATGGGCGCTTCTACCCCTGGGGTGACTACCTGGACCCGACCTGGTGCAAGATGCTCCATTCCCCCGAGCGAACTCCGGCCCCGATCGACGCCTTCCCAGACGATACCAGCCCCTACGGATTGCGCGGGGCCGCCGGCAATGTCCGCGACTGGTGCGCGGACATCCTCGCCGAGGGCGAACCCGGTGAGGGCGATCCCGGCGCCCGCGCCTACCGCGGCGGCTCCTGGTTCTCCAGCGCCGAGAACTGCCGGCTGGCCTCCCGCGAGGTGCGCCCTCCCGACGCGACCTCGGTGGGCACCGGATTTCGACTCGCCCGCGACTTCGGACGCTCCAAACGCAGCTGAACGCCGAGGGCCGGGCCCCAGATATGCCCCCCACACGAGCCCGACACCCGCCTCTTTGCCGCCCTCCCCACCGAAAACTTCATTTCTTGCGTACGACAGGGTTGACACCTCGCCAACTCGCCCCTATATACAGTCCTCGTTCGGCCGACCTGCCGAACAACGCCTTGTCGGGGCGTAGCGCAGCCTGGTAGCGCACTTGCTTCGGGAGCAAGGGGTCGGAGGTTCAAATCCTCTCGCCCCGACTTTCAAAAAGGCCAACCCACCTCGGGTTGGCCTTTTTGTGTTCTTGCTGCTTTCACCACGCCCCGGAGCGTGCCCTTATCGGGCGCCCGACGCCAACTCCCAGCGAATCCCGTCGGGCCCGATCACCCGGCCCTGACTCAGTTGCGCCTCCACGCCCAGCGCATGTTCCCCGGCGGCCCGCTGCAGCGCGGCCTCCACCTCCGCCCGCGTCTCCCAGGCCACGCAGATCGCCGCCAGCCCCAGCGCATCGGGCCGAGCCGGCAGGCGACACCGACGCCAGACGTTGGCGGCGATATGATGGTGATAGCCTCCCCACGCTAAAAAGATCGCGTCCGGCTGGCGCGCCCGCTCCTTCATCCCGAGCACCACCTCACAGAACCGCTGCATCGCCGCCAGATCGCTGACCTCCAGATGCACATGCCCCAGCTCAATCTCGGGGGCCTCGCCAGCCTCACCCGCGTTGGCCTCCCCCCGCAGCGCCTCCAGATCCAGCGCCAGCGTCTCCATCTGCACCCGGCCATCGCTCCCCACCGGCCACTCCTCTTCGGGCCGATCGCGGTAAATCTCCAGCCCGTGCCCTCCGGGATCCCGAAGGTACAACGCCTCGCTCACCCGGTGATCCGAGGCTCCCCACAGACGATACCCGGCCTCTTCAATGCGCTGCAGCACGCCCCCGAGCGCGCCTCGATCGGGAACCCGCAACGCCAGATGAAAGAGCCCCGCCGAGTGCTCCGGCCGCTCCGGAGCGTCGGGCGCCTCCTCAAACTTTAGTATCGGCGACGCCCCCTCCCCCCCCAGCGCAACCTGCCCGGCCTCCGACTGGTGCTCGGCCGCCAACCCCACCACCTCCTTATAAAAACGCAACAGGGGCGCCAGGTGACGCACGCGCAGCCGAAGCGCGCTCAACCGGGGATAGGTGTCCATAACATGCTCCTTAAGCGATCGTGATCGTGCTCCACACCGCGCTTGCCACCCACCACCGCGCACCGAAACACAGGCCTTCGCCATCCTCCCCCTGGAAGATATGTGCATTGCCGCGGACGCAAACCCGCAAGACGCCCCCGGCCCCCGCAGCCTCCACCACCGCCACGCCCGCTCGCCAGAACAAAAAGAGGCCAACCCTGACGGGTTGGCCTCCCTGAACTCTCTGGCGAACCTTCCGCACTACCAGACGCTCAAGCGCCTGGCGCTCAACGATGCTCCTTACGCTTGCCCAGCGCACTGTCGAGCGCGTGCTCCAGCTTGCGCGCCGCCCCGGTGATCGCCGCCCGCAACTCATCGGCGTTATGAGACACCGCCAGCGGCGAAAGCCCTTCGACCCGGGCTTCCATGGTGCAGTGCTTATCGTCTGCGCCTCCCTTCTGGGCGTTTTCATCGCGCAGATGAACCTCAACGCGGGTCACGTCGTGGCGAAAACGCTCAATCCGGTTGCTGACAATGGTGTCCACGATCTCTTCGAGACGCTCATCGCCCTGAATGCTGCTATCGGTGTTGACCTGAATGTTCATGAAGGCGAC